>NZ_MKVG01000016.1:0-422107 GCF_001899155.1 Flavobacterium sp. 38-13
AAAAGTAAAAACCTTTTTTGAAACTCGCAAATTTATTTTTGGAAATTTTTATTCCTTTTTCAAACCTGCTTCCTGCCAGTATTTACCTATGAACTTCGCCTTTATTGCGGGTGCAAAAGTAGCACCTTTTTCCGCTTCCGCAAGCTTTATCGTAACTTTTTTTCAAACTTTTTTGCAAGGAGCTGGAAAACAGAAGCCTATAGTCGAACTTTTTTTGAGATTTTTGAGAACAAAATTCGACAAACCATCTAAAACAAGGGAAGCGGGCTGTAAAGTATATTAAATGACGGGTAAAACATCCTGAAAAAATGCCTGAAAAAAGCATTATTTAAGAACATAAGAGAGAAAATCTTTCAGAAATCTTCCAAAAGACACTTTCTTCTTATATAAACCTATTCAAAACGGATCGCTTTCACCGGAGAAATTTTCGTTATTATATAGGAAGGAATCAAAAGAACAGCCAGACAGATAATCAACGTCCCTACATTTAGCAATAAAATATACAGCCAATCCAAATGGGCAGGTGCGACATTCACATAATAACTGTCCGGATTTAGTTTTATAATACCGAATTGCTGCTGAATAATAATAAGACCTATTCCAATACCGTTGCCCCAAAGCAGACCACGGACAATTAAATAAAAGGCATTGTACAAAAATATCTTGCGTACTGACCAATTGTTTGCCCCTATTGCTTTGAGTATTCCGATCATCTGGGTTCTTTCCAATATAAGAACCAGCAATGCAACTACCATATTAATGGTCGCTACAATAATCATTATTACTATAATGACAATTATATTAAAGTCAAATAGCTGCAACCACTCAAATATATTATAGTACTTTTCAGAAATTGTCTGTGTATCGAGTGTTTTGGATGCGTCTTCTTTATTTTGGGTATTATCATAAACCTGCTGCCCTTTTTGCTCAATCTTATTAAAGTCGTCAATAAAAACTTCAAAGGCACCCACCTGATCCGGTTTCCATTTATTGATTCGTTGTAAATGACGAATGTCACCTATTATATAGGTAGCATCAAATTCCTGAAATCCGGAATTGTAAATCCCTGCTACTACAAATACTCTCAGGTTAGGCAGCTGATTACTGTTTTCTTTCATGAAAAAAGTATTGAACTTATCGCCTACTTTTAAATTGAGCCTGTCAGCAAGATATCTTGATATTAAAACATCCGGTGTCAATTTATGCATTACATCCGGCAATTTACCTTGAACAAGATATTCCTCCAGATTCTTCCATTGGTAATCTTTTCCTACTCCTTTATATATAATACCTTCAAAAGAAGTTTCTGTCCTGATGATTCCTGCTTTTGTAGCAACAGCCTGGATATGGTTGATTCCATCTACGCTTTTAAACTTCGGATAAAAATCCTGATGGGTAGAAATAGGACTGATGCTTACCTGGGATTGGTTATCGTCATAATTGGTAATAATGATATGTCCGTTAAAAGCCGCAACCTTTTCACGTATTTTTTGCTGCAATCCAATTCCTGTTGCCACAGACACGATCATCATGATCATACCTATTGCAATAGCGGCAATCGCAATTTTTATAATTGGTGCAGATATACTACTTTTATGATTTTTAGCAGCAATCAGTCTTTTGGCTATAAAATATTCTAAATTCAATTTTGTATGATATCAAATATGGTTTTCAAAAATACAGCTTTATTCTTGGTTTTGTCAATTCTTTCCTGCGGAAATTCATTTAACACAAAAGCAAGAAGTGAAAAACCAAAAGCTCAGGATACAATCAAAAGTTCCAAATCTTCTACTGCAATTGAAATAAAAACCGGTGCTGACGACTGGATGACTTATCTCCCCGTTTTAAAAAAACACAAGAACATTGGTATTGTTGCCAACCAAACCAGCATTGTTAATTATAATTCTAATGCAAAAAACAGAGACGAGCTTCGCACCGAACCTGCAACAAAATCTATGCACCTGGTCGATTGGCTGGTTGAAAACAAAATAAATGTAACCAAAATTTATGCTCCCGAACACGGATTTAGAGGCACAGCTGATGCAGGAGAATTAATAAAAGACGGAAAAGACACCAAAACCGGAATTCCAATAATTTCCCTTTATGGTGATAATAAAAAACCAAAGCCGGAACAATTGGCAGGGATAGACATTCTGGTTTTCGATCTTCAGGATGTGGGCGCCCGTTTTTATACCTATATCTCTTCCTTACATTATATAATGGAGGCTTGTGCCGAAAATAAAATAAAACTATTGATTTTAGACCGTCCAAATCCAAACGGCAATACCGTTGATGGCCCCGTACTCGAAAAAGAGAACTCGAGTTTTATAGGAATGCACACGATTCCGGTACTTCACGGCATGACTATAGGTGAATATGGAAAAATGATAAATGGTGAAAAATGGCTTAAAAATGGAATTCAATGCGAATTGAGCGTGGTTCCGTGTGTAAATTACACTAAGGATATGAGCTACTCGCTCCCAGTGAGGCCTTCTCCAAACTTACCAAACGACCAATCCATTAACCTGTATGCCAGCTTGTGCTTTTTTGAAGGCACGAATGTAAGCCTGGGAAGAGGAACAGAGAAGCAATTTCAGATATATGGTTCTCCTTTTCTTCCAAAGACCGACTTTAGTTTTATCCCTAAACCTAATTTAGGTTCAAAAGATCCGTTACATAATGGCAAAGTATGTTATGGTGAAGATTTGTCGAATGCTCCAAGAGTAAAAGGTATTGAACTAAAATGGCTTTTGAAAGCCTATGCTACTACAGCTGATAAATCGAAGTTTTTTATTCCTTTCTTTACGAAATTGGCCGGAACCAAAAAGCTACAGGAACAGATTGAGGCCGGAATGACAGAAGCCGATATCAAAAAAAGCTGGGAAAAAGGAATTGAAGATTTCAAAAAAATAAGAAAAAAATATGAAATTTATTGATTGGAATCTTCCTGAAAATATGTATTTTTAGGTGCGGCTATTTTTAACGGTCGCATTTAAATCTTAATAAAATAGCTATAAAATGAATACATCGCAACTACTTTTGGATTATATGGACAAACTGCAGGAATTTTTCGAATGGATTGATTCTTATGTAGACAAAGCCATTGAATTATTCCATAACGCAAAGGAATGGGTCGAAAAAATATTAGAATATATCAAAAGAGGGATCGATTATGTTGTTGACGCCATAGGTGGCCGATTTGACGAATCAATCGAACTTCCCGAAGATTATATCTTTGTCTAATAAACGGCCTTACTTTGTAAGGTCTTTTTTTTGCTTTCTGGCAATCCTGTTCGCACCTGATTTTGCAATAAACATCAAAAAGTAAAGTACTATCAAAACGATATATATCAGGGCTGTCATAATAACGGCCTCCATAATTTTATCGAAAAGACCTCTAACTACAACATCCTGGTTGACAAAAACCAATAAAACTGAAATAATGGCTGAAGCCAAAAAGATGTAAAATAAATTTCTTTTGTGTTTCATACAGCAATTGTTTTTACAAAGGCATTCTTTTTTTCATTTCTTCTACAATATTATAAGCAGCCGGACAAATTGCTACATTCTGCAATGTCAGGTTAGAAATCTGCTGGAATTTTTTTCTGTCCGTATGCGGATATTCTCTGCAAGCTTTGGGCCTGACGTCATAAATCATACAGTAATTTTCAGCATCCAGAAAAATGCACGGCACACTTTGAAGCACGTAATCATTCTCTTCATCAATCCGAAGATACTGATCGATGAATTGTTGTGGCTTCTGCCGAAAATGTTTGGAAATCCTCTCAATATCTGCAAGAGTAAAAAGCGGCCCGGTTGTTTTGCAACAATTGGCACATTTCAGGCAATCTGTTTTTTTAAATTCCTGATCGTGCAATTCCTGCATGATATAATCAATATTCTTCGGCACTTTCTTTTTAAGCTTATCGAAATACTTCTTGTTTTCGTTATGCTTATCTTTGGCCAGTTTTGGAAGATTTTTAATTACTTGTTCCAACTTCGTTTATTTGCGGACAAAGTTACACTTTCTTCCTTATCTTTTTAAACTATACTATAAATCATGAAAGACCTTTTTGGAAAAGCCATATTAGATTATCAGACAAACAACTCTCCGGAAAACCTGATTACTGAAACTTCAATTTCTGAAGCCGATGAAATGAGCGTTGCCTATTTGTTCCGAAATTATTCTACTATGCCAAAAATTGAAAAAAAAGCAATGAACCTGGCAAAGGGAAAAGTACTGGATGTAGGTTGTGGAGCCGGAAGTCATAGTTTATACCTTCGGGATATAAAAAAATTGGAGGTTCTTCCTATTGATATTTCTGCCAATGCAATTCAAGCCTGTCGATTAAGAGGCCTTGACAATGCAAAAGTTCAGGATGTGATGCAATTGGATTCCAATAATTCAGAAAACAAGTTTGACACCATACTGCTTCTGATGAATGGTACAGGAATTTGCGGCAGGTTAAATAATATGTCTGACTTTCTGCAACAGCTGAAATCTTTATTGACACCAACAGGACAAATTCTTATCGACTCTTCTGACATCATTTATATGTTTGACGAAGATGAAGACGGTGGAAAATGGATTCCGACTGAAAGAGACTATTATGGTGAAATTACTTTTACCGTCTATTATAAGAAGGAAGAAGAAAAACCTTTTGATTGGCTGTATGTTGACTATAATACATTACAAAACGCCGCACTTGCCAATGGTTTGCAATGCGAACTGGTTCTTGAAGGCGATCATTATGACTATCTCGCCAGGCTGACTCTTTAAGTTTTTACTAAATTGGTTGTTTCTATGATTTCTTGTAAGACTTCATAAAGCCTGTCTAAATCCTCCTGTGAATTATAGGCATTTATTGAATATCGTATATAAAAATCCCCATTTAGTGGCATAACCGGTATTTCGATTTGGTATTTTTCAAAAAGCAGTTCTTTTAGCTTTTGAGGTTCGTCTGTGCTGACCGGAATACTTGCCATTTGTCCTAAAAATTCTTTTGTAATAGGACATATTGGGGTTGTATTTAGCAAATCGCAAAAGCGCTGGTAGTTATTCAAAACTATTTCTTTGCAATTTTCTGCTACTTCGTTCCAATTATTTCTTTCGAGAAAATCAACAACTGCCGGCGTACATAAAAAAGAAGAGATATCTCTAGTGCCCTGGTATTCATGATAATCAAGAAATTGTGTCCCGGCTATTGTTTCGTTATCATAGCCCCAGCTCACCACCAACGGATCCAAATCGTCCTGAAATTCTTTTTTTACATACAAAAACGAACTCCCTTTTGGTGCCAGCATCCATTTGTGTAATGTTCCTGTATAAAAATCAGCATCGATCTCTTCAATATTTAAAGGAATATGCCCCGGAACATGTGCCCCATCAACAATAGTTATCAATCCCAATTCCTGGGCTTTCTTACAAATTTCCCTGACCGGAAAAATGAGCGCCGTTGCACTGGAAATCTGATTTATAAAAACAACTTTGGTATTGGAATTATAGCCTTCCCAAAAATCTTCCAATAGTTGTTCTTTTGAAACTATTGGCAGGGAAATAGATTGGCGTACATATTTTGCTCCTGTTTTTTTACAAAAATAAGCCCATGTTTTATCCATTGCCCCATATTCATGATTTGTAGCAAGGATTTCATCACCCGGCTGAAGGTTCAGACTTCTCATAACTGTATTAATGGCAACAGTTGGATTGGGTGTAAAAAAGAAATCTTCGGGTTGGCAGCCTATATATCCTGACAGTTTTTCTTTTGCTTTTTTCAAATATGTCTCCGCTTTTTTCTGGATGAAATAAACGGGTTCATTTTCCAATTCCAATTGGAGTCTTTGATATTCCTCAAATATCGGTTTGGGGCAGGCGCCAAAGGAACCGTGATTTAAAAAAGTGATGGATGGATCAAGTAGGAAAAGCTGTTTCATGGGTAAAAAAGGTATAAAAAAACCCAAATATAAATTTGGGTTTTGTATATAAAATATAATGTATTACTGCATGTATTTCATCATGATGCTTTGCAATTCTACACCCCAGGCCTGAGCCGCTTCCATAGTTTTTTCAGTCAGGACTCCTGCTTTGGAAGTTATTTTTTTTCCTAGTGGAGTTTCATAGAATTTAATCATTTCTTTAATCTCTGCATGTGTATATTCTTTCATATAAACATCAGCAACTTTATCAAAATAAGATGGCATTGTTGCATCAAAATCTTTTAAGAATGCTGCCTGTTTTGCTTCCGGAATCATTCCCAGGATTTGTTTTTTTGCCACATCAATCTGAGCAGATGCGCCTGTCATCTCAATTACTTTTTTTACATCATTTTTAAAAGCTGCATCTTGTGCAAACCCAATTTGAGTTGCTAATACAAATGCAAATGTTACTACTAACTTTTTCATTTTATTTGTTTTAATGGTTGTTATTTATCTGTGAGATGTAAATACGATTGGAATTTTCATCTCTACACTAATCGCTTTTCCATTTTTCATTGCCGGCTTCCACTTGGGTGACATTTTCAACACCCTTATGATTTCTTCTCCGGTTTCGATATCTGAAAATTGCAAAAGCTTGATTTTTTTTATACTCCCATCTGGTTCTACATTAAACGAAACCAGATTCTTATTTTCTGTTTTTGAATTCTGAGCTTTAAATTCTTTATTGAAAAAATTGAAAAACTCTTCCATGCCTCCTGGAAATTCGGGATATTGTGAAATTTCCGCTCCGTATATATCTTCCGTATCCATTAATAATTCCTGAGAACGGACATCAGATGATAAAAATAATAAAACTAAAAGAATAAATACTTGTTTTACCCAATTATCCATAACTCCTAAGGAATATTCAAATATTTATGCGTTTGAAGCGACACTCTCCATTTTGGATTATTCATTACATAGTCAACAATCAAAGGTGTCATTGCTTCTTTCTTGCTCCATTCCGGCTGTAGAAACAGTATGGCATCTTTATTAACCTTTTCTGCCTGTTCCTCTGCAAAGATAAAATCGTGTTTGTTGTGGACAATTACTTTTAATTCGCTTGCATTGTCATAGACTGTTTGGGTAGGGAGTTTATTTTTTTTGGGAGAAAGCGTAATCCAATCCCAGGTTCCGGAAAGCGGATAGGCTCCCGAAGTCTCAATATGTACTTTTAAATCTTTTTCTTTCAGTTTTTGTGTCAGCGGTCCCATATCCCAGGTCAGGGGTTCGCCACCTGTCACGACAACAGTATTTGCATATTTTTTTGCATTCTCTACTATTGCTTCAATTGCTGTTGGCGGGTGCAATTCTGCATTCCAGCTTTCTTTAACATCACACCAATGACATCCTACATCACATCCGCCAACACGTATAAAATAAGCTGCCGTTCCTGTGTGATATCCTTCGCCCTGAATGGTATAAAATTCTTCCATCAAAGGAAGCATTACCCCTTTTTCAACAGCGATTTGTAATTCTTTCTTCAACATCATCTTTAAAAATAGTCTGCAAAGATACGGATTTGATTTTGGATTGCAGTTTTTAAAAATAAGCCTTTAAACAAAAGTTTATGATAATTCCAAACAGGTATAAAAAAACCGGCATGTGTGCCGGTTTTTAAAACTATTGTTTTATTATTTTTTCAATACGTCAAGAGATTCTTTGATATATTGGCTGGTTGGATCTAACGCCAAAGCCTTTTCAAAATATTCTCTTGCTTTTACCTTATCAGATATTGCGTAGTGTGAACCAATATAAGAATAAGCTCCAATCAAACCTGATTTCACGTTTTCTTTGGCTAATTCTGCTTCGCCTTTCGCGTGTACTACTTCAATATATTTTTGGTACGCAGCAACAGCAGCTTCTTTAGCTTCCGGACCAAGAATAAATCTATTGATTTTTGCTTTGTTCAGATGTGCATCCTGAGTTGTTGGCGAACCAGCAACTACAGCTGCATAGGCTGTATCTGCTTTTTTAAGCAATTCCTGTACTTCCGGTTTGTTTCTTTCTGCATCGGTTTTCAAGTCGTTTGCCACATAAAACAAAACTGCGTTTCCAAGGTAGAAATTGTCAAGAAGCGCATTTTTAGAATTTGGTGCTTTTGTAGCCGCTTCAAAAACTTTAGTGGATTCCAGATATAGTTTTTGCTTGTATAATGACACTCCTAAATCACTAAATTCAGAACCAATAGCCGGATCAATGTCAGTTGCTTTTGTTAAGTCAGCCATTGCACTGTCAAACTGAGCTTTATCTGTGATAGCACCTTCTGCAGAAATTGCTTTACCTAATTTTGCTTTTGCCAGGAAAAGGTAATCTCTTGCACTGATTCTTTTTGGGTCAACTTTTGCCAGGAAGTCATTCAATGCTTTGATACTTTCATCATAGTTTTTGTTTTCATAAGCTGCATAACCTAAATATCTGTAGATTCTAGGGTTTACCTTATCCAACTGTTGCATTGCCTGCGCTTCTTTCTGCAAAGCTTCATAATCTTTAGCAAGAATCAGGAAGTCAGCATGACGCATTCTTGAGTCAAGAGAATAATCCGTAAGGCTCATGTATTTTTCATAATACTCTAATGCCTTTTTGATGTATTCTGCACGTTTTGATGTGTCGCTGGTACTCCAGAAATAATAGGTCTCGGCTAACTCACGGTAAACAGGACCATAGTTTGCATTTAATTTGATTACTTCGTTAAAAGCTGCTATTGCTTCCGGGAAAGCCTTGGCATTTTTTGTAATCACACCTAACTGCATTTTAGCACGCAATAATGAATTATCCAAATCATAGGCAGTTCTGTAGGAACTGTAGGCACTGTTAACATCAGCATCCCCAAATTGAGCATCACCCAGACTCAAGAAAGCCTGTGCATATTTAGAGTCAACAGCAATTGCTTTCTTTAAAGAAGTTATTGCTTTTTTATAATCATGCTTTTCAGAATTTATATAGGCTCTACCTATGTATAGAAATTCTTCCGCATCTTTCTTTTTCAAATTGGCGATTGCTTTATTGAAATTAGCTTCTGCTTCTGACACGTTTCCGTTATCCAAACTGATTTCTCCTAATCCGATATAATTGAAATTACCATTATCTTTGGCAACGATTCCTTTGTCAAAATAAATCTTTGCAGAATCTGCATTATCCAAAGCAAGGTAAACTTCTCCTAAATGAAAATAATTTTTCCCTTTATCAGGACTAGATGCGATTAGTGATTTAAGGATTGTTTTGGCTTTTTGATATTGTTCCGCGTCGATTGCTTTTTTGGCCTGCTCTAAATCCTGAGCAAAAACAGCAGTTCCGAAAAACAATAACGACAAACTGATAAACTTAATTTTTTTCATTTCTTCGTTCTTTATAATTTTTATTTATTTTCGATGTCTTTTCTAACTTTTACTTCCCGTAAAGCCAGCCTGACAGGAGCCAGTCCAGATTTTAAAACGATCCTCTGTCCTACGTCTCCTGCAACAAAAGTTGCAAAACCCATACCCAAACCAACAGAACCTTCATAATTTAACATATAGATTTTGCGCGTCAGAGGATATAATCCCTCTGCCAGATTGGTTTGACTAGGTTTGTAATAGGCTGATGAATTAGGTTCACTTTTAACATTTTTGACTGCCAAAACCTTAACATTGGTTGTGGAATTCAACATGTCCGGCATAGGCTGTGTCATCCAATTCACCCCAATAACACCAATATAGCCTTCATTTTCACTGATGTATTTGATAACATCATTATTTGATTTTAAAGCAAAGATATTTTTGCTGTCTACTTTAGTCACCGACGCTTTTCTGCTTAGAAAGTCAATAGTGCTTGAGTTGGCATTATCGAAAACCAGCCCCTTGATAGAAGCAACCGGTTTTCCATTCATAAAATCGATAACATTTTGCAAATCGATAACCGAATCTTTTGCTTTATTATTGGCAATGAGAGCAACACCGTCAATTGCAATTTGGGTTATTCTCGGAACAATGCCTTTATCTGTAAATCTTTTCTCTTCACTTTTTGACAAAACTCTCGACATCACTACCAGTTTTGTTGTATCATTTTTTAAAAGGTCAAGGATGGCTCCTTCTGTTTTGGGAACCAGATTTATCTTTTCTGTTCTTTCGCTATGAAAAACGGCAAGCTGGTCATCCATCATTGGCATGACGGTTTCATCAACATAAAACGTAGCCGCCTGATCTTCTTTTTTCTTCTTGTCTGCACAAGAATCAATAAAGAAAATTGTCATTATAAATCCAAAAGAATATAATAGAAATCTTAGATATTTTGGCATTTGTACAAATGTTTTATTGTTGGTCTTTTTTGATAAAACGTATAAATCTAAAAAAAGAATATACGATTAGCAGTAATCCGAAAGCTATTCTGTAGGGTTTAGGCATTTCGATTGGTATGTCTTTCCAAAAGATAATAGCCATACCCATGACAAAATACATCAAAAAAAACAGCATTCCTAAAATAAGAAGAAATCGCCCGAGGAGCGATTTCTGATCTTTATTGGTCCTGTACTTACTACCGTCCATTAATTCGATTTGATCACTAATTTGATCGGAAGGTTGTATGAAACACGCACTGCTTTACCATTTTGGATACCAGGCTTCCATTTTGGAGCTGATTTCAACATTCTGATTGCTTCCTTACCTGTTCCATAACCTAAGTCTCTTACAACTTTGATGTCTGTAAGGCTACCATCTTTTTCAACAACGAAGTTTACGATTACGTTACCGCTTACATCGTCATCTACTTCAGGGATTCTGTAATTCTTTTTTACATAAGCATAGAAACCTGCGATACCTCCAGGGAATTCCGGTAAAACTTGTACGGATGTATAAATTTTGTTCGGATCCTCCTCAATTACTTCAGCATCTACTTTGATTTCACTTTGTGTACCATCAAGAACTACTTCCCCACCTTCTTTTGCCTTTACTGTTTCAGAACCTGTTTTTTTAAGCTCTTCCACAACGGCAACTTCTTCTCTTACGACCTGTTTGTCTACAACAACCGGTGGTACGTATTTTTGAATGTCTACATTACTCTGAGTCTGTTTTTGAACAACCGGCTCAACAATAATCTCTTCCTTCTTTATTGGCTCCTGCACATTAACCAAAACCACCTGTTCGTCTAATACTTCCTCTTCTTTGGTCATATTTTCAGAAATGAATTTAGAAATGATTGGAATGCAAACCATGAACAAAAATATAACTGCACCAATAGCCAATGCCTTTAAGGTTCTCTTTCCGCTATTGGTACGTAATTCATACGCACCGTAGCTTTTGTTTCTGCCTTCAAAAACATTTTCAATCCAGCTTTGTTCGAATAAGTCTAATTTTGAATTTGACATATTTTAATGTTTTTAGATTTTAATGAATCAGACTAATAAATTTTATTGTCTTCCAAAAATTTAATGTCTGCATCTGTTATGTCAACAATCGCATATTTTTTCACTTTTGTAATAGCCATCTCATCCAGAATATCAACCAAATTTTTATAATTTGATTTCTTACTTGGTTTTATGATAATGGTAATACCACTTTTTTCAATATCAGCACCGTCTGCTTTGTTTTTTGCATCAACTGCTGCCTTTTTATTAAGGATCAAATCTCTTACTCCTGTTTTTCCATATCCGGTAGCAACCGGTCCGTCCAAAGGCGGTCCGTCAAATCTACCACTATACCAAACCAATTTATCGTTAGAACCTAACACTAATGTCAGGGTTCTCCAGGCTGGTGTTTCTGGCGGAACCGGATCATCTTTTTTAGGCTCATCCGGCATTGCCAAATTCATTGATTGAGGCTTCGACAACGTAGTTGTTAATATAAAGAAGGTAATCAATAAGAATGCCAAATCCACCATAGCCGTTAAGTCAACCGAAGGATTTGCTTTTTTACTTCTTACTTTGCCACCGCCTTTTTTACCACCGCCGTCGCCAGTATTTAATTCTGCCATTTCTTACGAATATATTATTTTATTAAAAATCATCACTTCTTAGACCAGTAACCAGGAAAAAGTTATTCTTATTTTGCTTTTGCAGAATATCTAAAACTTTTTTTACTGTTGGGTATTCTTCTTTAGCATCACCTTTTATAGCGATATCCAAATCTTTACCATCCATATCCTTAACTACTTCTCTTGCAGTTTTTACCCAGTCAGCTAATTGATTATTGAGCGAATCAAAAGGAATTCCAGGTTGCACCCCTTCTTTCATTCTTTGTTCGTTTTTCATATCAATCAACTGTTTCATCTGTCTGATATCAACTCCAAAACCGTCAATAAGTGCAAATTTCTTTTTATCTGTGTCTGAGAATTGGATATTGTATTTTTCTCCCATTCTTTTCAGAGTTTCCTCTCTGGTTGCTCTTCCGGTTACACCAAAAAACACTTTCTCTTTACCAATTGTTAAGGTAGCTAGATTTTCTTCCGGCAATTTAGTCTGAACCGTTGAGGCCGGGGTATCTACTGGCAAAGCTTCAGGGACTTTTGCTGTAGCTGTCATAATGAAAAAGGACAGAAGAAGGAATGCCATGTCACACATCGCAGTCATGTCAATTCTGGAACTTTTCTTTGACAATTTTATTTTAGCCATTGTTTTTACTTTTTTAATCAAAGCCGAGAAGGAGAAACTTCCTTTCCCATAGCTTTAATATTATGAAACTTATTTTAATTAGTCACGGTTTGTAGCTCTTCTGTAAGCCTGAGTGATAGTAAAACCAGCCTCATCAATAAAATAAGTCAATGTATCAATTTTAGAAGTAAAGTAGTTGTAAACCACAACCGCAAGAGCTGAAGTTGTAATACCTGTCAATGTGTTGATAAGCGCTTCAGAGATACCGTTTGCCAATTCTGCCTGGTCTGGAGTTCCAGAAGTTGCCAATCCGGCGAACGCTTTAATCATCCCCGATACCGTTCCCATCAATCCTAATAATGTACCTAAAGATACCAATGTAGAAAGGATAGTCAAGTTTTTCTCAAGCATTGGCATTTCTAATGAAGTAGCCTGCTCTATTTCTTTTTGGATTACTTCAGATGCTTTTTCAGTATCGAAGTTCTCTCTTTTAACTTCCTGGTATTTAATCAAACCTGCTTTTACTACGTTTGCAACAGAACCTTGTTGCTTATCACAAGCATCTAATGCACCTTGGATATCTCCAGATGAAATCTGACCTTGAACGCTTTTTACAAATTTTTCAACATCACCTTTTCCTGCCGCCTTAGAGATCACAAAAAATCTTTCGAATGAGAATACGATTGTCATTAATAGTAATCCCATCAATACAGGAACGATATATCCTCCTTTGTAAACCATTCCTAAGTAATCACCTTGTAATGGCTGTCCTGTGTTAACTCCTCCTTGGAAGTGAGAACCGTCTCCCATTATAAACTGCCATACTAGAAATCCAATTACAATACAAAATAAAATCGTCAATCCTGCAAATAAGTTAGAGCTTTTGCTTCCTCCATTGTTTTGAACCTTTGCGTTTGATGCCTGTGCCATTTTTTTTAATTTTAGTTTTTTAATTTTTAGAATTTAATTTTGGTAATAGATAAATTTATTTATCCCTAGATATTTTATAAGAACGACAAATTTATATTTTTAGTGGATAAAAAAAAATAAATTGCTGTTTTTTATTCCGTCTTAACTATATATTATTACAATCTTAACGAATAAATAATAAGAAATTTAAAATAATTAGTTTCAAAAAAAGAGATATTTCTCTGGTTTAAAACAACTTAAGTCAATTTTATCAAAAAAACAGCCTGTTTCAGCCCTAACAAACTCTGTTTTATAGCGTTGAATTATAACTTCATAATGATAATTTTATTACACTCCCTAATATTAAAATTATATGCCAATTATTTAAGGTATATTTTGTAGCAATAAATAAAAACAATCCTAAATTTGTAAATATTTGTTCATTTCTATTCATCCTAAACATTTTTTTGCTCATGGCTTCCAAAGAAGACTTCATCAGTCATATTAACACGGGTTATGCTACAAAAGGAGAAAGCATCACGTTGGGTGGCGCTATTTTTAACGGAGAAGCACTCCCGGATGCACACATTAAAATCCCTTTAAAAACCTTAAACCGCCACGGTCTTATTGCCGGAGCAACGGGAACAGGAAAAACAAAAACGATACAGGTCTTTTCTGAACAGCTTTCATTATTAGGCATACCGGTTCTGATGATGGACATCAAAGGAGATTTTAGCGGTATAGCCAAACCAGGCGTTGAACAGCCATTTATTACAGAACGTCATTCCAAAATAAATATTCCTTATCAGGTATCGGGATTTCCGGTGGAATTGCTGACACTGTCCAAACAAAATGGAGTTCGCTTGCGTGCCACCGTTTCGGAATTCGGACCGGTATTGTTTTCAAGAATATTAGATCTTAACGATACACAGGCTGGGGTCGTTGCCGTAATCTTTAAGTATTGTGACGACAACCAGATGCCATTGCTTGACCTGAAAGACATTAAAAAGGTAATCAATTATATTACTGAAGAGGGCAAAGCCGAAATTGAAGAGCATTACGGCAAGATTTCCACTTCAACTACCGGTACTATTCTTAGAAAAATAATTGAGCTGGAGCAACAAGGTGCCGATATTTTCTTTGGTGAAGTATCATTTGATGTCAATGACCTGATGCGGATTGACGAAAACGGGAAAGGGTATGTAAACATTATCCGCCTGACCGATATTCAGGACAAGCCAAAACTTTTCTCTACTTTTATGTTGAGTCTTCTGGCAGAAATCTACAATGTGATGCCGGAACAGGGCGATTCCGGACAACCGGAACTGGTTATTTTCATTGACGAGGCGCATTTAATTTTCAATCAGGCCAGCAAGGCTCTGCTTGACCAGATTGAAACCATCGTGAAACTGATTCGTTCCAAAGGGATTGGGATTTACTTTGTTACCCAGAATCCTATGGATGTTCCAAGTTCTGTTTTGGCGCAGTTGGGATTAAAAATCCAGCATGCTTTAAGGGCTTTTACTGCCAATGACAGAAAGGCTATTAAGATGACCTCTGAAAACTATCCTATTTCAGAATATTATAAGACCGATGAATTATTGACTTCACTGGGAACGGGTGAGGCCTTGGTAACCGCATTAAATGAAAAGGGAATTCCAACGCCGTTGGCTGCCACTATGATGCGGGCACCTATGAGCCGTATGGATGTTTTGACTGATGCCGAGATTGGGGAAATCAACAACAGTTCCAAGTTAACCCGGAAGTATAATGAAGTTATTGACAGGGAAAGCGCTTATGAGATGCTGACCAAAAAAATACAGGAAAGCCAACAGCAAGCTGCCGAAACCGCCCAAAAAGAGCAAGAGGCAAAACAAGAAAAGGAAGCCGCAAACGAACCGATGAGTCAAACGACGAAAAGTATTATTAAGGTAGTCACTAGCGCTACTTTTATAAGAGGCTTTTTTGGGGTGCTCACTAAAATATTTAAAAAATAAATGAAAAGCTTTATCACGATAGGACTGTTGGTGCTATCTAATATTTTTATGACCCTGGCCTGGTATGGTCATTTAAAATTTAAGGAATTGAAATGGTTCGAGAATGCCGGATTAATAACTATTGTTTTGATAAGCTGGGGGCTGGCTCTTTTCGAATATTGCTTTCAGGTTCCTGCCAACAAAATAGGTTTTAACGGAAATGGCGGTCCATTTTCTTTAATGCAGCTCAAGGTGATCCAGGAAGTCATCACTTTAGTGATTTTTGTAATTTTCTCACTGCTGTTTTTCAAGAACGAGACTTTCAGATGGAATCATGCCGTAGGTTTTGTATTCCTTATTCTGGCGGTTTACTTTATATTTAAGAAATAATGAAAAAATACACCCTGCAAAAAAGCCCTTTTGTTGTCCCTACAAACGACGGCAAACTAATCGAAGAGCATTTCGGGAATGCCACCAATAACAATTCAGATGTTTCTATTGCGCATATGGTTGCGCCTCCAAAATGGAGCGAACCATTTCAGGTTCCCGAATTTGATGAGTATACCTATATTATAAGAGGTAAAAAGCAGTTTATTATTGAAGGCGAAACTCTAATTTTGGAAGCAGGACAATCGATTAAGATTGAAAAAAATGCCAGAGTACAGTATTCCAATCCGTTTGACGAACCTTGCGAATACCTGTCGGTCTGCCTGCCTGCTTTTTCTTTAGAAAAAGTTAATAGAGAAGACTAACCCTTTTAAATTTGGTAACTTTACATACAAATGAAACCTGTATGGAAACCCAAAAAAGAATCATTATTGTAGGAGCCGGATTTGCAGGACTTACCCTTGCTGAAGACCTCGAAAATACCGGCTACGAAGTATACTTAATTGACCGTAATAATTATCACCAATTCCAGCCGCTATTATATCAGGTGGCTACAGCAAGGCTTGAACCGGCAAGTATTTCTTTTCCGCTTCGAAAAGTTTTCCAACGTTCCAAAAACGTAAAAATCAGAATTGCAGATGTTTTGTCTGTTGAGGCGGATAAAAAATGCCTGAAAACTTCTATCGGAGATTTTTCTTATGATTATCTGGTACTGGCTTATGGCTGCCGAACCAATTATTTTGGGAACAAGGATTTGGAACATTGTGCCTTTCCTATGAAATCGGTTCCGGAAGCAATTCAGCTTAGAAACCGCATACTTCAGACATTTGAAGATGCCGTCATTACAAAAAGTCCGGAAGAACTGCAATACATACTCAATTTTGTAATTGTAGGCGGAGGGCCAACCGGAGTAGAATTAGCCGGAGCTTTGGCAGAGATGAAGAAGAATATTTTGCCTAAGGATTATCCGGATAAGGATTTTTCAAAACTTACGGTGTATTTACTGGAAGGTTCTCCTAATGTCTTAAATGCCATGAGCGACGATTCTAAAAAAGCATCCCGGAAATACTTGGAGCAGCTTGGGGTTATCGTTAAAACCGGCACTGTGGTTGAAAATTATGACGGGCGAACCGTCCGATTGAAAAATGGAGAAACAATAGAAGCCAAAAATGTTATCTGGGCGGCAGGCGTAACCGGCAATCAAATTGAAGGTATTCCGGAAACCGCCATTACACGAGGCAACCGACTTATTGTTAACCGTTTTAATGAAATAGAAAACCTAAAAGATGTTTTTGCTATTGGAGACATTGCCTATATGACTACTCCCAAATATGTAAATGGTCATCCGCAATTGGCAGCAGTAGCAAACGAACAGGCAAAAGTTCTGGCTAAAAACTTTAAGCTTCTGGCAAAAAACAAGCCTTTAAAAGAATACGAATATCACGATAAAGGTTCAATGGCCACGATTGGAAAAAGGAAAGCGGTGGTTGACCTGCCAAGTTTTAGCTTTCAGGGACGATTTGCATGGTTTACCTGGATGTTTGTACACTTAATGCTCATTCTGAGTGTAAAAAACAAACTTACCATTTTTGTGAATTGGGCTTTTAGCTATTTCAGCAATGACTCAACACTAAGGGTACTCATCAAGCCGGTTACTAAAAAAGTAGATAATTAGGAGTAAAATGTATTTATAAAAAAACAGGGATTAAATCGTAATGATTAATCCCTGTTTTTTATTGGTACGTTGATTACGTATTTATTTGGTTTTTCTGTTTAGCAGTTCCAAAATTCTTTCTTCTACTTCAGGACTGTCCCATTTTGCTTCGATATTGTCCATTTTCAAAACTTCTTCCATAAGCTGATTTTGAAAATCACCTACTTCCAAAGCCTGAGAATAGGGATCCAGACTAAAAGTGACCCTGCTGTATAATGGCAACCATTTGTCAGGATATTTGTCTGAAAATCTTTTTTCTATTTTTTTCTGAAGCAGGAATTTTTCGTCAGCCGTTTTAGAACTCATTTCCATGAAATTTCTATAGGACAATTCAGCTATTGCATCAGCATTTGGTTTTCTGCTTTGTTCATATTCTTTGAAAATACGTTCCCAATCGTTTCCGAATTGCTCCATAAAGTCATTCAACACGGTTATATCTTCAAAACCTGCATTCATCCCCTGTCCGTAAAATGGTACGATAGCATGACAGGCATCTCCAATCAGCGCTACCTTGTCCCCATAAGTCCACGGATAGCATTTCATAGTTACCAAAGTACTGGTTGGGTTTTTGAAAAAGTCTTCGGCCAGATTTGGAATAACGTCAACGGTGTCCGGCAGGTTTTTTTCAAAAAAGCTTTCCACCTTTTCCCTGTCCGTGAGCGATGCAAAAGAGTTCTCGCCTTCAAATGGCATGAAAAGCGTACAGGTAAAACTTCCATCCAGATTAGGGAGTGCAATAAGCATATAATCTCCCCGCGGCCAAATGTGAAATGAGTTTTTATCCAGCCTGTGCGTCCCATCAGGATTTGGCGGTATGTTTAATTCTTTATATCCAGTTTGCAGAAATTCCTGGGAATAATCAAACATGCTTTGTCGTTGCATTCTATGGCGGATTCTGGAAAAAGCACCATCAGCACCAAAAACAACATCATATTTTACGGCTTCCCATTCGCCTCTTTCTGTTTCTCCAATATGCAGTGTGGCATCTGCCAGTGTAACGTCCCAGATTTTCTTTTCAAAGAAAAATTTTGTTCCCACTTCTTCAGCCAAATCAATCATTTTTCTGTTGAGGGTTCCTCTTGAAATGGAATAAATACTTTCACCTTCCTTGCCATAGGGCTGAAAATTGAGCTTATCCTTTAAATGAATTGCTCTTTTATCCATTGGGATAGAAATTGCCCGTACTGCATCTCCTACTCCAACTCCATCAAGAGCTTTCCATCCCCTGTGTGACATGGCTAGATTTATCGAACGTCCGGAAAATTGAATTTTTCTAATATCGGGGCTGCGGTCATATACATGAACAGAATGACCTGCTTTTCTAAGGTATATTGCCAAAAGCGAACCCACAAGACCAGAGCCTACAATTGCAATATTTAAGGGATTTTGCATTAAGTGTAGAATGTAATTAAAGATTTCAAATTTAAGGAAATAACATCATAATTATATAAAAACAAGTATTTATTTACAATCGTTAAACAAAATAAGGTAAAAATGCAAAATTTAAATATTTAATTCACTTAATTAGTTAATTTACAATAAATTAATTTACCTTTGCCTTAATTTCCTGAAATAAATATTTAAATACAGAAAATACCACTATCTGTTCCAAATAAAATTTCCCCTATGAATTACAGAACCAATGCTGTAATGAGTTTTATTATTAATTTAAATATTGTATCTATGAAAACAAAACTACTTTTTTTCTTTTTGATGTCTTGCGGACTAGCTTCTGCCCAGACTTATTCTTTTAATACGGTAACGCCTATTCCTGATGGTGCTGGCACAAGCTGTGCTTCGGGCGCAACTAGTATTGGCAACGTAGTAACGACTATCAATGTCCCTCTTACGCCTGCCATTACCGACCCTACAAAGGTTACAATCAACCTGGACCTGGTTCATACTTGGCTGGGAGATGTTGTTGCCAAATTAGGAACTCCAAGTGGTGCGTCCTGCGCTCTGATTAAAAGGATGGGAGCCACATCTGACACCAGTTGCGGCGATAGTTCGGATTTTGCATCTGGCAATATCCTGAGCTTTAATGCGGCCAATACGACAACCATTAATGTTGCCACTCCTGGCTCAACCCAGAGTATCCCTGCAGGTTCCTATGCTCCAACAGCCGGCGCATCTACGTTTCCTACAGACATTCCCTTATGCAACCTGAGCACCTTCTTAAATGGTGTGGTAGTAAACGGCAACTGGACAATGACTTTATATGACAATGGTGAAGAAGATACAGGAAGCCTGAACTCATGGCAGATTATTTTCAGCACCGGTTTTGATTTGGACACTCAGGATTTCCTTTTCACTAAAAGAATTTCTGTATTAGGAAATCCGTTTACTGAAAATTTAAACCTAAAACTGAATGAGCCAGGCGATACTGTATTGCGTATTTATTCTATTGACGGTAGAGAAGTTTTCACTAAATCCTATGCAGCTAATGATGTTTCTCAAAATATTAATATCGATTCTTCATCATGGCAGCAAGGGATTTATCTTTTAGTTCCTGAAGTTGAAGGACGCAAACTTAATGCAATCAAACTGGCAAAAAAATAATCCCCCCGTTTTTCCCAAAAATAAAAATCCTATAGCAATTTATGCTGCAGGATTTTTATTTTTGACTTCTGTATCTTCGGATTCGGCTGACCATTTTTTACTTTGTCTCAATATCTATAATCTTTTCTCCATATTTACCGAGATAGTGTTTTACTAAGACCTCATAAAGATTGCAACCAACATCGGAATTGGTAAAAATCAGCAACGCCTGTTTTGTTTTGGGCAGGATGAATGCCATTGTCCTAACCCCTAAATCAGCACCGCCATGTGCCAGGGCATATTCTCCATTTTCCAAATCATAAATTTCAAAACCCAATCCAAAGTGTTTGCTCCTTTCGCTTGCCGTTTGCGGAGTTACCATTTCATTAAAAACCGATTCTTTCACTAATTCGCCATTCATTACACCTGCCAGAAATTTACCGTAATCTTCAACAGTCGTCAGTAAATCATCTGCGGCATTGGGCGAATTGTGTTTTCCAATCGCATAGGGTTTTAGTTCCTTATCATAACCTAAGGCATATCTTGATTCGTCCGTATTTTTATTCCAAACATAACTCGTTTCATCCATTTTCAAAGGTTGGAAAATCAATTCAGATGCCAGCTGTTGCAGGCTTTTATGGAACTTATTTTCTAAAGCTCTACGCAAATATTCAAATCCCTCGCCGGAATATTGGTAACCGTTTCCGGGTTCAAACAGAAAACTTAGTTTTTTATCCGCATTCATCCATCGCCAATTCGGGAATCCGGTTTGATGGCTTAGGACATGCCGGGTTGTGATTTTTTTACTTCTCGGGTCTTTGGTTATATCCGGGTCTGTCCAATAATTGTAAATGGGCTTATCTAAATCCCATTTCCCTAAACTGACCAATTTTAGCGCTACCATTGCGGTTACAGGCTTGGTTAGTGATGCTACGTTAAAAATGGTATTATAAGGCGCCGGAACTCCGGGTTTGATTTCTCCAAAAACCTTTAGCTGTTGCAGCTCCCCGTTTTTGATTATCCCGAGACCTAATACAGGCACTTTGTTATTTTTTAGCCATTCTTCAACAGCTATATCATCATCAAATACCGGGGCGGCTGCTGATTCCAATTGTTTTGTAACGTGTTCATAGCTGTAGGATTTTACGAGTTTCCATTCACCATTTTCCAAAAGCCAGAGGTGGCTGAATCGGGCCGAGCTACCAATTTTTTCAGGCTGCCCGGTTTCTTTTTCAAAAAACTGATGTATTCCTGTCTGTAGTGCACCATATAATTTTCCTCCATTTGCCTTTTCATAAAGCGCATAAATTTCTGTACTACCCGGAAGCAACTCTCTCCGCGCCTGATAATTTTTCGGATTGCGGCACAAACCGCCTTTAAAGTCTTTTAGAAATTTCTTTTTATCAGATATGCCATCAATGTCATGAAAGAATTCTAATTTTTCACTCATCAGGTTTTCAAATTGCGAAACATCGCAGGTATTAAATCCTATGTTGAACAGCAGACTGTCTTTTGACATAATAGTTTTATATAACTCACTTGTCTTTTCAACCTGCGCCTTTCCTTGCAAAAGGGCAAAGAGTAAAAAGAATGTAAAATAGCCAGATTTATTCATTGCCGTAATTTTTCGCAAAGGTTGGGCATTATCGTTTTATATACCTAAAAATCAACCCGACAAAAACCCGACAATGTACCTGACAAGGTTATATTATATTGAATTTCAACCGATAGTACAGCTTCTTTTTCTTATCTATTTCTGCCACATTACGCAGTATGATAAATACATTTGACAGCACAATTGCAATCATTAGTACCAAAGTGAATTTCCTTCCGAGTTTCAGAAATATGCCAAGCATAAAAACGACAGGCGCTAAAATAGTCCAAAGAATCTGGACGGAAACGATTTCTTTGATAAGCTGGTTTTTCTGTTTTAAAACGGCTGCCAGAATTAAAGGAGCAACACAATTCAAAGGAGGAAGCACCACAAAAAGCAGGGAAGAAAGATTTATTAATTTGATTTTGGAGTAGTCAATAGCAGGTTCCTGAGAACTGATTATTTTTTCGCTTTCGACTGCTGTTTCAGTTTTTATGCTTTTATCCGATAAATCACTTTCGCGCACATCTAAAACTTTTGCCAGCGTTTTGAGCGTATAACCTTTTGGTTGTGTTCCGGCTTCAATACGTTGTATGGTCCTGACAGAAATTCCCGATTTTTCAGAAAGTTCTTCCTGGGTTAGGTTTTGCTGTTCCCGTAGGAGTTTTAGGTTTGGCATATTATTTCGTAATTATATAAACGCTGATAAATATAATTAACTTTAGGATACTGCAACCATCAGATAATTTGAAAATAGAAATCGGACAAAAAGAATTGCCGCAAAGAATTAAAAATGCAAATTCTATATTGAAACAACTTAATCCTCCTTTTTGCGTTTTTCCATTTCGTCATACATTCTATTCAAAAAACTATTTAAGCTACTTTGATCCATGTTGGATAATGAAAACTCTATTTCTCCAAAGTAACTAACAATTTTCAAATATCGATTTTGGATTATAAAAAAAAACAAGCGGAAATTATGCTCAGGGCAACGAGTATAAGCACCAGAATAAATACCTCTTCATCATACCGGGGATTTAAATTTTGATACGCTACAAATGTCATTATCAGAAAAAAAACAGTCAGTAGTTTATAGTATAATTTTTTACGCCTGATAACCTGATGAGAAACGATATGTTTAAGAAGCAAATCTTTGTTTGCCTCAACATTTCTCTGAAATATTCGATGGGTGGTCAGCGTAATAGAATTATCATCTGAAGTCATCAGGACTTTTTCATTTGGAAATGTCTGCATAGTAGGTTTTTTTAATTAAACAAGCTTATGTATTCCGATCCGATTCTTTACGGTTGACCGTAAAATAAAAATCCTTTTATCCAAATATCCTATCCTTACCCAACATGTCCCTCACATTTTCAATGTGCTGCCATTGAACTTCCGGACTTTCTCCATTGTTAACGGCTTCCTGCAACACTTTTACCACTTCATGCTTATTGGTGTATTGCGCGGGTTCGTTGTTTGCGATGATAATTCTCATGGCTTCAATTACCCGTTCCGGCTTTACTAAAAAAGTTCCTTTAGGTACAAAACTGACATCTTTTAATATACAGTCACCATAGAATACGATTATGGAATAAAAAGGTATGTTTTCAAACTGCGTAAGCTTTTTTCTTAAGTCGGATATATGCTTATTGTTTTGCAGAATGGGATTATAGAATCGGTATTTTTGTTGTCCGTAAGCCAATATCTGAGTCCATTGCGATTGATAACCAGTACCAAAAATCCAACCGCTATAGTCTTTTACTTCAAAGACAATTATTCCCACTTTGGTCGCAACTACCAAATCAATCTGAGAAAAATTCCCATTGTGCTTTTTTATATACAGGTCGTGAAAAATAGTCTGTTCCGGTATTCCGGAACGTTTGAGTATGGAAACTAAATTTCTTTCCGACCTTGTCCCTCTTTTAGGTTCCGAACTGATTTCAAATGATTTTCTGTCTTTTTTTATAAAGGCTATAAAAAAGACTATGATGAAAAATATGACTATCCCAATTTCCATAAACAATTCATTCCTCTTACAAAGACATGATCAATTACAAGTTTAGTTCAGAACAAACATATAGGTAATTCACTATAATTCATTACGGCTTTCCACAAAGGTGTATAAACCGGAAAGTTGTATGCGTAAATATTCTGTGTCATTTCAATAAAAAAACCTCCCGAAGCTCAAAATAGCTCCAGGAGGTTGTTGTACTTTGTTGCAAAAAGGGTTTTATTCCAGTGGCGACATTCCAAACATCAATACCAATTTATCTCCCTGGTATAGGTTTAGGGTTTGGTCTGCAATGTCATATCTGAAAGTAGTATCGGTTAGCATTTTTAATAAAGTTCCTTCCAGTTTGTTTTTGTTTTCATCCGGACACGCCATTAGTGTGCTGGCAATTTTTGAGAAAGAGATTTTGTCTTTTGTCAATTCAAAACCTCCGGAAATTCTGTTACATCCTGCAGAACCGGCTATTCTTTTACCATCGGTCTGGAAAATAAGATAGGCTGATGAAGCTGGCGGCATGGTTCCGTTTATTTGGATCAGGTTCCATTTGTGTTTGGTAATGAAAGCCAGTTCGGTAGCTGCTTCATTTGTTATTTTTTCTTTTTTGATGATTTTTTTCAATTTGTAGGTATAGGCACTGGCATCTGCCGGAATGTTTTTTCTTTTGGTTCTCTTCACGTCAATTACATATCGGTAACCCGGAGTATACTCAAATCCTTCGATTTGATCGTAGAAAAATTCCCAGTCCTTACTCTTTTTATACTTTACCTGATAGCAGTTTTGAGGAGCAACACCCGTACAGCTTGCCAATTCTTCTTTGATGGTCATTCGTATTTTTTCTGCTTTTGCCTGTGTTGAAAGCAAGGCAAAACCAAGCAATAGCAATAGCGTTTTTAAAGAGAAAATCTGTTTCATTTTGTTTGAGCTTTTAAATGTTTTCATAACTGTTTATATTATTTTGCAACACACAAGACAAACTTCATGCCGTAATTTCACAATCAATAAAAAATAATCACTTTAACTTTTTCTTATCAGTGCTTTATAACTTTTCTAAAAATCAAAATTTAGAGTCGATAGTCTGTAAAACTCTTTGTGCCTGTTGAATATGTCTTTCATTATGATAAATAAGAAACCGGAATGTGTCACCTAATTTTAACTTAATCAAATTTGAGATACTGATACTGGTTTTGGTTTTGTTAAGACTCACTTTTTCAGCATCTGCAAGCAAAGCAAGCAGTTTGTTTTGCTGACTTATGAATATTTGGAGTACGCTCCCATCTAATTTACTGTGAATAGGATTCATATTTTTAAAAGTTTTCATCCTGTTCAGCTTTGCTTTCGGGAGCATGCTTTCTGCGAAATGATTCCCTAATAGCCCGCTTTTAAATTGTGGCTCTGGCGCGGAATGGGATGCATTGATTCGTTTTTGAATTTCAGGCAGGTAGAATTTGCCATATCGATTGAGGTGTTCAATACATTCAAGAACGCTCCAGCTATCTGGCGTTAGCCTGGTGTTAAGTGATTTTTGTGGTTGTTTTTCAAGCAATTCGGCATATTGCATATGGCTCTTTACCTGCTCAATTAGTTGCTGCAGCAGTTGGGATGTTTCAATCTTCATTTTTTTAGGACAAAGTTCTTGGGAACCTGAAAAAAAATTCTTGATTGAACTCAAGATTTTTTGAGCCTGGATAAGGTTTCGGCCGTCATGCGCAGGTAATTCGCAATATGTTTGTTGGGGATTTCCTGAAACAATTGCGGGCTCCGTTTGAGAACTCTTTCATAACGCTCCCGCGGTGATTGGACCAAAAGGTCTTTTTCTCTTTCAATTTGCTGCAGTACCAAATCTTCCAATATTTCAAGCCAAATCTTAAGATTTTCCGGATTACTGTTAATGAAAGTCATGAACTTTTCTTTGGAAATAATTTTGACTGTTGTTTTTTTGATTGCCTGTATATAAAAATCTGATGGTTTTTGTGTAAAGAATGAATCGAGTGCAACAACAATATTATTTTGATATCCGAAACGAACAATACGTTCTTCTTCTCCATCCGTGATAAAAATCCTCAGGCTTCCGCTCTCTATAAAATAAATATGCGTATCTGCACTGCCACCTTTTTTCAGAAATTGATTTCTTTCGACTGTCACCGTTTTTTCAAACAAACTGCCTATATCAAACTTCTCTATGATTATTGCCTTACTCATGTTATAGTACTAAAAGCGGATTACTATACAACTTTCAGAGCCATACCTCTGGAATGTGGCAAGGTGTCCTTAAAACCAAATTTTTCATACAAATGATTGGCATTACCATCAGCCAATAAACTTACATAGCACGATTTTGGCAATTGAGTTTGTATGAAATTGGATATCTGTTCCATAATTATTTTTCCTATACCTTGCCCCTGGTATTCCGGAAGTACACAAATATCTACAACCTGGCAGAAGCATCCTCCATCGCCAATAATCCGTCCCATGCCTACGATTGTTTCTTCTTTTTTTATCATTACTGAATAAACCGAATTTTGGAGTCCTATTGTTGCAGCTTCTATATCTTTACCTGAAAGTCCCGATTTTACACGAAGTTCCCGATAGATTTCTATCGGAATATTGTTTTCTATGATTTCCATTCTATTGAGTATTAAGGCAAAAGTTTTTAATTTACTTGTATAAGTTATGACTACCTTCTACATTTGTATTATTAAAATCTCTTTATAAAATATTGATTTTTAGCGAGAGCTTATGCTTTTGCCGGCCTGTTTATCCAAAAATGATAATTTCAGGCTAAGTTACTATTTTCAAAATTTTATAAAGAACAAAATGAAACAAGATATAAAAATAGCCGTCATTGGCGGTACCGGAAAATCCGGCAAATACCTCGTCAGAGCATTAATCAATCAGGGCTATACTTTCAAGCTTCTGTTACGGAACCCAAAGAATTTTCAATCAGATTATCCCAATGTAGAAGTTATTATTGGTGATGCTTCTGATTATAATTCAATAGTCCACGTAATAAAAGGTTGCGATGCCGTAATCAGCACTCTGGGATTAGGCATTCCTCCCAGCGAACCTACTTTATTTAGCAAAGCGACAGCCAACATTCTTGAGGCGATGCAACATTTCAATATGCAACGTTATATTGTAACGACCGGATTGAATGTCAACACTCCGTCTGACAGAAAAGGACAAAAAGCAACATTTGCTACTAACTGGATGTATGAAAACTTTCCGGTGTCAACAACAAACAAACAATTGGAATATGAGCTTTTAGCCAAAAGTGAGCTAAACTGGACTTTAGTGCGACTTCCGCAAATTGAGCTTGTTGATGAAAAAACTCCAATTGCGGTGAATCTTGAAGATTGTCCGGGTGATAAAATCAGTGCTGCAAGTCTGGCGGATTTTCTTATTGGACAACTAAGTGATAAAACATTCCTTAAAAAAGCACCTTTTATTGCGAATTTACCTTAAACAAAAAAGCGGGCTAATAGCTCGCTTTTTAATTCTTATCTGTTGAATTTAATCTTTTGTCCTACCGGAAGTCCATTATTTTTGGCTAAAACACCACACATATGGAAAAGCATTCTGGCTCCAACGTTCCCGTCCCAATCATCATCCCCCGGAGCTACTTCTACCAAATCAAACCCGATGATTTCCTTACCGCTTTCTCCCAGCTTGCTTAAAAGATAAGCGGCCTGTTCAAAAGAGAATCCGCCCGGAACCGGTGTTCCCGTATTTGGGCAATACCATGGATACATACCGTCAATATCAAAACTGATGGCTACTTTTTGCGGAAGTGCTGCAATAATAGCTTCGCACTGCTGTTCCCAGGTTTTGCCTGTAAACGTCTCCGTTTTTAAATCCATATCAGTATGAACCAACACACGATTTCCTTGTTCGAAAGCCGTTTCCACTTCCTGCTGACAGAAATCGCGTATTCCTACCTGTACAATTTTGGTAATTTCTGGAATTTGTAAGGCATTGTACATAATTGAGGCATGGGAATAAGTAAAGCCTTCGTAGGCAATTCTCAAATCCATGTGGGCATCCAGATGCAGTAAGCCAAACTCGTTATGTTGAGTGGCCAGTGCTTCGTAATAGCCTAATGGCGTAGAGTGGTCACCACCTAAAAGTGCAACTTTTTTGCCTTTTTTAGTCCAGTATAATACTCTTTCCTTTACTTCTTCTTTCAGATTTTTACAAACCTTGTTGATTTTATCCAGGTCTGACTGCAATCCCGGAAGGCTTTCGATAACCTCGCCACTTTCCAGAGCCTCGATTATAGGCTGTGCCAAACTTTTATACTTTTCGCTTTCCTTTGCCCATTTTTCTGTCTGCTCGGTTTGGTCAAGATAGATTCCCAGTTTCCACAATTCCGGAAATTCCTGATGGTGTAAATCTACCTGAAACGATGCATCCAAAATGGCATCAGGACCTTCAGAAGCTCCGGCTCCATAACTCACCGTTACTTCCCAAGGCACAGGAATGATAATGATTTCACTGTCTTCGGCAGAAAATGGAAGTCCAAAGATGCTGGCATCTGCCAAACCCGGCTGACTTGGGTCAAAGTTTTTTATAATTTGTTCTTTTGTCATGATTTATTTTTTGAAAGCCGAAACAAATCGGTTCTTAGCTTTTTTATTTGTGAGATAGTATTCCTTGCTTCAATATCTGTCCGAATTCATACATGTCTTCGAAAGAGCAATATAACGGAACCGGTGCTAAACGGATTACGTTTGGTTCTCTCCAGTCTGTTATGACACCGTTTTTCATCAGATAGTCAAACAGGGCTCGTCCTTCGCCATGCAGAAATACGGATAGTTGGGAAGCTCTTTCTTCCGGGTTTTCCGGAGTAATGATTTCAAATGTACTGTCGACTTCTTTGTCGATTTCATGCAGGATAAATTCCAGATAGGAAGTTATCTTATTTCGTTTTTCAATGAGGGCATCCATTCCTACTTCGGCAAACATTTCAACCGAAGCCAAATAAGGCGCTAAAGACAATATAGGAAGGTTGCTTATCTGCCAACCGTTTGCTCCGGTTTCAGGAGAAAATTTTGGCTCCATCAGGAAGCGCCTTTCTTTGTTGTGTCCCCACCATCCGGCAAAACGATTAAGTTCGTAGTTGTCGTGGTGCATTTCATGGACGAAACATCCTGAAGCATTTCCAGGGCCTGAATTCATGTATTTATAACTGCACCAGGCTGCAAAATCTACATCCCAGTCGTGCAATTCGAGTTTTATATTTCCGGCAGCATGTGCCAAATCCCAGCCTACATAGGCTCCGACTTTGTGTCCGGCTTCTGTTATGGTCTTAATATCGAATACCTGTCCGGTATAATAGTTTACACCTCCAATCAATACCAAAGCTATTTCTTCGCCTAATTCTTCAATTTTGGCAAGTATATCTTCGAGACGGATGTTGTGTTCTCCTTCTCTTCTTTGCAGTTCTACGATAGCGTCATCCGGATTGTAACCGTGAAAACGTACCTGGCTTTGCAACATGTATTGGTCACTTGGAAAGGCTTTTGCCTCACAAAGTATTTTGTATTTTTTTTCGGTTGGGCGATAGAAAGATACCATCAGAAGGTGAAGGTTTACCGTCAGGGTATTCATCACGGAAACTTCAGACGGAAGCGCTCCTACAATTTTACTTAAGGGTGCCGCAAATCTTTCATGGTAATCCCACCACGGCTTTTCTGCATAGAAATGCCCCTCTACAGCCAGCTTTGCCCAATCATCCATGACTTCATCTATATAGGCTTTGGTTCTTTTAGGCTGCAATCCTAAAGAGTTTCCTGTAAAATAGATTACTTTCCTTCCATTTACCTGTGGAAAAAGAAACTCATTTCTGTAGTGGTGCAGTTTGTCTTGCGAATCCAGTTCTTGTGCAAATTCGCGGGTATTTTGAAAGGTCATTGGTTGTTTTTTAGATGGGCGTAAAAATAGGAAAAAAGATTGATTTTGGAAAGATTTGAGTAGTATGGTGATTGGTTTGAAGTTAGAAAAAAGTAGGTTTTTGGATGCCGAATGGAAGAGATTATATTGTTTTTTTGGTTAAGGGACGAATTTGTTTGGACGCAGATTGAAACGGATTTCGCGGATTAACGCGGATTTTGAGAGAACTTATGCGGGTAGTTTAGTCCGGAATTAGTTTTTTGCCGCAGATTGGGATGATTATGTTGTTTGGGATAAAAGGCTGATTTTGTTTGGACACGGATTGAAACGGATTTCGCGGAGGGTCGCAGATTTTTGAGAGAACTTGTGTGGTAGTTTAATCAGGGAGCAGATTCTGGCATGGGTTAGGATGATTACGGAATAGGATTCGTTGGAAATAAAAAATCTCGTCATTACTGACGAGATTTTGATTTTTTATAGTTAGAAATTCTGATTACAGAATTAGCATGGCATCACCGTAAGAATAGAATCTGTATCCTTCTTTGATGGCTTCTTCATATGCTTTTTTCATAAGGTCATGTCCTGTGAAAGCCGAAATCATCATTAAAAGAGTTGATTTTGGTGTGTGGAAGTTTGTAATCATGCAGTCTGCAATACTAAAATCATGCGGAGGGAAAATAAATTTATTTGTCCAGCCATCGTATGGATTTAATGTTTTTGCAGAAGAAACCGAACTTTCAATTGCACGCATAGAAGTAGTTCCTACAGCGCATACTTTTTTCTTGTTTGCTTTTGCTTTATTAACGATATCACAGGCTTCCTGAGTAATTTTCAATTCTTCAGAATCCATTTTGTGCTTGGAAAGGTCTTCTACCTCAACCGGGTTGAAAGTTCCTAATCCGACGTGCAACGTTACTTCAGCAAAATCAATTCCTTTGATTTCCAACCTTTTCAATAAATGTTTTGAAAAGTGCAAACCTGCTGTTGGTGCAGCTACCGCTCCTTCTTCTTTGGCATAAATTGTCTGGTAACGTTCTGCATCTTCCGGAGTCACTTCACGGTTGATGTATTTTGGGATTGGAGTTTCTCCAAGCTCTGTCAGCTTGTTTCTGAATTCTTCGTAAGAACCGTCGTAAAGAAAACGAAGTGTTCTTCCTCTTGAAGTCGTATTATCGATAACCTCTGCAACTAATGAGTCATCGTCTCCAAAATATAGTTTGTTACCAATTCTGATTTTACGGGCCGGGTCAACCAAAACGTCCCAAAGTCTTTGCTCGGCATTTAATTCTCTCAACAAGAAAACTTCGATTCTGGCTCCTGTTTTTTCTTTATTCCCATAAAGTCTTGCAGGGAAAACCTTGGTATTGTTCAGTACCATTACGTCACCTTCTTCGAAATAATCGATTATGTCTTTGAACATCTTGTGTTCAATAGTTTTAGTTTTTCTGTTTACTACCATCAGACGGGATTCGTCTCTGTTTTCTGCCGGATATTCCGCCAAAAGTTCTTTCGGTAAATTGAAATTGAAGTGTGATAATTTCATAATAGGATTTTGATTTGAGGTATAAAACCGGCTTTCTGAAGGCCCTAAATTTTAAACCGGCTGCAAATATACGATGGTACGATAGGCGTTGTCAAGTGTTTTTGCTTTTATTTAGTCAGAAATTTTCATGTTGGTTACAGCGCAAAGTGTTGAAGCCTATAAACATTGGGATTTTAGATTTCACTCATCTGAAAACCAATGCACTTTATATCTTCCCAAAAATGAGGATAGGATTTTGAAACTACCCCGGCATCTTTTATGATTATTGGAACCTTTAATGCTAAAGGCGCAAAGGCCATCGCCATTCTGTGGTCATCATAGGTGGTTATTGAAACACCTGATTTTATTTCTTCTGACTTGCCTAATTCTAAGGTATCCTGGGTTACTTTTATTACAGCACCCAATTTTTCGAGTTCGGTTTTTAAAGCTTCCAGACGGTCTGTTTCTTTGATTTTTAGCGTATGCAATCCCGACAAATGACATGTTATTCCCAATCCGAAACAGGTCACGGCAATTGTCTGGGCAATATCCGGTGAGTCATTCAAATTCAGCTTCAGGGTTTCCACAATCCTGGCCGTACTCTTTTTTAGGATAATGGAGTTGCCCTCATAAATTGTGTCTACTCCCAATTTTCTATAAATCTCTACCAATACCGAATCGCCTTGAAGACTATGCTTCTTGTAGCTGGAGAGTTTTATTTCTGTTCCTGTTTCAGACAAAGCGGCTATCGCATAAAAATAGGAAGCCGAACTCCAATCTGATTCTACCGTGAGTTGGCGTGCCTGAATTTCTTTTTTGGACTGAATTGTAATTGTATTCTCTTTAAAATTTGTTTCAACGCCAATTTCCTCCAACAGCGCCAAAGTCATTTTGATGTAAGGTACTGATGTTATTTTTCCTTCCAATTGAAGTTCCAATCCATTTTCAAGTTTAGGTGCGATTAACAGCAAAGCCGAAATATACTGGCTGCTGATATTGGCCGGAAGCGAAACCTTATTTTTAGAAAGCTGCTGTCCATTGATTTTAATTGGCGGAAAACCTTCTTTCTCTTCGTAGGTAATGGAAGCTCCAAGCTGGTTCAAGGCATCAACTAAAATTTTAATGGGGCGTTCTTTCATTCTTGACGAGCCGGTCAGGATGACTTCCCTATTCTCCTGAGTTGCAAAATAGGCCGTCAGAAACCGCATTGCCGTTCCGGCATGATGTACGTCTATTACTGAATCTTTTGTATTGAGCGCTTTGGTCATCACTTCAGAATCATCAGAATTTGAAGTGTTTTTTAGAACAATCGCAGGATATAAAGCCTGTAGCAGTAGTAACCTGTTAGTTTCTGACTTGGATCCTGTTATCGAAATTTCAGATTTGACAGTGCAGGTTGCTGGCTTTAGACTTAGATTCATTTTATATTGATTTGCTATTTGAGTTTTTCGTTATTCTTGTGTCGGTCCTTATCTCTGTTTGATTTTAAGTCCATTTTTTTATCAAAAGCTTCCTGAAGATTGATTCCGGTTTGATTTGCCAGACACAAAACCACAAAAACCACATCGGCTAATTCTTCACCCAGGTCTTTGTTTTTATCTGATTCTTTTTCTGACTGTTCACCATAACGACGGGCTATGATACGGGCTACTTCTCCAACTTCTTCAGTGAGTTGTGCCATATTTGTAAGTTCATTAAAATAGCGAACTCCGTGTTCTTTTATCCAGTTGTCAACCTGAAGCTGTGCATTTTTTATTTCCATAGGTTATACTTTTTTAAGTACTACTTTTTCATTTTGTTTTTCCAGCATTTTCTTATAGAAATCTCTTAGCGTATGATAATAATCCGGCGGAATATTAGAATAATTCATATCCAATATTGTGGTGACCTGAACCTGATTTGCCGTTTTTATAATGTTGTATTTGAAAGAACCTATGTTACTTTCCATATAGATTGCAATAGGCTCCGGCATTGACTCCACTTCATATCCTTTAGGAATAGTGATCGTATATGAGTACTTGTCCTGATAAGGGAACATAAAATCTACCGGAAATTCTCTTACCTCATCCTTAAACGGATTTTCATGTCTTGCATAATGAAGCATTGGCGAGAAATAAATTTTATTTCCGATACGGTCTGCCAAGTTATTATTGACAAAACTAAAGGTTTCTATAATAGGTTTTGATAAATCATTGTCGTTAGTTGTTGTGTATTCTCCAACTTCAACCCCGCCATAACGCTTTTCCATTTCTTCGAGGTACTTGTCTTTCGAGGTTTTTAAATGAATTTCTCTAAAACCATAAGCATTGTAGTCAAAATATTGCGCCCTGATCTTTCCTTCAACTTTACCTTCTTCATCAATTGCCGCAATGACATTGACTATTTCTTTAGAGTTGCTTTTAGGTGCAAGGTCTACTTCTATAGAGGTCTTGTCGTTTCTTATCATTCTTCCAAGCCAGTTTAATGCCCGAAATGGCAAAATATTAGGCAAGGCATTTTTTGATGTGGCGTCTAACAGTATTTGCTGATTATTGTCAAGCTCAACCCCGGCAATAACATAATTATAGGCTGACGGTGCAGGATATACCGCAATTCCGTTTGAGCGTGTGCTGATTAATACCGGATTGGCTTTAAGCTCTGCATATCTCAGCATTGCTACAAGCATCAGGTTAATTTCAGCCACATTTCCTACTTTCTCTGCATATGCTTTTTTCACCCCAACATTACAATAATAACTGTTCTTTTCATTCCAGTTCATTCTGGTCTTAACATAGTCGAAAATTAGTTTTATTTTTTCTTCTCTCGATGTAACGCCTTTTATGATTGGTTCAATATCTTTTTCAAAATAGGATTTATAGTTTAGCTCATCTCCAAAATCTTTATGTTCATAGATATTCTTGGTTACTGATGCCCAATCTGCTGCATAATTTTTCAGCCCCTGATTTGGAAAATCTGTAGAGGCCAGTTCAAATTGCAGCATAGACCTGTAATTATCAATATTATTGACATATGATTCTTCTTTTAATGCTTTTACATTCTCAATGTTATAAACCGTCACCAGTTCATTAAATTTTTGGGCTGCTGCTGATGCCACTACCGAAGGTTTTTTGTTAACCTTGAGATAGCCTTTCATAAAAACGCTATAATTAAAGTATTGTGGTATGGCAATTCTATATTCTACATAATCTGCCGGAATAGGATATTGAAAATACCAATCGTTAAGAGAAGTCAGATAGGGTGTTCTCATTGTATATTTATACTCTATGACACTCCCTTCCTTCACGTTAGGCATTGTTATTTTTTTTAAGCTGTATATTTCATTGACTTTTTCTGTAAATTCTCCATCGCTCTTCAGCTTTGTTTTTTCAACCTTATCGCCAACCAGGTTATAGGTTACGGCATCGTCAAAAAACAATTTTATTTGCTTTCCGCCTGTATAATAAGGTATTTGTTCGTTAGCAAACTCATAACCTTCTTTTTTATATATCTTAATTTTTGTTGCGACTTCCGTAACAGCTACCCAATTTCCATCCATATCATAATCAAGATAAGTATTCCCTTTTTTAAACAGGATTGCCGCTACTGCTGATGTATCTTTAGGATGTACTTTCTCTTTTAATTCTTCCACAGTTACTTTTCCCAGTTCGCATTTTTTCTGTGCAAACAGGTTTAAAGCAAACAGGACGAAACAAATTGTAAAAATGTTTTTTTTCATGGTTGTCGGTCTATTAGTTTTTAACGAGTACTATTTTTGCGTTATCATTTTTGGCAATCTGCTCTCTGAATTTTCGGAAATTTTCGTAGTCTTTTTTGTCGTATAATCCGGGATTTATTTGATATATTCTTTTATAAATTAATTGACTTTCATTCAAAATGACATATTCTGTTTTATATTCCCCAAAAACACTTTTTATTTCTACGTCTTCAGGCTTTGCCTCAATAACAAAACTTTTTGGCAAATCTATAGTGACCTCATCATAATCATAATATCCTCTTGAAATTTCAAACGGGTTAGTTCTGTTTCGATAACGTTGGGGAACAGAAAATGATGGATTGTATGCATTTAACGCAAAAACCAATCTATTACCTGTCTTATTGGCATATCCTGCCGCTTCTAAAGAAATTTTTTCTGTAAACTCGATATTATCTTTATCATTGAATATATCTGTTTTTACAACCTTTAAATTATTTATATGATTAAAATAATTTTTATAGATTTTCTTTAAATCATCAATAGATTTTCCATTAATATTTAATTTTTTATCATATTGAATTCCCTTAGATTTAATTTCTAGTTTTCCCGAAATCATTCCATCCTCTGAAATGCTATAGTTACCTTTAGTAATTTGCGTATTATCTTTCGTTGCATATACATTTGTCCTGACAATTTCTCCTCCTTCGGGTTTAAGAACAAGTGCATTTCTATCGTCCGTGAAATCTCCTTGAAAACCAAAAGGTAATATTTGGCTTGTACATTCTAACCAAACATACTTTTCTTTATCAGGAATTGCCAAGATTACATGGTTACTTTGCATAGAAACAATATCCGGAATCACGCTTTTTTTATACCTATCTCCATATAGCCGTACATAATAAGACTCAACACCAACTACATCTAAAAGTGATTTTGTATAGTTGGTTAAAGCTTTACAATCACCATAACCTAATCTATCAACGTCTTTTGCCAACATTGGCTTCCAACCTCCAATTCCTTCTTGAATACTAACATACCTGACTTTTTCCTGGACATATCCATATACTATTTTGGCTTTTTTCAATGGGTCTTCTTCATTTCCTATTAAAGTTTTAATTTTAACTTTAGTTTCATCTGACAACTCGGATGTTCCTATCAAAATTTTATCCGTAAACCATTTTCCCATTTCCAACCAACTTTTTGCATTTCCATCAACTCCTTCCAAATGAAAATAATCCAATCCCATCATTACATTAGGCGTATAGGAATCAAATGAAGGAGAATAATCCTCTGTTTTGTAAGCCTGCATATTATTTGCAGTAAAAGAAACTCCATCTGTCTTAACCTCCTTTATAATATTATGATTGTCCAGCATATTGAATTCCTTGTATTTAAAGCCTAAATCAGATGGCGCTTTTATACTTATAGTTGATTTTTCCACGCTTACAGAAAAACCAGGAACCGGATACCATCTTGGAATAAAAGCTGTATTGGAGGTTTCCGTCTCGCTTGAAAAAACTACTGTGAAAGGATATTCAGTAGGAGTATAATCATAATGCAGCAACTTATTGTCTGTTATGATTGAACCTTCAGAAACTGAATTTTCTTTAAAGTCTTTTCTTTTTACTTTTTTTATTTCTTTCCCAAATGCATTATAGAATTGTGCCTCAATAGATTTGACACGCTCTCTACCTGAAAAATATTCATAAAGCCCCATATAGGACAATCCGTTTTCATTAAGAACAGTTACTATTCTTTTATTAGTCATTATCATTGACTTTCTGGAAGAAATAACAATGTTTTTTTGGTCCAAACGAATAACAGCGTTTGCGTTTTCTTTAAGTTCTGCAGGAATGTTCGCAACTGTATACTCAAGATCCTGTGCAACAGCTATTGTTGTGAAAAATAAAACAATAGTGAGGGGGAAAAGTAAATTTTTCATTAAATGTTAAATTTTTCCAAAAATAAAATAATAAAACTGATTTCCTAGCCTATTCTTTATTTTTTGTATCGATTACGATGGTAACCGGACCATCGTTAAGTAATGCCACTTTCATGTCGGCGCCAAACCTTCCTGTCTGAACTTTTTTGCCCAAATCTGCTTCCATCTGACTTATAAAATTCTCATATAAAGGAATAGCTATATCCGGCTTGGACGCTTTTATGTAAGATGGCCGGTTTCCTTTTTTAGTAGCGGCATGAAGTGTGAACTGGCTAACAATAATAATATCCCCGCCAATATCTTTAATGGATAGGTTCATGACATCATCCTCATCACCAAAAATGCGAAGGTTGGCAATTTTTGCTGAAAGCCATTGAATGTCTTCCTGGGTATCGGAATCTTCAAATCCAACCAGAACCAACAGTCCTGATTGTATTTCACTTACTTTTTCTCCTTCAATAGTTACGGAGGCATGGGAAACTCTTTGAATAACGGTTTTCATTTAGTGGATAGTTTATAGTGGACAGTTTATAGTGGACAGTTTATAGTGGATAATGGATAGTTGATAGTGAGTAGTTGATAGTGAGTAGTTACTCTATGACATGTGTCTTTTGACCTTAAGACTTCCGCCTTTATGACTTATCTACTTCATAACTATCGACTATAGATTATCAACTATCCACTAATCTAGTTTCCTGCTTTCTCGTCGGCGTAGTCGTCAGTACGATAATGTTCTTCGTCGCCTTCGAGTATTTGCAGATAGCTTCTGTAGCGTGACCAGGCAATTTCATCCTTTTCTAATGCTTCTTTAACGGCACAATGCGGTTCTTCCTTGTGAAGGCAATTATTGAATTTGCATTGGTCCTGTAAAGCAAAAAACTCAGGGAAATAACCGCTGACTTCCGATTTTTCCATATCTACAATCCCAAAGCCTTTGATTCCCGGTGTATCAATAATTCTTGCTCCAAATGACAAATCATACATTTCTGCAAATGTAGTCGTGTGTTGTCCTTGTCTGCTTTGTTCCGAAATTACGGATGTCTTAAGGTGCAGTGTTGGTTCTAAGGCATTGGCAAGAGTTGATTTCCCAACACCCGAATGACCGGAAAACATTGAAACCTTACCTATCATCATTTCTTTCAGCTTTTCCACTCCTTTTCCTTCTGTTGAAGAAACTCTCAGGCATTGATATCCTATATTGGAATATACATATTGCAGGTAAAGCTGCTCGTCAAGCATTGCCTCATCATAGGTGTCTATTTTATTAAAAACCAAAATAGTTTCTATGCCATAGGCTTCGGCAGTAACCAGAAAACGGTCAATAAAACTGGTTGTTGTGGGCGGATTATTTATCGTAACCAACAAAAAGACCCGGTCAATATTGGATGCAATAATGTGAACCTGCTTTGAAAGGTTAACCGACTTACGGACTATATAATTTTTGCGGTCGTGGATATTATGAATCGTTCCCGTGATTTTATCAGAACTCTTATCGAGTTCATAATCGACTATATCGCCTACTGCAATAGGATTGGTACTTTTGATTCCTTTCATTCGGAATTTGCCTTTAATCCTGCATTCGATAAAGTCTCCGCTTTCGGATTTCACGGTATACCAGCTTCCGGTAGATTTATAAACGGTTCCTGTCATTCACTTCAGTTTTCCTGATTTTATTAAATTTAAACGACAAAATTACTGTTTTACAACGGAACAATGTAATTTCATCATTTAAATTTAAAACTCACTTTTATCCGTTAATAATTTTTTCCTGGTGACTGATACTTTCCTGATGGATTGCTTTGAATATCTTTAAAATAAACTCTTCGCTCAAACCTTTTTCTTCGCCCTCCAATATCATTTTGCCCAAAATCTCATTCCATCTTTTGTTTTGAAGGACGGCTACGTTTTTTTCTTTTTTTAAGGCTCCAATCTTATCGGCAACCTTCATTCTTTTTCCTAAAATCTCAAGGATTTTTGCATCATACTCGTCTATATCCAAACGGAGCCTGTCCAGCCTCTGATTATAGTCTGAACCGTCTTCTGTTTCTTTCCTTACTTTCAGATTTTTGAAAATTTCTTTTAATTGTTCCGGAGTAACCTGCTGTTCGGCATCACTCCATGCATTATCAGGGTCATTATGGGTTTCAATTATTAGTCCGTCATAATTCAAGTCTAAAGCCTGTTGCGAAACTTCCTGAATCATTTCACGCTTGCCGGTAATGTGTGAGGGGTCACAAATTATAGGCAAATCCGGAAAACGGTTCTGCAATTCTATTGCCAATTGCCATTCCGGTATGTTTCTGTATTTTGTTTTTTCATAAGTGGAAAAGCCTCTGTGGATGACGCCCAGTTTTTTGATTCCTGCATTGTAAAGGCGCTCAATCCCTCCAAGCCACAAAGCCAAATCAGGGTTTACAGGGTTTTTTACTAAAACAATTTTGTCTGTATTTTTTAAAGCATCTGCAATTTCCTGTACCGCAAAAGGGTTTACAGTAGTTCTTGCCCCTATCCATAAAACATCTATATCATGTTCCAAAGCCAATTGGACGTGTGCAACATTGGCTACTTCTGTTGCCATTAAAAGACCCGTTTCTGCTTTGGCTTTCTGCAGCCATTTTAAACCTACTGTTCCAACACCTTCAAAACTTCCCGGTCGGGTTCTGGGTTTCCAAATTCCAGCCCTGTAAATACTAACATCAGAATCTTTCAATTCATGAGCTATTTTTAATACCTGTTCTTCCGTTTCCGCACTGCAAGGTCCTGCAATTATTAATGGATGTGACAATTTGAAATCGTCCAGCCACATTCTTAATTCTTTTGAATTTTTTTCCATTTTATCTTGAGTTTTTCGGCTCATGCCAAAATTAGTTATTTTATTTTTCAGGCTTATCAGTCCAGCCTATCAATTGCTTCCTGAATTTTTTCTTCCCGGATACATAACGAAAAACGAATGTATCCTTCTCCATTCTTTCCAAAAATGGTTCCCGGTGTAAGGAAAATGTTTTTTTCAATTAAAAATGTATCGATAAATGTTTCAGAAGACCGATTTCCAAAAGGTAATTTTGCCCATACAAACATGCCAACAGCTTCTTTATTAAAAGTACAGCCCAGTTTTTCTGCCAATTGAAAAATTAATTTTCTTCTTCTTTTATATATTTTATTTTGGGAATCAAACCATTCGCTTCCTAATTTCAAAGCTTCGATTGCTCCTTTTTGGATACCGTAAAACATGCCGCTATCCATATTGCTTTTTATTTTCAGGATGACATCGATGAACTCCTGTTTTCCGGAAACCATTCCTATTCGCCAACCGGACATATTAAAAGTTTTGCTCAAAGAATTTAATTCTAAAGCAACCTCCTTGGCTCCTTCTATCTGAAAAATCGAAATCGGATTATCATTCAGCACAAAACTGTATGGATTATCGTTGACCAAAACAATCTGATGTCTTTTTGCAAAAGCAACCAGTCTTTTGAAAAGTTCAAGATTTCCGCCAGTTCCGGTTGGCATATGCGGATAATTAATCCACATCAACTTGACTTTTGATAAATCTCTACTTTCCAGAGCTTCCAAATCCGGCATCCAGTTGTTCTGTTCTTTCAAATCATAAAAAACAGACTTTGCTCCAACAAGGTTTGTGACAGATGAGTAGGTTGGATATCCCGGGTCTGGTATCAGCACCTCATCTCCTTCATTCAAAAAGGCTAATGAAATATGCATTATTCCTTCTTTGGAACCCATTAAGGGTAAAATTTCAATATTGGGGTCTAATGCCACATCAAATTGAGATTTGTAAAAATCGGCTATTCCTTTTCTCAATTCCGGCAATCCCTGATAGCTTTGATATTCATGTGCTTTTTCATCTCCAAGAGCCTTAACCATCGCTTCAATTGCTTTTGGGGGTGGTGTTAAATCAGGGCTGCCTATCCCCATATTCAGCACGGGCTTCCCTTCAGAAATCATTTGGCGGACTTGTCGCAGTTTTGTAGAAAAATAATACTCTTCAACCGTTTCCAATCGTTTAGCAAATCCTTTCTTTTCTATTTTTTCTACCGTTAAAATATCCTCTGTCATCTTTTCGCGATTTAAATTGTATCTCCTTTTCTGTATTCTCCTAAAACTTTAAAATGCGTGGTCATCAATTCTACTATTGATTTTGCCTTTTCATAATGTTTGTACTTTTCAAAAGTCACATCCACAAAAAAGGAATATTGAAAGGGTGTTTCAATAATGGGCATCGACTGGATTTTTGTCAGGTTTAATTTGCAATTGTTCATAACATTTAAAATTGTAGCCAGACTGCCGGGTGTGTCGTCCAATTCAAATTTTATGGAGGCTTTATTGATTTCCGATTTTGGCAAAACCTTGTTCTGCGTCTTTAAGATTACAAACCGCGTCTTATTACTTTTTATGGTATGGATTCCGGAAGCCAGAATATCCAGGCCAAACATTTCAGCAGCAATCGGACTTGCGACAGCAGCAATCTTCTTCAATTGGTTTTCCTGAATCCGATGTGCCGTTTCAGCCGTATCACCACTTTCAACTAATTTTATATGGGGATATTTTTTAAAAAACTCTCCACATTGCAGCAAGGCGATTGGATGCGAATGAACTTCTTTTATGTCTTCTATTTTCTGACCTTTCAATACCATCAGGTTCATATTGATATTCAGATAATGCTCTCCAATAATGTGAAGGTTATTCCTGTCTATTAACGCATAATTAGGTATGATGGAACCTGCAATCGAATTCTCCAAAGCCATTACGGCATGCTGTGTTTTGTTTTCGACCAGGCTGTTAACTAAAGCATCAAACGACATGCATTCATCCAGCTCCAGATTTTCACCAAAATATTCTTTAGCAACCTGATGGTGGAATGAGCCTCTGATTCCCTGAATTGCAATTTTTGTTTCCATAAGTTTAGGCAAAAAAAAATCCCGATTTGCATCGGGATTTACTATTATTGATTTTAAATAATTTCTATTTAGATAACAACACGACAATCCCTTTCCTGTTTCCAGAAGTAAAAAGAGTTGCTAAAATAAAAACGGTTGTTTTGCATTTTTTTTGTCTTGCTATTCGGCTAAAGTAGAAATTTTTGTTTTACGTTTTACAAATTGAAACTTTTTTTAAGAAAAATTTTAGCTATAACGTTTGAGTAATGGTTCAAAAGACGTTTAATTTTCCCGCTATGCAATTCAACGAACATATACACGTTTTAATTATCCAATTTATTACTTTTGTTCAAAATCAAGAATCATGTCAATCGAAGTCACTTCCATTTCAAAAAATTACGGAGAGCAAAAAGCTTTGGATACTATTTCCTTTTCTATTCAAAAAGGTGAAATCGTGGGCTTTCTGGGGCCAAATGGTGCCGGAAAATCAACGTTGATGAAAATCCTTACTACCTTTATTACTGCTGATGAAGGACAGGCTTCTGTAAATGGATTTGACGTTTCAACGGCACAAAAGGAAGTACAAAAATCTGTTGGTTATCTGCCTGAACACAATCCTTTGTATCTTGATTTGTATGTGCGCGAATACCTGGCTTTCAATGCTGATGTGTATAAAGTTGCCAAATCAAGAATTGAGGAAGTAATTACGATGACCGGCCTGACTCCTGAAAGCCATAAGAAAATAGGGCAATTGTCTAAAGGTTACCGCCAGCGTGTTGGTCTGGCAACAGCCCTGCTTCACAATCCGGATGTTTTGATTTTAGACGAACCTACAACGGGTCTTGACCCAAACCAATTGGTAGAAATCAGAGATTTGATTAAAAATATCGGAAAAGACAAAACCGTTTTCTTATCTACGCATATTATGCAGGAAGTAGAAGCTATTTGTGACCGTGTCATTATTATTAATCATGGAAAGATTGTTACAGACAAAAAACTGACTAATCTTAAAAATGAAGAGGAGCAGGTTATTGAAGTTGAATTTGACCATACTGTAGAAGAGCAACTATTAAGGTCGTTACCCAACCTGGTTACTTTAACCAATACTCATGATATGACCTGGGAGCTGACCTTTTCAACTTCAAAAGATATGCGTCCTACAATTTTTGATTTCGCCCACGACAACGGACTTAAAACGTTACAGCTTAATCTGAAGAGCAAGAATCTGGAAGCTATTTTCAGAGATGTTACTAAGAAATAATACTTCTTACGGATATACCAAACGTCCCTGGTAAAGCTGCGTAACCTCGATTACAGGCGGCACGTTTTTTAAAACAACATTGCCTGTACTGTATATGGTTCCAGAAATTTTATCTGTCGGTCTTACAATGATGTCGTTTGAGCTTCTGTGGAAAACATGAACTTCTTTTGCGGTCAAATCAGAACCGTCAAATCTGGCATTACCATTATAAAAACCAATATATAAAGCCTGAGTAGTACCTGATACCGCAAAATAAGAATCCTTATTATCTTCTATTGTTAGTTGATTACAATTTACCTCCACTTCAAAAGTTCCGGAAGCTGTATCGCTAAACATTCCTGATTGCAGGCTAAGGGATGGAAAACCCAAAACACCATCGGATTTTACTCCAAATTGTGAAGACGAATATACGTTTATTAGTGTTGGAGTTGTTACATAAACCTGAGTCGTATTGTAATCGCGAACCCAGTTGCAACCATTGGAATTCCGGAGAAAAAGTTCTTCATTCTGAACTTCAGCTGTAATTCCTCCAAGCAAATTTTCTCCTGTTTTTACAACTACTTTTTTTTCAGGACCTTGTTTTATAATCAATTCAATCCCTTCTCCTATATTGATTTTCTTAAAATCGTTAACCACAAATTCTCTTGTAATTGGAGTCCCTGAGGTCTGAAAGCAATCATTTGCATTTTCCGAATCGCATGACAAAAAAGCTATCGAAAACAGGACAATTATTCTTGTGGTTATTTTGGCTTTCATCATACTTCTATCCATTACTGTTTATAAACGAACTCCCAATGCAAATTCTAATGCTTCCGCCTTTGCGGCATGGGTCTTTAAAGCGACACCCATAAAAATTTCATCTGCCAAATAATATTTAAGTCCCAATCTCTGATAAATTGGAGGCAGATAATCCAACGGAGCATAGGCATAATATCCGAATTGTGTTTCTAACGAGAGCCTATTCACAAAAAGCTCATGACCAACAAATATCCCGCCTTTCCGATAATCTGTATCAGGACTGACGTTTAAATTCGGGTCTGCAGCAATTCGTTTTACGGTTTCTTTTAAATATTTATAGATAAAGAGATCTGCTCCAATATGGATGGCACTTATACGGCTCAACCTCTTATCTGCATAAACAGAAAATACATAAAAAGGAAATTGGCCGCTGCCTACCAAATCGCTTTCATTAAATCCGGTTCTGAAAACCAGATTGTAGCGTATGGGCTCTGTATATCTGACAGAATCTTTATGTTCAATATACTGAAGCGGTTCTTTACTTTCAAAATCATATACCGCTCCTATATTAAGTGCCAGAGTATTTGTACTCTTATTGGGTGTTCTCAAATTCGCATTGGAATGGTGGAAAAAAGACAATCCGGCCTGAACACCTAATCCGTTCCAGATTTTTTCTTTTTTATAGTTAAGCATAAAATAGGTAGCTGGCATCCAATGTGTTCCATAAGCCTGATTTTCCGGATTGGTTACGGCGTCGTATGGATTGGTATTATAGGCAACTCCTTGTGCAATCCTGAACATCAGGTTTCTTTGAAAAAAGTAAAAATTATAATGCCCGTATAAGCCATAAAAATGCCCTAAAGCTTCATAATTCATATTTTGATATTGGAACGAGAGACCATAATCCGGATAGTTATATCTTGACTGCCATGGTTTTTCACCGTAGGTTTTCCTGTTAAGGCTTATCAGTATTCCTTCCTGTCTTTTATCTGTGAACTGTGAGATTTCCTCGGTATGCTTTAAAATCTTTCCATAAAAATTATTGATATCAAGAGTGTATTTGCTGTTTCCCTCTTGAGAAAAGCACAGTACAGGCAACAGATATAACAGGTAAAAAAATTTGTTCGTCATGTGTTTGTAAAAATGTATCATAGCCTTATCCCAACTCCTATTTCCATGGCTTCTGCTTTTGCAGCATGCGTTTTCAGCGTTAGTGCTGCAAAAATAGTATCACTAAAATAATATTTCAAACCTATTCTTTGATAAAATGGCCCTAAATAACCAAATGGAGCATATACATAATATCCTGCCTGTGCTTCAATTGAGAGTCTATTGATAAAAAGCTCATGCCCTACAAAAACTCCTATCCTACGATAATCCGTATCCGGGTCAAGATGGTAATCAGGATAGGCCGCAGATTTATATCTGATGTATTCTTCCAGATATTTCATCATAAAAAAATCAGTTCCAAACTGGATAGCGCTTTTTCTGGAAAGACGTTTGTCTGCATAGGCAGACAATACGTAAAATGGAAATTTTCCACTCCCAATAATATCGCTTTCATTCCTTCCGGAACGGAATGAAATATTGAATCGAACCGGTTCTTTAAAATTTTGTATTGTATCATACATTATAGTCGTCCGTTTCAGATTCTCACTTTTTTCAAAAGAATAATTAACCCCAAGATTTACAGCCAATGTGTTGGTACTTGTATTAGGCGAGGCCATATTCGAATTAGAATGGTGAAAAAAACTAATTCCCGCCTGCAGGCCTATATTTTTATAAAGATTCTCTTTGTGGTAATTCAGCATCATATAAGTTGATGTCATCCACCGTGTTCCATAAGCCATATTCCTGAAATTGGTATCTTTATCGTAGGGATTAGTATTATACGAAATTCCTTCCCCAACACGAAACATCAGGCTCCTGTTTAAAAAATAAAAATTGTAGTGTGCATAAAGCCCGTACAAATCACCTAAAACGGGATTTTTGGTATTTTCATAATGAAAAGACGCACCATAATCCGGGAAATTATATTCAGATTCCCATTCTTTATGGCCAAATGTTTTTCTGTTAAAACTTATCAGGACACCTTCCGGATGCTCCGTAATAAGGTGCTTAATAGTACTATTGTGCGGTAAAATGTTTCCATAAAAATAATTGACATCAACTGTATATTTCCCATTTATTTCCTGGGAAAAAGCAGCTAATGGAATCAAAAAAATAAAAAAATATAATTTCTTAAGCACTTATTTTGTCCTTTTAATTACGGCTTCCAATTCTTTTTCTTTTGATATTTCATAGGAAAATATTCTTCCTAAGGTATCTTTTATCGTAATCTGAAATTTATAATTTTCAGCCTGTGGAATCGTAATTACAGCCTGGGACTGTTTATATAAAAGTATTGGTGGTTGTCCGGAATACAATTGCGCATTGGAAATTTTTATCAGTTCTGCCTTCCAGCCTTCATTTGTCACTATGACATTTTTTATTTTATCGTTTGAATAATTATCAATGAGCGTTAGACGGGGCATAAAATAGGTTTCAATACTTTTTATCGAATATTTTTTACCATCGCCAATATTTAAGGCATTTTCCGTATCCTGATTTGAGTAACTGTATCCTGCATTTAATTCGATTGCCTTTTCGAGCTGACCTTTGGAAATGGTCACTTTTTTGGCACCTTCTTTTTCAATAACATAAATCTTTTCCAAAAAATCAGGCACAGAGTATTCGTTAAAATTTGGCCCTTTTGCCTCTGAATAATCTTTTTGAGCATCAAGAATCGAGAACACTATTCCGTCCGGTTTTATTTCTTCTGTTTTTAAATAGATATCGGAATTGGCATAGTCCAGTGATTCCAGTTTTATAAAATCGTTTGTAGACAGATTCTTTAGTTTGTGGGCAAAAACTTCTTTATTCTGCTGAATAATAGCCTGTTCTTTCTTTTCGGCCTGCAGGGATTCATATTTATAAATTCCAAAAACGATGAGTAATCCCACCACAATTGTAACCGGAACAATTAAAAGATACCATGCTCCGCTAACTCCTGCTCTTTGTTCTTTAATTACATAGGTTTCCGACCATTTGTCATGAAGTCCGGAAGGTGTAAAAAAGGTAAGTGCTTCAAATGGGACCAATCTTAAAAATGTTCTTTTTAGTATAGAACTTACAGGTGGTTTATTTCCTTCCTCATCTGTAACTCGGGTTTCCGTAAGCATTTTTGCGGCGGTTACTCCTAAAACGGATTCAAAAATGGCATAATAGAACACTCTGAAAAAGGCAAAAATTATAATAAAAGCTACTCTATCACCTAATCCATTTTGTAAAGCAGATACAAAAGTCTGTAACTTCTCTGTTCTGATGAAGAATTCGAATGAGGCAGAAAATACAAGAATCATTATGAAGTCATCTATAATCAGATGGAAAAATCTTCTCCAACGTCCGGCCTCAACCAGAGTAACACTGGTGTGCGTTTCATAGGTTCTTTCAATGGTTTCGAATGTTTTTCCCATTTCAATGTACTTGAGTATTGAAAAAGCGAGGTAAGCATAGAAAGCCATAACAACGTAGTCCATGAACCATAATACATATAGGAAAACGCCCAAAGAATTCGTTGTATTTTCCATTAAAACAATGGAAAAAAGACCCAAAATAAAAGAAGAAACTTTTGTTATGAATATTACAGAATAAACAAAGCGTAGCAATCTTGTTTCTTTGGCTTTACTTCGCAAATAGAACACCGCCCCTAAAATCAGCAAAACATAAAAAAATGCATTTAACAGATTGTAATGCATATACATGCCGTCACCTGTTCCTAACTTGAACGTATAAAAATCTTCCAGATTAAAAATGGTAAGATGAATTGACTGGAAAATGTATTTTATGAAGCCAATTGTATATACCATTTCTTTTGAAGCGGTATTGTAGTCAATTGTAAGCATGGGAATAAAAATTCCCAGAATGGCAATTACAATAGAAAACCAGGCGATTTTTTCTTGAGACAGGTATTTTTGCAGCATACAAAACTTTTTATAAGACTCAAAAATAACCAATTAAAACAATCTTGCAAGACCTAATTTAGAATACCTCTCTGGCTATTGCCTTAATATTTTCCGACTTCCCCATCGAATAATAATGCAAAACGGGTATTCCCTCTTTAATTAACTCCTTACTTTGGCTAATGCACCATTCTATACCTATTTGCTTCACGGCATCTGCATCTTTAGCCCGAACGATTGACATAATAAGCTCGTCAGGAATATCGACCTTAAACCGATGCGGCACCAGATTCAATTGTTTTTTGGTTGAAATGGGCTTTAATCCCGGAATAATCGGAACCGTGATTCCCTCTTTTCTGCATTTGGCTACAAAATCGAAGAATTTTTTGTTATCAAAAAACATCTGAGTAATGATATAAGAAGCTCCGTTTTTTATTTTCTGCTTTAGGAAATAAATATCGCTATCCAGACTTGGTGCCTCCATATGTTTTTCAGGATAACCCGCCACGCCAATACAAAAATTTGTGGCTGAAGAATTTTGCAATTCGTCATCCAGATAGATACCGTTATTCAGATTGGCAATTTGTGTTACCAGCTCCGAAGCATAGTGGTTTCCTTCTTTTTCCGGCTTAAAATAGGTTTCATTTTTCACGGCATCGCCACGCAAGGCAACTACATTTTGGATTCCGAGAAAATCCAAATCAATTAAGAAGTTTTCCGTGTCTTCTTTCGTAAATCCGCCACAAAGGATATGAGGAATCGCATCTACCTGGTATTTGTTTTGTATGGCCGAACAGATACCTACTGTTCCGGGACGTTTTTTTACAATCTTTTTTTCCAACAGTCCGCTTGGCAATTCCTTGTATTCATATTCTTCACGATGGTAAGTCACATCAATAAAAGGCGGGTTGAATTCCATTAAAGGGTCAATGCTATCAAAAATTGACTGGATGTTTTGTCCTTTTAATGGTGGTAGTATTTCGAAAGAAAAAAGCGATTTGCCATTGGCTTTTTCTATATGTTCTGTTACTTTCATTTGTTTTTGATTTCAGATTTTAGATTTCTGATCTTCGTTTTTTGATTTTTGATTTCAGATTTTTGACTTGACGACTTGATGACTTGACAACTTGATGACTTGACGACTAATTTAATCCGCAATGTTCGGGTTTAGCCATTTTTCAGCATATTCATAGGAAACATTTCTGCGTTTTGCGTAGTCTTCGACCTGGTCTTTTTTAATTTTTCCGAGTCCGAAATACTTGCTTTCCGGATGTCCGAAATAATAACCTGAAACCGAAGAAGCGGGCCACATAGCCATACTTTCTGTTAAGGTCACTCCTATATTTTGCTCTACATTTAACAGTTTCCAAATAGTGGGTTTTTCCAAATGGTCCGGACAAGCCGGATATCCTGGTGCCGGACGTATTCCTTTATATTCTTCCTTAATCAGGGCTTCGTTGCTCAATGTTTCGTCTGATGCATATCCCCAGATTTCTTTCCTTATTTTTTCATGTAAGTATTCGGCAAAGGCTTCTGCAAATCGGTCACCTAATGCTTTGACCATAATGGAATTATAATCATCCAGATTTTTTTCGAATTCCGCTGCTTTTTCATCTACTCCAAAACCTGTCGTTACACAAAATGCTCCCATATAATCTGTAATTCCGGAATCTTTTGGCGCTATAAAATCAGACAGGGCAATATTGGGTGCTCCTTTTGTTTTTGCAGACTGCTGTCTTAAAGTCAGGAAAGTTTGCAGAAGTTTTCCATTTTCATCCCGTAATTCAATATCATCATCATTGATTTGGTTGGCAGGAAATATTCCATACACACCTTTTGATTCTAACCAGTTTTCCTGTATAATCTGGCGCAACATTTCCTGAGCATCCGCAAACAACACTTTGGCTTGTTCGCCAACAATCTCATCTTTTAGTATTTCCGGAAATTTTCCATGCAGGTCCCATGTTCTGAAAAAAGGTGTCCAATCGATATAATCGACCAATTCTCCTAATTTTACATCGATGACTTTTGTTCCTATTGTGTTTGGTTTTACCGGAGTGAAATTAGTCCAGTCCAATTGCAGCTTATTTTTTCTGGCTTCGTCTATGCTTAAGAAGTTTTTATCACGGCTTCGACTTAGGTAACCTTCGCGAAGCTCATCATATTCCATACGCAGGCTCTTGAAATATTCCTGATTGGTGTTCTTATTTATGAGATTTCCGGCTACAGTAACAGCTCGCGAAGCATCGTTGACATGAACGACTGTTTCCCTATATTCCGGAGCAATCTTTACGGCTGTATGGGCTCTTGAAGTGGTTGCTCCACCAATCATTATAGGAATTTTGACATTCTGCCTGTCCATCTGTTTTGCCAGATAAACCATTTCATCCAGAGAAGGTGTGATTAATCCGCTTAGTCCTATTATATCGACTTTTTCCTCAATGGCTGTCTGAATAATTTTCTCGGGCGGTACCATGACACCAAGGTCAATGATTTCATAGTTATTACAAGCCAAAACCACCGCCACTATGTTTTTCCCTATGTCATGAACATCACCTTTTACGGTTGCCATCAAAACCTTTCCGGCTGAACTGGAACTTCCGTCTTTTTCTGCTTCAATATACGGCAACAGATAAGCAACCGCCTTTTTCATGACACGTGCTGATTTTACTACTTGCGGCAAAAACATTTTCCCGCTTCCGAATAAATCTCCTACTACATTCATTCCTGTCATTAAATTGATTTCTATGACTTCAATAGGCTTTGTAGCCAATTGTCTGGCTTCTTCAATATCAGCATCAATAAATTCATCAACTCCTCTCACCAAAGCGTGTGTCAATCTTTCCTGAAGTGGAAGCGAACGCCATTCCTGTGACTGCTTTTCTGAAACTTCTTTTGTATCTCCTTTTATATTTTCTGCAAATGCCAAAAGTCTTTCTGTGGCATCATCTCTCCTGTCAAGCAAGACATCTTCAACATATTCCAGCAAATCTTTGGGAATCTGATCATAGATTTCCAACATTTCCGGATTTACGATTCCCATAGTCATACCGTGATTGACAGCATGGTACAAAAACGCCGAATGCATTGCTTCACGTACCCTGTCGTTACCGCGGAATGAGAATGAAACATTGCTCACACCACCGCTGACACTTGCATAGGGAAGATTTTCCTTAATCCATTTGGTAGCCCTGAAGAAATCTACTGCATTCCGGCGGTGTTCTTCCATTCCGGTTGCAACGGGAAAAATATTCGGGTCAAAAATGATGTCTTCTGCCGGAAAATCTACCTTGTTTACCAAAACATCATACGAACGCTTACAGATTTCTATCCTTCTTTCATAGGTATCTGCCTGTCCTATCTCGTCAAAAGCCATAACAATGACTGCTGCACCATATTTTTTTATCAGTTTTGCCTGGCGGATAAAATTCTCTTCTCCTTCTTTTAGACTGATAGAGTTGACAACACTTTTCCCCTGGGCTACTTTTAGTCCTGCTTCGATAATTTCCCATTTTGAACTGTCAATCATTACCGGAACGCGGGAAATATCTGGTTCAGAAGCGATCAGATTCAGGAAAATTGTCATGGCGCGAACACCGTCAAGCATTCCCTCATCCATATTAATGTCAATAATCTGCGCGCCTCCTTCTACCTGAGCCCTGGCAATATCCAGTGCTTCTTCGTATTTTTCTTCTTTTATCAGGCGTAAAAATTTTCGGGAACCGGTAACATTCGTACGTTCTCCTACGTTTACAAAAATGCTTTCGGGTGTTATGATTAAAGGTTCAAGACCTGATAATCTTAAGTATTTTTTACAATCGACATCTGCCATTTTCTTATTCTTTTCTACAGTCTAAACCGGTTCTACAATTCTGGGTGAATATTCTTTTGCTACTTCTGCAATCAGGCGGATATGTTCCGGGGTTGTTCCGCAACATCCTCCAATTATGTTAATGAGATTATCTTCGAGATATTCCCGGATCAAAACCTGCATATCTTCCGGTGTCTGGTCATATTGCCCAAAAGCATTGGGCAAACCTGCATTGGGATGTGCCGAAACATTGAATGTGGTATTGTGCGAAAGTCGTTGTAAATAAGGTTTTAACTGGTCTGCTCCTAAAGCACAATTAAATCCTACGCTCAATAGCGGAATGTGAGAAATGGAAATCAGGAATGCTTCTACAGTCTGACCGGAGAGTGTTCTTCCTGAAGCATCTGTTATCGTGCCGGAAACCATGACCGGAATATCTATATTTCTTTCTTCTTTGACTTCTTCGATGGCAAACAGCGCTGCTTTTGCATTCAGGGTATCAAATATGGTTTCTACTAGCAGAATATCGGAACCTCCATCAATCAGGGCTTCGACCTGCTGTTTATAGGCAATGCGCAATTCATCAAAGGTCACGGCACGAAAACCAGGGTCATTTACATCCGGAGACATGCTTGCCGTTCTGTTAGTGGGTCCTATAGAACCCGCCACGAAACGTGGTTTATCCAGATTTTTTGCCGTAAACTCATCTGCTATTTCTCTGGCCAGTCTCGCCGATTCAAAGTTTAGCTCATAAACCAGTTCTTCGAGATGATAGTCAGCCATACCTATAGTCGTTCCCGAAAAAGTATTGGTTTCTACAATATCTGCTCCGGCTTCAAAATATTGACGGTGGACTTCCTGTATTGCTTTTGGCTGGGTTAATGAAAGGAGGTCGTTATTCCCTTTCAGCGGATATGGAAATTCTTTGAATCTTTCACCACGGAAATCTTCTTCCGAAAAATTATACCGCTGGAGCATGGTTCCCATTGCTCCGTCAAGGATGAGAATTCTTTCTTTGATAGCTTTTTGTATGCCTGACATTTTTTACTATTATTAAATTATTCAAGATTCTGATGAATCTAAAAGTCCTAATGTATTTTTCAAAAATCGATGGCATAGAAAAAACAATCCCAGGCCATGAATGGTTGAAAAAAAGTATCGATATGTTGTCAGGAAAAGGGAGAAAAAAAGTAGATTTTTCGTGTGTTATCTATCCAATAATATGGTAGAATGTAGCACCTTCTTTAAAGCTTAAAGGGTTGCTAAGGCTTCATCGGGTCTAATCCCTCCGCCTTTCGTGATAACAATCAATATTTTTAAGAACACTGCAAAGTAATGCAATATGTTTGGTTTTTGCAATAGTTTGCAGAAATTATACCGCTATCCTAAAATTTTGTTTGGCCGCCATCTTTAGGATTTGTTCAAGCAGTTTTGGGGAAAGATGCTTCTCATTTGGGTTTACGAAGACAAAATCTTTTTCCGTTTTTTTAATACTATTGTTTAATGCCATTTTGAAATCTGCCGAAAATGCCTGCACCAATGGATTAGCACTAATGATATCAAAATCATTCTGGAGCAGGTCGAAATAATCAGGAAGGATGTCTTCTGTATTTGAGGTATCGACAGCAATAAGATTTTCGAGTTCGTTTTCCTGAACGAAATTAATTATATCTGCTATTTTGAAAGGAACTGCAAATTGGATAAAATTGGCTTCCCAGGAATTTCTTACTGTTGGTTTTTCAAAGAAGGCTACGGTGGAATTGGTTATTACGGGCAATCTCAAATCAAGATTGTTATTTTCAAGAAGTGATTCCTGATTGGAAAGCACCTCAGTTATGAGGGAACTCCCTGTCTCTTCTATTCCAAAGAGAATGATATTTATTTTTTTAACTGACATGGTTCTGAAGATTTTTGATTAAAAGAACTGCTTTTGACTGGCAATCAAAAGCAGTCTTTCAACAAACAAACAAATAAAACAAACTAAACAAATGCGATTTATGCCTTATGCTGCATAATTATATTCTTTGTATAAAATCAGCTCGACCGGTGTTGAATTGACCAGGTTGTCATAAACCGGACTTTTTTGCTGTACTAATTTTAACCACTTCTGGAGTACCTGAAGCGAAGTATCTGTTGTTGGCTTTAGCACGATTTCGATTTTGCTGAAGCCTACTCTTTCTTCCTGACTTATAACTCCGGTTATTTCTACCTGTAACGACTTTAGGTTGATGCCTAATTCTGCAGCTACCTGCTGGCTCACCGCATTGACACATCCTGCGAATCCTGCAAGGATATATTCGAACGGGCTTGGACCTTCCAGTTCCGGAAATTTTTCATTCCTGCTTATTCTGACATCAGAATTTTGTGTTTTCACTACGAATTGCTCATTATTTCTTGAGTATCCTAATACATTTATTGCTTTCATATTTTTATTTTTTTTTGAGATTTATAATTGAGACTTAAAACAAAAAAGTCCTTTTGGACGGTTTACCAAAAGGACTTCAACACTTGAATATATAAAGAGATTACGTCGTTCGCTTTTGGCAATGGAATTTAAGGTGGCAATACATCCACATGTGTTTTTTACAAATAATCGTTGTCATCGTGTTCATTTATTTTATTTTCTCAAAGAATTATTTTCAAAAAAAAAGCCCCTGTAATTCAACAGAGGCTTTTTTGCTATATATTTTAAAAAACTTAAAATTTGGCAATAGTACCTCCCGCGGAAATTTTCCACATCTTGCAGTACGTATGACAAATAATAGTTCTCATTTTTATTTCTTTTTGATGGTACAAACTTCAGAACTATTTTTGAATTGACAATGCAAAAAATAAAAATTTAACATTTATTTTATTTTCAAACAAAAAACTCCTGCCTTAAAGACAGGAGTTTCAACAAATATAATCCATTAATATTTAATACTTTACAACCTTAAAAGATCCTGATCCAGAATCTGTCTGAACATTAAGAAAGTACATTCCTGCAGTTAGGTCAGTAATATTAATCTGGGTTTCATAAACATTATCTGTAGTAAAAGTTTTTACAACTCTACCATTCAGATCCGTAACCTGAATCGTATTAATAGCTATATTATTTTTACCAGTTAAGTTAACAACTCCTGTTGTTGGATTTGGATAGATGCTAAAATTGTTTGTAAAGAAATCATCTCGGCTTAATGTTCTGCTAACTTCAAAAGTATCTATTCCAATAATATCTGAGTTGGCACCGGTAGGCCCCCCATTGGTAACAAAATACCTAAAAGCAAATTTTACAGCTGTTGGCCCTGTAAGTCCAGAAACCGTAAAACTATACTTTGTCCAGACTTTAGGATATACAAATCCGGTGGCTAAATTTGGATTGACAGAAACACCAAGAGTGGTGAATGAGCCCACATCTGTAGGACCTCCTGTTGGGTTTGTGTGTGCAGTAGCCGTACTCATTCTAAGTTCCAAACGATCTGCAAAATCCAAATTTCCTGAAGTTCCTTTTCTTGACCAGAAAGAAACAACATCGCCATTTTCTACTGTAACCACTGGACTGATTAACCAGTTGCTGATATTTCCTGCTCCTGTAGTACTGGTAAAATTAACCAGAGCAAAGGAATTGGCACCACCCGCCTGCCCATTAGGTACAGGGCTGACTTCGCCTGTGGCATATTCCCTGTCATTGAAAGGGTTCCCCTGGACAGGTGGTGTAACAGTAGTATTTACAGTAACTGGAGTATAACTGGCAACAGACCATAATGTAGTGGTGGAAGGAGAACTTTGGTTTGTTCTTACCCATCCTGCGGTTTCCATTTCTGTTGTTGTACCGCTAAAACCGAAATTGTAAATATTTTGTGCATTGGCAATTCCTGACACAGAAACTAAAAAAGAAATAAGTAATGTTTTTTTCATAATGTATTATTTAAAGTTAAATAAAGTTTACTTAGATTTAAGAAATAAAAAAAGCCTACAAAAGCAGGCTTTTTCAAAGTATAATTTTGATCATTTAGCCTCTTGCAAGCAAAAAAGCAATCTTTATAAAAGTTTAGTTAATACTTAACAAATATAACAAAAAATATTTATTTTACAAAATTAGTTTGTTTTCAACAAAAAAGGGTTGGTTTATAAACCAACCCTTTTATTTTTCATTATAACCATTTAGTTCTTCACTATTTTTGTACTACCTGTGCCAGAATCAGTTTGTATGTTCAGGAAATAAACTCCTGAAGTCAGTTCAGAAATATTAATTTGCGTTTCAGAAACACCGTTTGCATTTATATTTCTTACCACTCTTCCATTAAGGTCTGTAAGCTGAATTGTATTAATGGCTACATTATTCTTACCAGACAAGTTAACAATTCCTGTAGATGGGTTAGGATACATGCTAAAGTTGTTTGCGAAGAAATCATCTCTGCTCAACGCCCTGCTGACTTCAAAAGTATCAATTCCGATGATGTCTGAATTAGCCCCGCTAGGCCCACCGTTTGTTACAAAATATCTAAATCCAAACTTTACAGCTGTTGGACCGGTAAGTCCGGAAACAGTAAAACTGTATCTTGTCCAAACTTTAGGGTATACGAAACCGGTTGCTAATGTCGGGTTAACAGTAACCCCAACTGTGGTGAACGAGCCTACATTGGTAGAGCCACCTGTTGGATTGGTATGCGTAGTAGCCGTACTCATTCTAAGTTCCAAACGATCTGCATAATCTGTTGTCCCTGAAGTTCCTTTTCTTGACCAGAAAGAAACAACATCACCATTTTCTACTGTAACCACAGGACTGATTAACCAGTTGCTGATATTTCCTGCTCCTGTAGTACTGGTAAAATTAACCAGGGCAAAGGAATTGGCACCACCCGCCTGCCCATTAGGTACCGGGCTGACTTCGCCTGTGGCATATTCCCTGTCATTGAAAGGATTTCCCTGAACTGCCGGTGTCGCAGCCAGATTTACTGTAACAGGAGTATAGCTAGCTACCGTCCATAATGTAGTAGTTGACGGGGAGCTTTGGTTGGTTCTTACCCAACCGGCCGTCTCCATTTCTGTTGTTGTACCGCTAAAACCAAAATTGTAAACATTTTGGGCATTAGCAAATCCTGAAGCCAAAACGAAAAAAAGAAAGGGTAAAGTTTTTTTCATAATTTTTTAATTAAAAAGTTAGACATGTTTCAAAAAACAAACCAAATATAAGAATTATTTACAAGATTTAGAATACATGAAACCGCTCCTGTTTCCTCGAGAACTATTTTGTCAATTAAATATGCTTTTATACCTTTGCATTCAAAATCGAGAAGAGGAAAAATTTGTACTGATTGCAACCTCTGATGCTGTCAAAACAGACATCATAAAAATGCTAAAGCAGAAACCCTTCTTTAGCCTTTCCCTGCAATTTTTCCGATTCCTAAAAACATAAAAAAATATGGCTTATTTATTTACGTCAGAATCTGTGAGTGAGGGACATCCGGATAAAATTGCTGACCAAATTTCAGATGCACTAATCGATAATTTTTTGGCTTTTGATGCCGATTCAAAAGTGGCATGCGAGACTTTGGTTACTACTGGACAGGTTATTCTGGCGGGAGAAGTTAAATCAAAAACATACCTGGATGTACAGCAAATTGCCCGTGATGTCATCAAAAAAATAGGATATACAAAAAGCGAGTATATGTTTGAAGCAAATTCTTGCGGTGTATTATCTGCTATTCACGAGCAATCTCAGGACATCAACCAAGGTGTTGACCGTGCTAGTAAAGAAGATCAGGGTGCCGGTGACCAAGGAATGATGTTTGGTTATGCTACAAATGAAACGGAAGATTTCATGCCCCTGGCACTGAATCTATCTCATAAACTATTACAGGAATTAGCTGTTTTACGTCGTGAGAACAACGAAATCAAATACCTTCGTCCGGATGCCAAGTCACAAGTTACTCTTGAGTATGATGACAACAACAAACCGGTACGTATTGACGCTATTGTAATTTCTACACAGCATGATGATTTTGACAATGAGGCAAACATGCTTGCTAAAATCAAAAAAGACCTGATTGAAATCCTGATTCCAAGAATCATCAAAAATAATCCGCAATATGCACACCTGTTCAACGATAAAATCCAATACCACATTAATCCTACAGGAAAGTTTGTGATTGGTGGTCCACACGGCGATACGGGATTAACAGGAAGAAAAATTATTGTTGACACCTATGGTGGAAAAGGTGCTCACGGTGGCGGGGCTTTTTCAGGAAAAGATCCGAGTAAGGTTGACCGAAGTGCAGCTTACGCCACACGCCACATTGCAAAAAACCTGGTAGCAGCAGGAGTAGCAGAAGAAATCTTAGTTCAGGTTTCTTATGCTATTGGTGTAGCCAAGCCAATGGGTATTTATATCAATACTTACGGCACTTCAAAAGTAAATCTTACTGATGGTGAAATTGCTAAAAAAGTAGAAGAACTATTCGATATGAGACCTTATTTCATTGAGCAAAGGTTGAAGTTGAGAAACCCAATTTATAGCGAAACTGCCGCCTACGGACATATGGGAAGAAAACCGGAAACCGTAACCAAAACGTTCAAAACTCCAAACGGTGAAGAGAAAACAGTTACAGTAGAGTTATTCACCTGGGAAAAGCTTGACTTTGTTGATAAAGTAAAAGCGGCTTTTGGATTATAATAATTTATTCAGACAATAAAAAAACCATCCTAAAAAGGATGGTTTTTGTTTTTAATAGGTTCCGTTTTTCATTTTTTCAAGAACAACTTCCAAATCAGCTTTGCTTTCCTCTTCCATTATATCTGAAAATTTCAGCGCCTGTTCCTGTGTGGCTATTGCTTTCTGCTTTTCGCCATTTTTGTAATAAAGCTGCGCCAGAGTATCTAAATAATACGGATTGTTTTTTTCTATTCTTAAGCTGGATTCCGACCATTGGATTGCTTTTTTAATTGATTCCGAATCCTTGCTTTTTTGAACCACAAACCACGCTGCATCGTTAGACAGGTTAGAAAAAGAATTTTTAAAAGACGCCCAATCATTATAAGAATAATCAATTTTATTCTGCAAGGTATATAAATCGTCTAAAATCTCTATTTCATTTTTGCCTCTAAAAACTTCCTTAAAGAATGCTTCATATTCTGCTACAAACGGATTTTCTTTATTCTGGGCTTCTGCAATACCATGTAAAATTCTTAAGTATTCGATGTTTGTAGTATAATCCTGAGGTTTTTTTGCGATTACTTTTTTATAAACATCCATTATCCTGTTTCTGTATTTCTCATCGGTATTTTCTCTAATTTGAGAAATGCCACTGGAAATGGCCAATGGTAATTGGCTTTCTATAGTCGGGGTATAATCACCATAATAATCTATTGTATCTCCCTGTCCGGATGTTTTTTTCTGCTCTTCGAGAATTGCATCATAATGCTTCAGCAAATAGTCAACAGCTTTAAAGTTAGTTTCATCTAATGGTCTTTCTTCATTAAAAATTTTATAATAAAACCCTCTGTTTTGCACTTCGGCTAATGCAATTTTTACAAAATCCATATCTGGTGTTTTGTCTTTTGCATGGCCATTGACAATCCTGTCCCAGGCAGAAAGCAGCTTCTTTTTATCAAAATTTACTTTCGTATAGGCTGTCTGATTTTCATAATTCGGGTATTCCTGTATTGTATCCGACCCGACATCAGACGGGTCTGCAACACCAACAGCTACTTTTATTGGCGGCTCAATAGACCAGCTATATAGATTCTCATCTGAAAGCGGCAACAGTTTCTTTACAATTTCAGAATCTTTCGCTTTTTTGGAATTCAAAACCTTGTTCAAATCTACCGTTGCTTTTACATACTTCAGCTTTTCCCCTATTGAACTATAATAAACATCAAACAAGCTGGCATTTTCCGGTAAATTCTTTTCAGTCTGGCTCAAGATATTTCCATCCGCATCCATGACTATGGTTGCAGATTTAAACATTACATTCTTAGTCGCCCAAGACTTGTCTTTTGCCGTTGCTAAATAATAATTATACTTGTCATAATCTGTATCTGACCCATAAGAACTATAATTTCCTATAGTGTATTGCTGGCTTTGGACAAATTCATCAAAGGCAGTTTTTGCATTTTTATTGTCCGGGTCATAAGAAACTACCAAAAATTTCTGTGGCGTTTTTTTGGTTGCTTCAATGGCTTTCTGCAAATTGTCCTGCACCACCAGTTTAAAGTTTGACATAGGAGCAACTGCTGCGCTATCTACAACACCATAACCGTACATATCCGTTTTTCCAGGAAAGGTCCAGTCTTTTTTCTTTATTATTTCTATTGGCTTTTCCCTGATTTCAACCACTTTTGGTTTTTCATTTTCTTTTATGAAAGTCAGAGGATTTTTTTTATTTTCAGAAATTACCAATTCGTTCTTTTCATTGTAATAGCCCTGAAGATTTACTTTTCCTAAATAATTAGGAGTATATTCGATTTGAATTTCGTTGGCATTTCTCGGTAAAGCATATTTGTATAAAGATGTTTCTCCACTGTAATCTTCCTTTGCCAGATAAATATATTCTGCTTTATTGATTTCAAAATTAACCTCGGTGTCGTCATAATTCAGTTCGCCTGCCAAATCATATACTGATTTATAATCTGGTTCAGATTTACCGGATTGCGTTCCTATATATATTCCTGAATAATAACCTGAAACGCCTTTTAGAGTTACCTTGATTTTCCCCATTGCAGGATTGGCATCCGGAGAAAAAGCAACCGTAAAATCAGACTCTGTGGAATAATTGTTATTGAAAAACAATGTGTCATTCCTTACTTCATAATCTCCATAAAATACTACGAGTTCGTATTTTTTATTATCATAAAGATTCAATTTGATGTCCTGACCCAGGGAATTGGAAACATAAACAGTCTTTTCGGTTTTATTCTGTGCATAAGAAACCACAGAAAGGAACAGTAAAAATCCCAGAGAATAATTCTTCATATTTTGGCTTTTTAAATGATTTGTCTTACAAATTTAATCGATTTTTTCAGCAAATCTACCTCTTATCCAAAAATAGAAAATTATATTCCATTCGGGCTATATTCCTGATAAGAGGGTAACTAACCCAAAATCTCTTATCATCCTGGCCTACAGCCCGACCGAAATTTATTATTTATTATAGGTTGTATTTTAAAGTCAGTATTACATACCTTGGCTGTACTCTGTATTGTGATGTAGTCGTACGGTATTGATTAAAACTGTCATCATTTAGTGTCTTTGTGTTTAAAATGTTTGTGGCTCCGATTTTATATTCAAACTTGCTGTTTTTCTTTTGGTATATTAGGCTGGCATTTAAAAAATCATATTCGTTTTCTACGGTCTTACTGCTGTTATAGTAGTGATAGAATTCATATTCTGCCACAAAAGAAAAACTATCCAGGAAATAATAATCCAATTTGGCAAATGGCTTGTCAGTATAGAATTTTGAGCCTGCATAATCGTTTACTACAAAATTATATCCAACTTCAAGATTAGGCAGTTCTCTGTAATTTGTAGAAGCCTTAAGAGTGTAATTCTGCATGAAACTTTCCTGCGTTCTTACATTTCCGTTTTGGATGTTATTGAATTTTGACCAGTTTAGCCCTATTCCTGCGGATGCCTTATAATATCTTAGGAAAGACCTTCCGTAAGCCCCATTGGCATTAATAGTTTCGTCGGCCAGATTGGAATTATATGGAGCTAGAGTCTGGTTTACATTATCAAAAACGATTCGGCTTTTCACGGCATCCGTTACTTTACTATATGAAATATTGGCAAAAATATTTTCCAGATTGAACATGCTGTATTTGAAATACCTCAACGAATGTACTTGTGATGTTGAATTTTCAAGAAACCTGTTTCCGTTGTAAAGACTGCTGTATCCGGAAAGTACATTTCCCATGGCCAGATTGTTGATGTCTGTAAAATTGTTTGTCAGTGCAAAATTATAAGTCAGCGTTTCTGATTTCTTAATCTGATACAGGGCATAAAAATCCGGCAACAATCTGGTAAAATTTTGTTTGTAGTTTGTTCCCAATTGTGCATTATCCATAGTATAATAATGGGTACTGAATCCTGGGGTGAAGGTAAATTTTCCGGTCAGGAATTTATAATGCAGCCCGATAAAAGCATCATTAAAATCATAAGTAACCTTGTTATTATTTTCCGGAGCTTCCAGATTGTTTTTATTGCCGTTGTCTAAAATCTGAAAAATACCGGAGTTGAAATTCTGATGCGAATTTGTATTCCCTAAAGTCACATTAATGTTGCTTTTGGGTGTAAGCATATAGTAATAATCCAGCTTGGCATCCAGTTTATTGGTTTTAACAAAACGGCTCTGGTTCAAATTGTTCCTGTTTTGGCCTCCTACATAACCCGACAATGCAAAAGGCTGGGTTAATAAATTGGCATTGTAAAAAGGGTCTTCATCCTGATAAAGGTGTTGCATTTCAAAAGCAAAAACGTTCTTATCATTAGCTGTATAATACAAGCTTGCGTTTTGGTTTATTGAAGTTGGATTTTGCTTCTTAGTCGTATAAATGTCTTCGGCAGAAGTAACATTGTTAACGGTAAATTCTCTTAACAGGTTATTATTTTCGTCCTGTTTTGATTGTTTCATCAGCACATCATAATCAAACTGCAACTTTGTGTTTGGTTTATAACTGGAACTAAACTTGAACAGTCCCAGATTGCTTTTCTGGTGTGCCATTTCTTCGTTTTTCTGTCTAACGCCTGTTTCAAGAATAGTGCTTCTTGAGCGGGTTTCCAAGTCCGTTTCGGAAGAAGAAAGAATTGCAAAACCGCTTAAGCTCCATTGTTTAGTGACATTATACGAAAAGTTGGTTGCCCCGAATTTAGTTTCAATTTCTTTGGCTCTGTTATTCCTTAGCATGGCTATTCCCAAATCATTGGAGGAAACATTAAAAGAACTTCCTCCTTTTTGCATCATGCCTCTAAAACCTCCTGTGAATTTGAAATAATCCTGTATTGTTAGGGGCAACTCTCCAATGTTATTGAAGTTTGAGATGAGATTGATACTGTATTTCGGATTGTAGTAAAACAGCTTAGGGTTTACTATGTAACGGCTGTCTTCATGCCCGACTCCTATTCCTGCACTCATGTCACCAAACCAAAAATTCTTTTTTCCTTCTTTCAGCTTGATGTTCATTGCTACATTTTCCTCATTATTTTCAAGGCCTTTCAATGCCCCGATTTCATTATAATTTCGCAATACCTGAACCTTATCTACAGCATCTGCCGGAATATTTTTCACACCCAACTTTGTATCGCCATCAAAAAAGTCTTTGCCTTCTACCATTAGTTTCTGGACTTTTTTCCCTTCCACTTCAATCTGGCCATCGGCATTTACCTCAACTCCAGGAAGTTTTTTCAAAACGTCTTCCAATTTTCTTTCTGTTCCTGTTTTAAAAGAATCTGCATTATAGACAATCGTATCTCCCTGTATGGAAACCGGCATTTCCTGTACAATTTCTACTGCATCCAAATCAACTCCCTGCTCAAGCACCAGGGTCTGAACCATATTTATTGCTTCAGTCTGGACATCGATTTCTTTTGGTTGATAACCAATGTAGCTCACCTTTATTTTATAGAGGGTATTTGCCTTGAGTGATAATTGGAACCTCCCTTTATCATCTGTAATTGCATAAGCATCCATTGCTTTTGTGGACTGGTTTACCGCCATAACATTGGCCATTTCCAAACCAGTGGCATTTGCATCAGCCACAATACCTGAAAAACGGATGTTCTGGGAATATCCTGAAATGGAAAGGAATAAAAATATAAGGAGAAGTATTTTTTTCATTTTGTAAGAGAAATTGGAAATGTAAAACTAATGATTAATTACCTAAATTGATATGGATGTTGCCTTTTGAATCTTTCATGCTTTCAAAATACTTTTCAATTAGTGCATCATATTCCTTTTTTGTTACTTTTTTTCCTTTTTTGGGTATTTTAATAACTACCTTATCTTTCGGATTTAATATAATTTTCGAACATAATATTACCGTTTTAGCATCATTAACTTCCATAATCAGGCCTGGCAACCCCCAATATTCTGCCGGCCCATGGCTTACCGGAATTTCCGGCGTATACCAAACGGTTATTGTTTTTTCTTTAGGTTCGCTTGGAGTAAATAATTGTGTCTTGCCCTCACTTTTTTTATTCTTCATTTTTTCATAACTCTCCATAGCTTCTTTAGTCACAGGAATTACGGCTATGGCCTTGTAACAGGTGTAGTTTCCAATTTTTTTAGTTTCGTTCACCAGTTTCCAATCCCATTTTGGCAAAGAGTCCGATACGAGAAATTCTTTACCAAAAAAATCTTCTTCAGACATCACAGTCTTGTCTTTTATATTTTTATACGATTTCCCATCTGAAGACGAAGTGGTTTTAACAACCATTACCCTTCCTGACGAACCACCCGGAGATTCTAATTTTGCCGGTTCTTCGTAAACCGATTCTGTTTTATTGAAACTCAATTCATAGGTTTTTTCAAGACCTTTTTTCATTTTTTCTTCAAGTGAAGCCTTCATATCAGGAGTCATGTTAGACCCGCTTATCTGGATATCATTCATTATTGTTTTTGTTTCATAGGTTGCCCGCCCTGTAAATTCCTGAGCTTTCATATGCTGAAAAGAAAAAAGGGCTACTGCTATTGCCGCTGTAACTGCTGATTTTATCATGTTTGTCTTTTTTTTAATTAATGACACAAAGTAAACCACATGAAATCTTATTTTCGGTTAACCAACGTTAACGATTGTTAACGGCATTTTTTCAATGCTTTTTGTTTATACTTTTGAAAAATGAAATCAAAGAATTATAAATACATTTTATTTTTTATTTCCGTAACTATCATTGCTACAATCAGTTTGCAGATTTACTGGAATATAAAAAACTATGCAGAAAACAAGCAACGCCTTATCAACGATGTACAGATTGCGTTTGACAACAGCATAGAGCATTATTATGCAGAAGATGTAAAAACCGATTTCATGACTTTTGTTGGAAATGATTCTGTCAAGAGTCCTAATTTTGTAAACAGCATTGTTTCTGACTCCGTTTTTATCAATGCGATTACGAAGCGAAAAGTAAAGTCGACGAAAAGTGTCATGGCTAGCAGTACTTTCACGGATGACAGTTCGCCCAAAACCACAACTGTTATAAAAATCAACAATTCCGGGAATACTCCCACACAAGTAATCAAGCTTACGGATTCTCCAAAGTCTAAAAATCCCAAGGGAATAAAAGGTAAAACCACTGAAATGCATATGACGCCTTTTGGACTAGGGCCTGGAAAGCTCTCCGAAGTCAAGGTTCTTACCGGAAAACGTGCCATGGACAGCGTTTCAAAAATCCAGAATTTCACCAATAAAATACTTATTTCGCTGACCCGGGATTCTATCGAATTTGAAAAAGTAAGCAATACACTGGACAAAGAATTGGCACGAAAGGATATTACTATCCAATATGGCATGCAGCACATAAAAGCCGATACGGTATTTCAAAATTATCATCTGGAAAAGAACAGCCATTTCCCTTTGAGCACAACTTCTAATTCTACATTTCTTCCCCAAAACCAAAAGCTGAAACTGTTTTTTTCAAATCCGATAGTCGTGATTTTAAAGCGCAGTATGGTTGAAATCATTCTTTCATTTCTTCTTTCCTTGTCAATAATTGGCTGCCTGTTTTATTTATTAAAAACAATTAATAAACAGAAAAAGATAGATGAAATCAAAAATGACCTTATCAGCAATATCACCCACGAATTCAAGACACCAATTACAACGGTTGCTACAGCTATTGAGGGTATCCGGAATTTCAACGCTGTAAACGATACTGAAAAGACCAACCGTTATCTCGACATTTCCAACCAGCAACTAAAAAAGCTCGAAATTATGGTCGAAAAGCTTTTAGAAACAGCCACTTTAGACACTGATAAACTTTTTCTTCATAAAGAGCCTACCAATATAATTTCGACGATACGGAATCTTGTAGAAAAGCACAAGGTGATTCACCCTGAAAAAAACATTTCCTTCCATTCCAATATGGAACAGCTAATTGTTGAGATTGATCCTTTTCATTTCGAAAATACGCTTTCCAACCTGATTGACAATGCCATCAAATATGGAGGTGACAGCATTGACATTCATTTAAAATACCTGTCTCCAAATCTTGAAATCATTGTACAGGATAACGGGTCGGGAATCGAAAAAAGCCAAAGAGAAAAAGTTTTTGAAAAGTTTTACCGAATTCCTAAAGGCAACAGACATGATGTAAAAGGATTTGGTATTGGTCTTTATTATTCTAAAAAAATTATAGAAAAACACGGCGGAACACTGGAATTGCTTCCTAACCCTGAATGGACTGTTTTTAAAATAAGATTAGCTGATGTCTAGCAAAATAAAAATCATATTGGCAGAAGACGAGCCTGCCCTGGCCCAGATTATAAAAGAAAGTTTGGAAACGCGAAACTTTGAGGTCTTGTTATGCAAAAATGGCGAAGAGGCTTTTGAAGTTTTCTCAAAAGAAAAACCGGAACTTTTGGTACTCGATGTGATGATGCCCAAAAAGGATGGGTTTACACTGGCAAAGGAAATCCGTAAGCTGGACAAAAAAACACCTATTATTTTCCTTACTGCGAAATCACAAACCCAGGATGTTGTAGAAGGTTTTCAGCTAGGCGGGAATGACTATCTGAAAAAACCTTTTAGTATGGAGGAATTGATTGTACGGGTGCATTCTCTTTTAGGCAGGATACAATTGGAAAAAAATGATGACAGTATTGCTATTGGCAATTATATCTTCAACCTGACCAAACAAACACTGGATTATTCCGGAAATATACAGTTTCTCACACATCGTGAGGCATCATTGCTTCACCTTTTAATCGAAAACAAGAACGATATATTGGACCGTTCACTGGTATTAAAAAAAATATGGGGTGATGATGATTTTTTTAACGGCAGGAGCATGGACGTTTTCATCACAAAACTGCGAAAAAAACTTAGCCTTGACCCCAACATCCAGATTATAAATGTTAGAAGCCAAGGCTATAAATTGATTGCATAAGCAAGAGCTAAAAAAGAAAGATTTTATCCGTCTCCCTTTTGAAATTATTTTACAGAATTAATTCCCGATTCTGATTCCCGGCCTACCGCCACCTCTCCTGAATTGCTCTTTCATTTCCTCCATTTTTGTCGTTACAATTTCATCGTATTCTTTTTGAGTAACGACCTTGCCTTTGGTAGGCGCTTTAATAGATGTCTTTTCTTTTGAATTGAGTACAATTTTCGAACACAGAATGACCGTTTTATCATCACTAACCTCAAGGATTAGCCCCGGCAATCCCCAATAGCCTTCCGGACCTTGATTGACAGGTATTTCCGGAGTATACCATGCTATAACGTTTACTTCTTTCGGCATTTCGAAATCATCCATGAAATTGGTTTTCTTTTCTTCTGTTTTTTCCTCTTTCTTGTCTTTTGTTTCTTCCTGCTTTTTCTGTCTGAAGTTCCTGAAATCGGACTGGACTACTTTTTTTACAGCTGTAGCTTTATAGCAGGTATAATCTCCTATCTTTTTAGTTTCACCTTCTAATTTCCATTGTAATTTTGGCAATGTGTCTTTTATTAAAAATTCCTTACCCATAAATTCCTTATCAACGGCAAATGTCTTTTCTTTTACATTTTTATAATAGGTGCCACCGCCTCCCATCATAGAAGACATCATTCTGAATCCTCCGTTATTCTGACCCGGAGTATCCAGTTTTTCATCTTCCTTGTAGATGGATGCTGCCTTATCGAAATTGAGAATAAAGGTTTTCTCCAGCATTTTCTTCATTCTTTCTTCGATAGACTTTTGCATTTCAGGTGTTATTTCTCTATTTCCCGAAAATCTTGACTTCATATCCGGAGCACTTGTTTTGGTCTCATAGACTGCCATTCCTTGAAATTCCTGAGAACCCATTGCAGAAGTTCCTTGCTTTTGAGCATAAGAGTTGGATATCGAAGCCAACATCATTAAAAAAATCAGGTGTTTTTTCATAAAACAAAATTTAGTATACAAATATGACGGATTTGAACAATATTTGCTACAAAGCTTTTGTTAAATAATTTTAAGCTATTAAAAGTCACAACCCATCACTATTAAATATTTGTTACATCGTATGCATCTGAAAGGATATTCGTAAATTGGCACCTACTATGAGAAAAATTATTTTTATAGCCCTGACCCTGATTCCCTTGTTGACATTCTCACAACAACAAAGCATCATTCCTTTTTTTTCCAACTCTGAAAAATGGGAAACAGGGCAGTATATAGGGAAAGATAATTTTGGTAATTTTTATTCAATCAACCAAAATGAATTTAAAAAGACCAGTCCAAATCAGGTGTATTTCTATAAAAATGTTTCCTTAGGTAAAATCCATCAGGTCGATTTGCAAAACCCTCTTCAATTGGTTTTGTTTTACAAACAGTTTACAACAGCCGTCCTTCTTGACAATCAGTTGAATGAAACCACAAGAATTAATTTTTCAGAACTGCAAACACCCTTAAATCCGGAAGCTGTGAGTCTGGCTTCGCAAAACAGATTATGGGTTTATGACATGTTGACCCAAAAACTGGGACTGTTTGATATTCAGAAAAGTACTTTTCAGTCGATAACGCCTTCTTTTAAAGAAAACGTAAAATTCTACCAATCAGATTACAACTATTTTTATTGGATAGACACCAAACAAAACTTATATGTTTCCAACCTGTTTGGAAAAGTAAATTTTCTTGGTCATGTTCCTGATTACAATCAGTTGCAGGTTGTCTCTCCTAAACAAATTTTGATGAAAATTGATAATGGTTTGTTTCTCTACAATTTAGAAGACGAGTCGTTATCACCTATTCAATTAAATGAAAAAAGCTTCAGCCATTTTTCTTTTAAAGACCAAATTTTATCTATTTTTACCGAAAACGAAATCAGTCAATATAAAATCACATTACCGTAATGCACATAGCAGTAGCAGGAAATATTGGAGCCGGAAAAACAACACTGACAAAATTGTTAGCAAAACATTTTAAATGGGAACCGCACTTTGAAGACGTAGTAGACAATCCTTATCTTGATGATTTTTACCACCAGATGGAACGTTGGTCGTTCAACCTTCAGATTTATTTCCTGAACAGCCGTTTCAGACAGGTACTTCAGATACGCGAAAGCGGAAAAAACATTATTCAGGACAGAACGATTTATGAAGATGCCCATATTTTCGCTCCCAACCTGCATGCCATGGGATTGATGACCAATCGTGATTTCAACAACTACAAATCGCTTTTCGAATTAATGGAATCGTTGGTAGAAGGTCCGGATTTGCTAATCTATCTGAGAAGCTCTATCCCGAATTTGGTAAACCAAATCCATAAGCGGGGAAGAGAATATGAAAACTCTATTTCTATTGATTATCTTAGCCGGTTAAATGAAAGGTATGAAGCCTGGATTCAAAGCTATACCAACGGAAAACTACTGATTATAGATGTTGACAATATCAATTTTGTAGATAATCCGGAAGACCTGGGAGGTATCATTAACCGAATCAATGCAGAAATCAACGGATTATTTTAATCTTAAAACATAAAAAAGCCTTCCAATTGGAAGGCTTTTTCTTTTATAAAACTTATTTCTTTTTGTAGGCTTCGAGTTTTGCAGCAACTTCTGCTTCAGTTCCTTCAAATACCTCAACAGCTTCAGCAGAATCTGTTACAGTAGTAACGGTAGCTTTTACTTTTCCGTCGGCATCTTTTACAGATTCAATCCTGATTTCTTTTGTTGATTGTTTTACTTCAGGAGCAGGTGTTGTTTCATCAAGAACGATTTCAACTCCTTCCAATTGGTCAATTACCGGTTTTGCTTCATGGCCGCCCAAAATAGGAGCAATTACCAAACCAATCAGACAGGTAAGTTTAATCAGAATGTTCATAGAAGGTCCGGACGTATCTTTAAACGGGTCTCCAACCGTATCACCAGTTACCGCCGCTTTGTGGGCATCAGAGCCTTTATAGGTCATTTCTCCGTTAATCATTACGCCTGCTTCAAATGATTTTTTAGCATTATCCCAGGCACCTCCTGCATTATTCTGGAAAACTGCCCATAGCACACCCGAAACGGTAACTCCCGCCATATATCCGCCGAGCATTTCTGCAATCAGTTGGTTATTGTCTGCATAAACTAATTTTCCGATAACAACAATCAGTATAGGGAAACCAATCGTAAGAATTCCGGGAAGCATCATTTCTCTTAAAGCAGCCTTTGTAGAAATATCGACACATTTTGCATATTCCGGCTTTCCTGTTCCTTCCATGATTCCAGGAATTTCGCGGAACTGTCTTCTTACTTCATACACCATATCCATTGCGGCTTTTCCAACAGAGTTCATCGCCAATGCAGAGAATACCACCGGAATCATACCTCCAACAAAAAGCATTGCCAGAACCGGAGCCTTAAAGATGTTGATTCCGTCAATTCCTGTAAAGGTTACATAAGCCGCAAACAAGGCCAATGATGTCAAAGCCGCAGAGGCAATGGCAAAACCTTTTCCTGTTGCTGCAGTCGTGTTTCCTACTGAATCCAGAATATCGGTACGCTGGCGCACTTCTTTTGGCAATTCGCTCATTTCTGCAATTCCTCCGGCATTATCCGAAATAGGACCGAAAGCGTCAATTGCCAACTGCATTGCTGTTGTTGCCATCATAGCAGAAGCCGCCAAAGCAACTCCGTAGAATCCTGCAAAAGCATAGGAAGCCCAAATTGCAGAAGCAAATAGCAATACGGTCGGGAAAGTCGAAACCATTCCTGTTGCCAAACCGGCAATAATATTGGTTCCTGCTCCTGTACTTGATTTTTGTACGATAGCCAAAATCGGCTTCTTACCTAATCCTGTATAATATTCCGTAACCGAAGAAATTACGGCTCCTACAAACAATCCTACCAAAGTCGCATAAAATACCCTCATTGAAGAAATTTCATGATAACCCTCACCATAGAATTTCATTTTCATTGTTTCCGGAAGCATCCATGTCACTAAAAAGTAACAGGCAACCGCTATCAATCCGATAGAAACCCAGTTCCCAACGTTTAACGCGCCTTGAACCTGAGCTTCTTTAGCGTCATTATTTTTAATCTTAACCAGCATTGTTCCGATGATTGAGATAATGATTCCCACACCGGCTATAGCCATTGGCAAAAGAATAGGCCCTATTCCTCCGAATGCATCTGAAATGCTTCCGCCCATATCTTTGATTACATAGTTTCCTAAAACCATTGCAGCCAAAACGGTTGCTACATACGAACCGAACAAGTCGGCTCCCATACCTGCAACATCACCTACGTTATCCCCAACGTTATCGGCAATTGTGGCGGGGTTTCTTGGGTCATCTTCCGGAATTCCGGCTTCTACCTTCCCTACCAAATCCGCTCCAACGTCGGCAGCTTTTGTATAGATTCCACCACCTACACGAGCAAACAGGGCAATTGATTCTGCTCCCAAAGAGAATCCTGCCAATGTTTCGAGCAAGACGGTCATTAATTCATTTGCGGTCCTTGTTTCTCCATCATAAATTCCCTCAACCCATTGTCCGTTCATAAAGAAATGGAAAAAGAAAATGAAAAAGGCGGTAAGTCCTAAAACGGCAAGACCTGCAACCCCAAGTCCCATAACCGTTCCACCTCCAAAAGATATTTTTAATGCTTGCGGCAGGCTTGTACGGGCTGCCTGAGTCGTCCTGACATTTGTTTTTGTGGCAATCTTCATTCCCATATTACCTGCCAAAGCAGAGAATACTGCCCCGAAGATAAAAGCTATCACTATGGATAAGTGTGTGGTAGCTCCCGGTAAAAATGTGATTGCTGCTAATGCGATACTAGCGCCAATAACGAAAAAAGTTAATAATTTGTATTCTGCTTTAAGAAAGGCTAAAGCTCCCTCGTAGATGTATTCTGAAATTTCTTTCATCTTTCCATCTCCAGGATCTTGTTTTAAAACCCAAGATCTTTTAATCGCCATAAAAAGAAGTCCGACTACAGCAAGTATCGCCGGCACATAAATCATTATTGACTCCATATAAAGTTTGTTGGTTTTGGTTAATAAGTGTAAATGTAACGAAACCAACATAAATAAAAAAGCAATATTCTTGATTGAATATTGCTTTTTTAATAATTTTTTAGGAATTCGATTATCTAATGCTAAATAATTCTTCCGGTCTGTTTTCTAAAGATTCGAAACGATCAACACATTTTTCGATGATTTCTTTCGCTTCATTTACATCACCCCATCCTTCTACATCAACTTTTTTCTGCTCCAAATCTTTATATACCTGGAAGAAATGCTCGATTTCTTTCAACATGTGTGGATTCATATCGCTCAAGTCATTCAATTTATTCCAGATTGGATCAGATACCGGAACACAGATAATTTTCTCGTCTGGTCCTTTTTCATCTGCCATGTGGAAAACACCGATTGGCTTTACTTCCATTACACAGCCTGGGAAAGTAGGCTCTGTTACCAACACTAATACATCAAGCGGATCACCGTCTAATGCCAAAGTTTCCGGAATAAATCCGTAATCTGCAGGATACATCATCGAAGAAAACAACATTCTGTCGTAACGTATTTTTTTCAGGTTGAAATCGTATTCGTATTTATTTCTGCTTCCTTTTGGTATTTCGATCAATACATCAAAAGATTTTTGCTTTGCTGCACTCATATTCTAAATTTGTTTTCAATACTATTTTAGCGGGTGCAAAAATAAGCATTAAGATACATTGAAACAATAAAAACGCACACAAACAATTTAAAAATAAGGATTTCTTAAAAATAGAAACCAAAAGACGCCTTTACGGTAAATTTATTGGCATCAGGAAGGTCAAGATAGTTTCCTCTCCAGGCAAAATCAATACGCAAAACCTTGAAAATGTTCCCGATTCCAGCATGGTATTCCCAATACACATCTTCCGGTGCTCTGTAAGGTATTGCTGTCTGAGCATTTATAGCCCTATTCTCGTCAGAAATGGTTCCATACACACCTTTGATTCCAATAATTTCCCTCCAATTCAGTTTGCGAAGGAAAGGAACCCTTGCAAATAATCTTCCGTTGAAATTATGCTCAAAATGGAGCGAAACATATTCATCGGCCATAAACTCATAATAGTTCATGAGGTTATAGGTATTGTCAATGATAAAGAATGACTGGTTTCCAGGCACAACTCCCATTAATCCAAGCGGAACAGTTCCAAAAATCTTACCGGCTTCAAACGTAGTAAAAAGTCGTCCAAAACCTCCTACCAATAGCGGCTGCCTGTAATAGAGCTGTACTTTTTCATAATCAAAGTCACTTCCAAAAACTCCTTTTATTCCCTGGCTGAAACTAAGGTATAATCTGGCAAAATTCGAGTCTACATTGGTGCGTTCCACACCATACCCAATTGGTCTTCTGCCCGGCATATAATCAATTGAAGCATTAAATTCGTATTGGTTGACTTCGTTTTCTATTACACCCTGCGGATTTTGCGAATCGGGCATAACTTTATAATAATCCAGACTAAATGTGTTTGGCGAAGCCGATTTTAAAGTTCTATAAGACATTCCTGCCTGAAAAACGAGGTTCTTTAAAGGTTCTACTTCGGCAGAAAAGTTGGTCAGATTCACCGAAGTCAGCTTGCTGTTATCACCACTGGCAAATAAAGAAGACGAAGCGAAACTTCTTCCCAGAAGGTCATTGGAGGTCGTAAGACTAACACCTATCTGTTCAATGTCGCGTCTGTTTCCTCCCGAAATTATAAATCGGTTTTTCTTGTCCAGTAAAATCTTTCCGGAAATACCATATTTGAACTGGTTGTCTTTAAATCCATAAGCTGTATAAGCCTGAATACGCCACGGGTCATTTGGTCCGAAATAGGTCCTTCCTCCTGTACGGACACGAATTCCTTCTACATCATTATATCCGAATGTGGAGAATATAGGTCCGTAATCAAAATTATCCATTTCGATATAGCCACTTCCCAATATGGAGACGAGATTGTAAAGCCGCTTGAATTTCTTGACGGTCTTGAGCGTATCCAACATCTTATAAACCCCTTTTTCATCCTTGTTCAGACTTTCGAAGCGGTTTTCGTTCCAAAAATCATCCGATTTGGTATAGATTTCCGGGTCGTAGAAATTGACATCTTCTTTATAGAATTTGTCTTCTTTTTTGATATCAAATTTATGGTTTCGGAAAAGTGTTGTTCTTTTTCCATATACCCCCCTGGATTTGTCTTTTTTAGAGAAGGCAAAATCAGACATCATATGGTCTCTTGTCAGCAAAAAAACCGAATCGTTCAGTACTTCAAATTCCTGTTCGATATAGATTTCCTTAACCCAGTTGATATTGGCACCACGGCTTGCCGTAAGGTTGATTTTCTTAATGGCAAATGTCGTATCGTTTACCCAGAAATCTCCTTTAAATGTAAGTTCGTTTTTTCGTCTGGGATAAAATACAATATTGTAGCACCATTTATTATCAATATAAGTACTGTCATGCAGCACATAATTATAGACATTAATTCCGGTTCTTGAAAGCGGGCTCACGAAATCCTTATCAAAAAACTTCAGGTAATTGTCATAGATATCGTATTCTGCATACAAATCTTTTATGAAAGCGATTAACTGCTGGTTGTTACTAAATCCGGAGTTTTTATTGGCTTTGGTAATTTCTTTTAGCTTTCCGTTGGTATTGTCGCCATAAACCTGACTCAGGGCTTCATTAATGAAAATAGGGAGGTATGATTTTCCTGTTACATCTGAAGTATCGACCTGTTCAAAAACAAATTCCATCCCTTTGAACAGCTTGCTTTTCATCAGGGCACTGTCAATAGTATTCAGGTCAAATTCAACCTTTTCGTATTTGTCATACTGGTATTGTTTGAATTGGCGCAGTCCGTTTTTTTTCTTGCGGGCCCATATTTTCCTTAAAATGTCTATGGCCGGATTATTCTTTTTTGAAGTCTTTCCGGTATAAATAACCACCTCGTTCAGCATTTTTCCGGCTCCCAGATTGATTTCCATATTGTAGGTAACCGCTTTTTCGATTGGAACTTCTTTCGGTTCCATTCCAACAAAAGTTACCACTATGGCACTTTGGGTTGATTTGGATTCCAAATAGAATTTTCCTTCCTCGTTGGTAATAATTCCTTCTGTGGTTCCTTTGAAAACTACGTTTGCATAAGGAAGCGGCTGCTTGAACTCATCATAAACAATACCGCTTACTTTGGTTTGGGCGGTCAGAAAGTTTATACAAAGAAAGAAAAAGCTTAGGCTTACAAATATTTTCTTAGTCATATTGTGCTGCAAAAAAAAACTTCATCAGAATCAGTCTGATGAAGTTCCAAATATAATCAATTTGTTATTTGATTTTCTGATATTCCGATTTTTTGATTATTCGGAAAATCCGGCATCCAAAAGGACCCAAAAATCTATCTATACATTACTTTTTTTACTGCTTTAACAACATCTTCCGCATTTGGCAACCATTCTTTAAGTAATGTTGGAGAATAAGGAGCCGGTGTATCTGCAGTTGTAATTCTCTGGATTGGAGCATCAAGGTAATCAAAAGCTCTTTCCTGAACGATATAAGTAATTTCAGAAGCCACACTTGCAAATGGCCAGGCTTCTTCCAAGACTACCAATCTGTTTGTTTTCTTAACCGATTTTAAAATCGTATCGTGGTCCATTGGACGCACTGTTCTTAAGTCGATGATTTCACAAGAAATTCCGTCTTTCTGTAATTCTTCCGCAGCAGCGTATGCTTCTTTGATAATTTTTCCAAAAGAAACGATAGTTACATCAGTTCCTTCTCTTTTGATATCGGCAACACCCAATGGAATAGTGTATTCTCCTTCCGGAACTTCGCCTTTATCACCATACATCTGCTCTGATTCCATGAAAATCACAGGGTCATTATCACGAATTGCCGATTTCAACAATCCTTTTGCATCATACGGGTTTGACGGAACAACTACTTTTAATCCCGGAGTATTGGCAAACCAGTTTTCAAAAGCCTGTGAGTGCGTTGCGGCCAACTGTCCGGCAGAAGCTGTAGGTCCTCTGAAAACCATCGGCATTGGAAATTGTCCAGCCGACATCTGACGCATTTTAGCGGCATTGTTGATAATCTGGTCAATCCCCACCAACGAAAAGTTAAATGTCATGAATTCTACAATCGGACGGTTCCCGTTCATTGCAGAACCTACTGCAATACCCGCAAAACCAAGCTCGGCAATCGGAGTGTCGATTACTCTTTTTGGTCCAAACTCGTCCAACATTCCTTTTGAGGCCTTGTAAGCACCGTTGTATTCGGCAACTTCTTCACCCATTAAATATATAGATTCATCACGACGCATTTCTTCACTCATCGCCTCGCAGATTGCTTCTCTAAACTGGATTGTTCTCATATTATGTTTTATTATCTTCTTAAAATTGAAAGGCAAAAATAATTATTTTAAACAACTAAATAGAATAAATTATAATAATCAATTACTAATTATTCTTTTCAAGCTAAATGTTTTTTCTACGAAAACGATATAGCCTGCCTCATTAGTCACTACCTTAAACAGTAACTTCGGTTTTCTTGACACGAATTGCCACATAAACCAACGCCAAAAACGTCATTCCACCACTCAAATACATAATAAGCGGAATTTTACCTATAACATCCTGATAAATCCATCCTGCAAACAAAGCTCCTAGGCCAATACCGGCTTCAAGGGCAATATACATTGTAGCCATGGCTTTACCGCGATGTTCCGGATAACTCATATCGACTGTCCAGGCATTTAGTGCCGGAGAAACGATGCCTGTCGCGATTCCGTATAATGCGGCACCAACAAGCAAACCTGTTACGGACTGTGAAAAAGCGATAACCCCTAATGAAACTATCAGAATGGCCAGGCCAATCCCCATTGGTTTTAAACGACCGTATTTATCCGAAGCTTTTCCGGCTCCAAAACGAATCAGTAACGAAGTAACCGTAAAGACCATAAAAAACAGACCCTTATTAGCAATTCCCAAATGATGGCTCCAATCCGGAATCAGTGTTAGAATCACACCATACGCCATATAGGAAAGGAAAGTTACTATCGCTGCCGGGAGTACTTCTTTTGCTATGATATCTTTTCTTGAAATTTTCAAAACATGCAGGCTGAATCGGTGTTTGTGCTTCAATGTTTCTTTCATGTTCATCAGGATAACAATAGATAACAGCGCAAATACCGAAGAGGCATAAAACAGCATATTCATTGAAAAATGCAGCTTAATTGTACTTCCTATCGCCGGACCAATAGCCATACCGGTACTGAAACACAGCCCGTGAATTCCAAGTGCTTCTCCCCAACGTTCCCTTGGAATAATATCGGCCACATAAGCAGCCGTTGCCGTAGGTTTAAAACCCGTAGAAAAACCATGAATCAGACGTAAAAACAAAAAGCCGGAAACTGTTGTTAAAACCGGATATAAAATACCGCAAACAAAACAGACTATGGAGCCTACCGCCATTACAGGAACTCTTCCCAAAGTATCCGTTAGCCTACCGCTAAACGGACGCGAAATACCTGCTGTCAATGTAAAAAGCGCCACAATAAGTCCTTTGTATTCCGCACCACCCATACTGCTCAGATAGTCCGGCAATTCCGGAATCAGCATATTAAAACTTGCCGAAAACAGCAGAGAACTCAGGCAGACTAATCCAAAATGAACATTGTATATGGAATTAGGCTTATTTACAGAAGTATCCATCAGGCATTTTTAAGGCTGCAAAGATACCAAACATAACGGGAGCTATCTGTTAAAGATTTTCTCAAATTTTTATTAAAATCCCCTAAACCGCTACGAAAACGAAATAGTTCGGGAAAAATTATTAAAATATTATGCATGCATAGTTTTTTATTTAAATTATAATCCTTAATTTCGGAGCCTTAAATATCAACACTATAATTTTACATAAAATGAAAATATTAGTTTGCATCAGTCACGTTCCTGATACTACTTCAAAAATCAACTTTACGAATGGCGATTCAGAATTTGACACAAACGGAGTACAATTTGTAATCAACCCAAACGATGAATTTGGTTTGACAAGAGCGATATGGTTCCAGGAACAACAAGGTGCTAATGTTACCGTAGTGAACGTTGGCGGACCAGAAACCGAAGCAACACTTAGAAAAGCATTGGCAATTGGGGCTAACGAAGCTATCCGTGTCAACGCAAATCCTACAGACGGTTTCTTCGTGGCAAAACAATTGGCAGAAGTAATTAAAAGCGGAGGTTATGACCTGGTAATTGCCGGAAAAGAATCTTTGGATTATAATGGCGGAATGGTTCCGGGAATGATTGCCGGATTGACAAACTCCAATTTCGTAAACTCTTGTATTGGCTTAACAGTTGAAGGAAACAATGTAAAAGCAGTACGCGAAATTGATGGCGGTAAAGAAACTGTAGCGACTACATTGCCTTTGATTATTGGCGGTCAAAAAGGACTTGTTGAAGAAAAAGACCTTCGTATTCCTAACATGAGAGGAATCATGACGGCCAGAACAAAAGCTTTGACAATCCTTGAGCCTGTAACAGCAGATTCAAATACAAAAGCGGTAAAATTTGAAAAGCCAGCTCCAAAATCAGCGGTAAAATTAATCAGCCCTGATAACCTGGATGAACTTATCAACCTTTTACACAACGAAGCAAAAGTTATATAATTTGAGATTTTAGATTTCAGATTTTAGTAAAATTAAAAATAACGTTTTAGGATTTGCATTTCACAAATCATAAATCATAAATCACAAATCATAAATTATCATGTCAATATTAATATACGCAGAATCTGCAGAAGGAAAATTCAAGAAAGTAGCTTTCGAATTAGCTTCTTACGGTAAAAAAGTTGCAGAATCTTTAGGCACTACCGTTACAGCCGTGACTATTAACGCCGGTGACGTTTCTGAATTGTCGAAATACGGAGTCGATAAGGTACTGAAAGTAAACGACGATAAATTATCAAAATTCACAGCCAAGGCCTATGCTGACACTATCAAACAGGCTGCCCAGAAAGAAAACACAAAAGTAATTTTGCTTTCTTCTACAACAGACAGCCTTTACCTGGCTCCTCTTGTTGCTGTTTCCCTAAACGCAGGATATGCTTCAAACGTAGTTGGATTACCGGTTAGCACTTCTCCTTTTCAGGTAAAAAGAAATGCATTCTCAAACAAGGCTTTCAACATTACAGAAATCAACACTGAAGTAAAAGTTTTAGGCTTGGCTAAAAACTCATACGGAGTTTTTGAAAATGCTGTTTCCCTGACTCAGGAAGATTTCGCTCCATCCATTAGCGATGCTGATTTTGGGGTAAAAGTAGAAAATGTAGAAAAAGTAACCGGAAAAGTAACTATTGCTGATGCTGAAGTTGTAGTTTCCGGAGGAAGAGGACTAAAAGGCCCTGAAAACTGGGGAATGCTTGAAGACTTGGCTGCCGTTTTAGGCGCTGCTACAGCTTGTTCAAAACCGGTTTCAGATTTAGGATGGAGACCTCACAGCGAACACGTTGGACAAACAGGAAAACCTGTAGCAACCAACCTTTATATTGCAATTGGAATCTCCGGAGCTATTCAGCATATTGCCGGAATCAACTCTTCTAAAGTAAAAGTTGTTATCAATCAGGACCCGGATGCGCCTTTCTTCAAAGTAGCCGATTACGGTGTTGTTGGAGATGCTTTTGAAATCGTTCCGAAACTCACGGAAAAATTAAAAGAATTCAAGGCAAATAATTCGTAAATAATTTTTTAAATTGTGCCCATATTAGGGCTATCTAAATTAGATAGGAATATCAAAAATTTAGATAGCCCTTTTTTTTCATTATTTTTGCCCATTGAATATCGAAAGATTCAGTTCAAGCCTTTTTAAAAAACAACAAACAAACATAGACCTTACTAATGAGTTTAGTAAAACTAACCATAAAAGGAATTTCATACAGCCAAACACAAAATGGCGCTTATGCGCTGATTTTAAATGAAGTGGACGGAGAGCGAAAACTGCCAATCGTAATTGGCGCTTTTGAGGCTCAATCAATTGCTATTGCTTTAGAAAAAGAGATAAAGCCGCCCAGGCCTCTAACTCATGACTTGTTTAAAAATTTCGCCGAAAGGTTCGATATTATAGTAAAGCAGGTCATTATCCATAAGCTTGTCGACGGTGTTTTTTATTCCAGTATCATCTGTGAAAGAGATAAAATAGAAGAAATCATTGACGCCAGAACATCAGATGCCATTGCTTTGGCACTACGTTTTAACGCTCCTATTTTTACGTATAAAAACATTTTAGACAAAGCTGGGATTTTCTTAAAAACAAATCCGCAGGAAAGCGACAACCAGGAACAGGTAGAAGATGTTCTTTCCAATCCGGAAACATTTGGCATGGAAGAATCTAACGAAGCTGGCGAAACCTATAACAAACTCAGCCTGTCTGAACTGCACGAACAACTGGAAACGGCTGTTCAGAATGAAGATTATGAGAAGGCCGCCAAAATTCGGGATGAAATTAGTAAAAGAGAATCTTAATCAGGGTTCTTTACAACGTATTAAAACAGCCTAAAGCCTAGAAAGATGCAACAATATTTAGATTTAGTAAAGCACGTTCTCGAAACAGGAACACAAAAAGGAGACAGAACCGGAACCGGAACAAAAAGCGTTTTTGGTTATCAGATGCGCTTTGACCTGTCTGAAGGTTTTCCTATGGTTACTACCAAAAAACTGCATCTTAAATCTATCATCTACGAACTGTTGTGGTTTCTGAAAGGCGATACGAATATTGGCTATTTAAATGAAAACGGAGTAAAAATCTGGGACGAGTGGGCAGATGAAAATGGCGAACTCGGTCCGGTTTATGGCCATCAATGGAGAAACTGGAACAGCGAAGAAATCGACCAGATTACAGAACTGATTGAAATATTAAAAACCAATCCAAACAGCAGAAGAATGCTGGTTTCTGCATGGAACCCTTCTGTTTTACCGGATACTTCCAAATCTTTCGCAGAAAATGTTGCCAACGGAAAAGTAGCACTTCCTCCCTGCCACGCCTTTTTTCAGTTTTATGTAGCAGACGGCAAATTATCCTGCCAGTTATACCAAAGAAGTGCCGATATCTTTTTAGGAGTACCTTTTAACATAGCATCTTATGCATTATTGACATTGATGATTGCTCAGGTTTGCGATTTAAAACCGGGAGATTTCATCCATACTTTTGGTGACGCGCACATCTACAACAATCATATTGAACAGTTAGAGTTGCAGCTTTCCCGCGACCCGAAACCGCTGCCAAAAATGATTCTGAATCCGAATGTCAAAAACATTTTCGATTTTAAATTTGAGGACTTTACTTTAGAAGGCTATGAGCCGCACCCTCACATTAAAGGAGCAGTCGCGGTTTAAAACTAATTTACACTTATGAAATCAGTTCTACTTTCGGTATTATTTTTAATGATGCCTGTCTTGCTATTGGCGCAAGACGGAAAAGACAAAAAAACGCTCCTGGATTCTCTGGAAAACCCAACAGTCAAGGACAATTATACGTATTATAAGATTGTAAAAAACCATAATATTCCGAGCGATTCTTATGAAATAAGAAATTATTATCGTTCCGGAAAACTGTATGCAGAAGGAAAAACCACCGACAGTCTTGGCTATAACAAAACCGGAAAATTCATAACATATTACGAAAACGGCAACAAAAAAAGCGAAGGAAGTTATACCAACTCTAACCCTACAGGCCCTTATAAAACCTGGTATGAAAACGGCAAATTACAAATGGATGCCGAATATTTTGATACAGAAAAAACAATCGGGAATTTAAAAATCAATCAATTTTATGATGCCAAAGGAAAACAGACCGTCAAAGATGGAAACGGCGTCTATGAAGAGGAAAGTTATGGCGGAAAATCCAGCGGCAAAATAAAAAATGGCCTCAAGGAAGGGGAATGGAAAGGTAGCAACACTACCACAAAAGCTACTTTTATAGAATTTTACAACGCAGGAAATCTTATCTCCGGTGAAAGTACGGATTCTGATTCTCAAAAATACCCTTATCGTGAAATCCTTGAAAATCCGGAACCCTACAAAGGAATGACAAATTTTTATAAATATGTGGCAGCAAATTTTCATATTGAGAATGTCGACACTCCAGTTAGTGACAAAATCATTGTGAGTTTTATCGTTGAAAAAGACGGTTCGGTAGCCAATATAAAAATACTAAAAGGCTTAGGCGGACAATTAGACCTGGAAGCCAAACGAATTGTAAAAAAATATAACGGATGGAAGCCGGGAAAAGTCAGAGGAATGTTCGCCAGAATCTCTTTGGCTTTGCCAATAGCTATTCACATCGACTAATAAAAAACATTCTTCAGTAGCTTTTAAAATTTTAAAAATAAATCTTATCTTTAAAATCAAATTTCTATCGTATGGAAAATAACCAACACGAACTCTACGAATATGCCCGTCGCAGGATGAAACAGAAAAAACGTCTGTATTTCCACTTTATCCTGTTCTTTGTTGGAAGTATTTTTTTCCTCATCATTCACAGGGTACTAGACCTCGACATTTATCCGGGATCTAATTGGGATTTATGGGCTATAGTCGTCTGGGCATTTATCTTTGTTCTTCATTTTATACGGGTATTTATTACTGATAGCTTCATGAACAAAAACTGGGAAAGGTCCCAAATTGACAAACTGGTCGCAAAACAAGAACGAAAAATACAGCAATTGCAGTCTAAAATCGACAACAACCCACAATCTTAAATACCTTCCTGATGATTACCCTAATTGCTGCTGCTGCAGAAAATAACGCTCTTGGAAAAGACAATGCCATGCTTTGGCACTTACCGGATGACTTTAAACGGTTTAAAGCAATCACTACAGGGCATCATATTATTATGGGAAGAAAAACTTTTGAAAGCTTTCCCAAACCCTTACCTAACCGTACTCATGTCATCATAACCCGTCAGAAAAAATATGCTCCGGAAGGATGCATTGTGGTTGACAGCATGGAAAATGCCATTGCCGCGTGCCCTAAAGATGAAGATATTTTTATTATTGGCGGAGGCGAAATCTACAACCTCGGAATGCCGTTTGCCGACACAATCGAACTCACAAGAGTTCATGATTCGTTTGAAGCCGATGCCTTCTTTCCTGAAATAGACCGTAACGAATGGGAATTGATTTCTGAAGAATACCATCCAGCCGATGAAAAACACAAAGTTGATTTCAGTTTTCAGACTTTCGCAAGAAAATAAAAATTGATTATCAGGGATTTTTTCGCCAAAAAGATTTTTACATATAGGTTTATAAACTTGTCCTCTTTTGTGGCTCTGCGCCTTTGCGGGCAATTATTTAACGCAAAGGCGCAGAGCCGCAAAGTAATTAAAATCTTTTTGAAGGAATGTTTTGAAAGTGAGTCTTTTCCGAGTCTCTTTTCGTTTTATATGGAATCTTTAAATGGGGTCTAATCATTCTAATCCATGGCTAAAATCCGCCATTCCCTGATTTGACATAACTGCCTGATACCTATCAAAAAAAAACATCCTGAAAAAATTCCAGGATGTTCATAGTTAAACGATTCAATACTATTTTCTCAGAAAACAACTACTCTATAGACAGTATCTGATAACTTAAAATAAATATTAGTGCCGCCATCAAAACTCCGGAGATGAAGATAATGACATTGGCAAATTTTCGAGAATACATCTCAAAAAAGCCTTTAATACCAAATACCACAAAGGTACTAAAAACGAAAAAAACTAAAATTTCCAAAAACAAATTTAACCCTAAGAACGTTTGTGGCACCCCAATTTCGGCATCGCTTTTAAAAACGCCGCCGTCGATACTGTTCACAAGAAAAAATGAGATAGCTAGTGCCAGTAGTATCCATTTCAGTTCTGCTATTAATAACCTTGAAAACATGTGATTGAATTGTTTTGTTTAACAATGTAAAATTGCACAATATAAATACGCAGCGCAATCGCCTAATTTTGGTAAATTTTTTTCTAACCTAATTTAGTGACCCTCTGCCTACCCGTTCTTAAAACAACTCAACCATATTAAATTGATGTTGTTTGTTATCAATTATAATAGTTTATCTTTGCGCAAACTATTGAAAATGTCAGAGAACGTCACTCCCTATAAAGGTTCTTCTTTAGGAAAGAAAGAGCAGGTTGAGCAAATGTTTGATACGATTTCCGGAAAATACGACGGATTAAACCGCGTTATCTCTTTTGGTATCGATATCAAATGGAGAAAAAAAGTATTGAAGATTGTAGCCTCAAAACAACCGGAAACCATTTTAGATATTGCTACCGGAACGGGAGATTTGGCCATATTAATGTCACAGACCAAGGCTTCAAAAATAATAGGACTTGATATTTCCGCAGGAATGCTGGAAGTGGGAAGAAAAAAAATCGAAGCCAAAAACCTTTCAGACAAAATCGAAATGATTCAGGCCGATTCAGAAAATATGCCTTTTGAGGACAATTCTTTTGATGCCATTACGGTTGCTTTTGGAGTCAGAAACTTTGAACATCTTGAAAAAGGACTATCAGAAATCCTGCGTGTACTTAAACCTGGCGGAATTTTTGTTATTTTAGAAACTTCGAATCCAACAAAATCACCCTATAAACAATTCTATAATTTCTATACAAAAAACATCCTTCCTCTTATAGGAAAGCTGTTTTCTAAAGACAATGCCGCCTATGGCTATCTTTCAGAATCTGCGTCAGTTTTTCCTTTTGGCGAAGCCTTAAACAATATTTTGAGAAAAATTGGGTTTATAGAAGTTGCAGACCAACCACAAACCTTTGGAGTTGCAACCATTTACTCTGCCTCTAAGAAATAAATATGAAAAAAATATTTGCGATTCTTCTTTTATCCCTTTCCTTGAATAGTCAGGCGCAATTTGGCACCAACCTATTCAGCAAAGACCCTATTATCAATTTGGAAAACTGGGATAAACAGCGTGTCCATTGGGGCTACTTCCTCGGATTTAATGCCTATGACTTTAAATTCGATTATAAGCAGCCCGGAAAAGAAATACAAGTGAAAGGAACAACCGGATTTAACGTCGGTCTTATAGGAAATTTAAGGCTGCACGAATATATCGACCTTCGCTTTGAACCCGGATTATACTATACGCAAAGAGACCTTCTTTTCCCAGGCTTTGAGAGTGAAAGCGATGCTTTAAGACAAGTAAAGTCGACTTATATCCATTTCCCTTTATTATTAAAGTTTTCTTCGATGAGAACCGGAAATATCCGTCCGTTTTTAGTTGGTGGTGTTTCAACTTCCCTAAACCTGGGCAGTAATTCAAAGTCAAAAGAAGACAACTTAAATGACCGTTTCAGAATGAAACAATGGACAAATAATTACGAACTGGGATTTGGAGTTGATTTATACCTGGAATATTTCAAATTTTCTCCTTCTATCCGGGGCATATTCGGATTGGATGATGAGTTAATTCGTGATAATGACCCAAACAGTCCATGGACAAGCAATGTCGGTTCAATGAAAACCAGAGGTGTTTTTGTCAATTTTACTTTCCAATAGACTTAGCTTCTTTTAAATTCGCTTAGGATAATGGCAGTAGCAGTAGCCACATTAAGGCTTTCCGTTAACTGTAGATTTCCAAATCTCGGAATAGCCAGCCTATGATTCACGGTTTGTTCAATTTGGGATGAAATTCCGTTAGCCTCATTACCCATGACAATAATTCCTTCTTTCGGTAATTCAGTCTTATAAATGTTGTCACCGTCCATGAAAGTTCCAAAAATAGGCAAATTAGTTTCGGATATAAACTTTTCAAGATTTACATAACTAACATTCACCCGCGCAATTGAACCCATAGTAGCCTGCACGACTTTAGGATTATAAATATCAACCGTTTCCTCAGAACAGACCAATTCGGAGATGCCAAACCAATCACATAAACGTATTATAGTGCCCAGATTTCCCGGGTCGCGGATGTCATCCAGCGCAACAATCAATCCGGTTTCGTTTATCTTTTTAGGTTCCGGTTTTCTGAAAACGGCAAGACAATCATTTGGAGTAGTCAGGGCACTGATCTTTTTCAATTCGCTTTCGGAAATGTTTATTATCTTTTTTGGATTTACATCAGGAAAAACCGCAGTTGTCGTAAATAAATATTCCAGAAAAAAATCAGAATGGATTAGTTCCTGAATCACTTTTTTGCCTTCGGCAAAAAATAATTGGTGCTCTTTTCTGAATTTTTTCTGCTGTAAGCCCGTTATTAATTTTATTTGGTTTTTGCTAACCATAAAAAATGTATTTTTGAATTAAATATGCCCGACACTTGAAAAAGATAAGCACAAAAATATCACTATTTCTTCTAATAGGAATCATATTTACCGCCTGTAACACTGTAAAAAGAGTTCCGGAAGGAAAAAGGCTTTTAACAAAGAATGAAATTGTTGTAAATGACCAGATCACAAAAGACGAGGCTATAGGTAATCTCCTGTACCAAAAACCCAACAGCACCATTCTGGGATATAACCTGCGATTGAATTTATATAATCTTGCCAAGCAGAATCCGGATTCTTCCTTTAAGGCCAAAATGAACGCCAATCCAAAAAAATACGAAAGGCTTTCCAAATTACTTTCAAAGAAACAGGTGGAACGTTTAGGAAAATCTTTTTTCTATTCCGGCTTTCATAACTTCCTGAAAAGAACCGGTGAGCCTCCGGTTATTATTGATGAGGCAAGAGCCAAGAAATCAACAGCACGACTGCGTGCCTATTATTTCAACAATGGTTTCTTCAATGCAAAAACATCTTATAAAATTGATACGCTTCCTAACAAAAAAGGACAGATACAATATACGGTAACCACCGGCGAACCCTATATTATAGACTCCCTTTACAGAGAAATAGCAACACCCGCACTGGATTCGCTATATGAAAAGAACAAAAATAAAACGCTTATCATTCCCGGACAGCAATTCAAATCTGTAAACTTTGAGGCTGAACGCGAGCGTATTACCACAAACTTCAGAAATAACGGAGCCTATTATTTCCAGCCAACCAATATTAATTTTGTTTGCGACTCGATTGATACGAATCATAAAACCCACGTGAACCTGAAAATATCAGACCGTAACGTACGCGTTGGCGATACTACCATCACAAAACCTTTCAAACTTTATAAAATAAGCGAAGTAAATATCTTTACAGACAGTCCTTCCAATAGCAATCGGGTTAAGGTTGCTGACAGCGCTATCTACAACAACTTTAATATTTATAGTAAAGACAAACTGCGTTACAGACCAAAAGCATTGACCGATGCTATTTTTATTTCAAAAGGAAGCACCTATGCCGATTTTAGAAGAACAGCAACTTCCAGGTCTCTGAATAACCTTCGCGTTTTCAACTATCCAAACATACAGTTTGTAGAAGATTCGACAGATGTCAATGAATCTTCACTCATTGCAAACATCTACCTTACGCCCCGTAAGAAGTTTAGCTTTGGTGCTTCAGCAGACGTAACACATTCTAACATACAGAACTTTGGTATTTCAGGCAGTATGACAGGAACATTCCGTAACCTTTTCCGGGGCGCGGAAACCTTAGAGCTATCACTTAGGGGCAATATCGGTTCATCAACAGATTTAGGAATTGCAAATCCAAACAACGTGTTTTTTAACCTGTCAGAATATGGTGCTGACGTTAAGTTAAACATTCCGCGATTCTTTTCTCCTTTTAATACGGACAAGCTTATTGCAAAAAACATGATTCCCAACACTGTTTTCAGTCTTGGTTTTGCAAAACAGCAAAATATAGGTTTGGACAAAGAGAATCTGACGGCTTCAATGTATTACACCTGGAGTCCGAAACGAAATACAACTTCCCGTTTCGACCTGTTTAATATACAATATGTAAAAAACATCAATAAGGCGAATTATTTTAATGTGTACCGTTCGTCTTACGGAAGATTAAATGACGTGGCAAGAGATTATGCCAGCCAGGTTAATCCGGATTATTTTAATGCCAATGGCGACCTTATTATAGAATCCGGAACAAACGGATTCCTTCAGGATGTAACCGGACCTAACCCAACCATTGTAACAAGTCCGGAAGATTTAAGGGTAATCGAAAGTATTTCTGAAAGAAAAGACCGATTGACAGAAAACAACCTGATTTTTGCTTCCAGCTATACCTATACTAAAAACACAAAAACCGACCTGCTTGATAACAATTTCTGGATTTTTAAGACCAAAATCGAATCTGCCGGAAACTTTTTAGGGCTGATTTCAGACATTGCCAAACAGCCTAAAAATTCTTTGGGCAACAAAACCATCCTCCAGGTTGAATATTCGCAATATGTTAAAGGAGAGCTTGATTTCATAAAACACTGGGGATTATCCGGCAACAGGGTATTGGCCATGCGCGCTTTTTTCGGAATAGCAATCCCTTACGGAAATTCAAACAACATTCCCTTTTCTCGAAGTTACTTTGCAGGAGGTTCCAATGACAACCGGGCCTGGCAGTCTTACGGACTTGGACCAGGAAGTAGCGGAAGCATTAACGACTTCAACGAGGCTAACTTAAAAATTCTATACAGCGCTGAACTCCGATTCAAAATGTTAGGAAAACTAAACGGTGCTATTTTTGGGGATGCAGGAAACATCTGGAACGTACTGGATGATGTAAAAGACCCAAAATCAACTTTCACAGGAATACGTTCTTTGGAGAATATTGCTATAGGTTCCGGATTTGGATTCCGATATGACTTCAACTTCTTTGTTATCCGTCTGGACATAGGCTTCAAGACCTATGACCCTGCCAAAGAAGTAGGTGGCAGATGGTTCAAAGATTACAATTTAGGCCACTCCGTATTAAATATTGGAATTAATTACCCATTCTAATTTCAGAAATTATTATTTTTGTAACCTTTAACTATAAACAAAAAACACAATGGCTCATAATATAAAACCAGGAGTTGCAACCGGGGATCAAGTACAGGAGATTTTCAAATACGCAAAAGAAAAAGGCTTTGCACTGCCTGCAGTAAACGTAACAGGCTCAAGCACAATTAATGGCGTTTTAGAGACTGCTGCAAAATTAAAAGCTCCGGTTATCATACAGTTCTCAAATGGCGGTGCCATCTTCAATGCCGGAAAAGGCTTATCTAACGAAAACGAAAAAGCAGCTATCGCAGGAGCCATTGCCGGTGCAAAACACATCCACACCCTGGCAGAAGCTTATGGAGCAACTGTTATTTTACATACAGACCACTGTGCAAAAAAATTATTGCCTTGGATTGACGGGCTTTTGGATGCATCTGAAAAACATTTTGCCGAAACAGGAAAACCGCTTTTCAGTTCTCACATGATTGACCTGTCTGAAGAGCCAATCGAAGAAAACATCGAAATCTGCAAAGAATACCTGAAAAGAATGTCTAAATTAGGAATGACTCTTGAAATCGAGCTTGGAATTACAGGTGGAGAAGAAGACGGAGTTGACAATTCTGATGTAGACAGTTCTAAATTATATACACAGCCTGAAGAAGTAGCCTATGCTTATGAAGAACTTCTAAAAATCAGCCCTCGTTTTACAGTAGCAGCTGCTTTCGGAAACGTTCATGGCGTATACAAACCAGGAAACGTAAAGCTTACGCCAAAAATCCTTAGAAATTCACAAGAATACGTACAGAACAAATTCAACACAGGACACAATCCTGTAGATTTCGTATTCCACGGAGGTTCCGGATCAACTTTGGAAGAAATCAGAGAAGCTATTGGATATGGTGTTATCAAGATGAACATCGATACAGACCTGCAATTTGCTTTCACGGAAGGAATCAGAGATTATATCGTTAAGAATATTGACTATCTGAAAACCCAAATCGGAAATCCGGAAGGACCTGAAGCTCCAAATAAAAAATATTACGATCCAAGAAAATGGATCCGTGAGGGAGAAGTTACTTTCAACACCCGATTAGAGCAGGCTTTCAAAGACCTGAACAATGTAAACACTTTGTAATATCAAATTCCAGATGCTAATGCTATTAGTGTCTGGAATTTATTTTTTTATATAATTCACAATTAACCATAAATAAGTAAATATGGCTTGGTTTAAAAGAACAGAAAAAGGAATTACTACCGCTACAGAAGACAAGAAAGATGTTCCTAAGGGACTTTGGTATAAGTCGCCTACCGGAAAAATCGTAGATGCAGATGAATTGGCAAGAAATTTATATGTGAGCCCGGAAGACGGATTTCACGTTAGAATTGGAAGCAAGGAATATTTCGAGATTTTGTTCGACAATAACGAATTTAAGGAATTGGATGCTAAAATGACATCGAAGGATCCGCTACATTTCGTGGATACTAAAAAATACTCAGACCGACTAAAAGACGCTATGGAAAAAACCAAGCTGAAAGATGCGGTTAGAACAGCAGTAGGAAAATCAAAAGGAAAAGACCTGGTCGTTTGCTGTATGGATTTTGCTTTTATTGGTGGTTCTATGGGAGCTGTAGTAGGTGAAAAAATTGCAAGAGGAATTGATTATTCTATCAAAAACAACATCCCTTTCCTAATGATTTCAAAATCAGGAGGAGCGAGAATGATGGAAGCGGCCTACTCTTTGATGCAGTTGGCAAAAACTTCTGCAAAATTGGCTCAATTAGCTGAAGCTAAAATTCCATACATCTCTTTATGTACTGATCCTACTACCGGAGGAACAACAGCATCCTATGCAATGTTGGGTGACGTTAACATTTCTGAGCCGGGAGCCCTGATTGGATTTGCAGGACCTCGTGTTGTAAAAGACACAACAGGAAAAGACCTTCCTGAAGGTTTCCAGACTGCAGAATTCGTCTTAGAACACGGTTTCTTAGATTTTATTACTCCTAGAAAAGAGTTGAAAAACAAAATAAATTTATACCTGGATTTGATTCTTAACAATCCAATCCGATAAAACAAAAAAATCCCGATGTTTATTGCATCGGGATTTTTTTATATCTGTTTTTTCTGTTTTTACATTCCTGTCCTGATGGCTTCAACCGGATCCAATCGCGAAGCTGAAACAGCCGGTAATATTCCGGACACCAGTCCTATAAGAGCAGCCAGAGTTGTTCCTATAACAATATTCTTAAAACCAAGCACAAACTCAAAATCCAAGGTATTAGTCAGTATAGCTGCAATTCCCCATACCATTAATAAACCTACCACACCACCTATCAGACACAATATGATAGCTTCAAACAGGAATTGCAATAAGATAAACTTATTTTTTGCCCCTAATGATTTTTGGATTCCAATCAGATTGGTACGTTCTTTTACCGATACGAACATAATATTGGCCACGCCAAAACCACCGACCAAAAGTGAGAAGAAACTTATAATCCATCCTATCAAATTCATCCTTCCTACAATTTCATCAATAAAATCTGTAAAACCAGACAACACATCAATAAAAAAGTTATCCTCATTTCCTACTTTCAGTCCTCTTTTGTTTCGCAACTTTTGAATGATTTCGCCTTTAAACGCATCAACATCAACACCAGGATCAGGCTTAATGATGATGATTGGCGTCATGGAATCATTATGGTCTCCAAACTTATTTCTTAAAAAATTGACGGGAATAAATGCTGAAATATCATTATTTTCACCAAACATCCCCTGTCCCTGTTTTTCCAGAACTCCAATTACGGTAAACCGCTGGCCATACAACCTGATTTTTTTTCCTATCGGGTCCATATTTCCAAAAAGGCTGTTGGCAACCTCATAACCAATTATGGCAACTGGCGTTCCTGAATTGGACTCCGATTCATTAAAAAAGCGGCCTTCCTTTATCTTTTGGGGCTGAATTTCAACAAATTCATAAGTAGCAGGAACAATATTGACATCGCTGACCGATTTGGTATCGTATTTTACAATCTCACGTTTTGTAAATAACTGGTAGGTAGATTTGTCCATACCATTTACCGCATTCTTGAGATAATCATACTCTTCATAAGTCACATTCGGATACTGGTCTCTTTTCCAACGCGGCACTTCAGACGGACCAAAAGGAAAACGTTTCAGATACATCGTGTTTTTATCCAATGTACTCATATCACTTTTAATCTTTCTATCCAGAGAATCAACTGCCGTTAATACGGCTATGATAGAAAAAATCCCTATGGTGACACCAAGAAGCGAAAGAATGGTCCGCAATTTATTATTGCGTAACGCATTCAGGGCAAAGCCAAAACTTTCTCGCAGCAAGCGCAGATATACAACCATAAAGCCGAATTTGAGTCTCTGTAAAATTCAGTAATTTTAATACAATTTCCTAAAAAAACTTCCATATTTCTCTGAAAAAGAAAAATAGCAACAGGCATACTACCCGTAAGAAGCTTCGCAGGTAAAATTTTTCAAACATAAATCCACTCATAAAAACAGCTTCCAAAAGCCTAAACTCCCACTCGAAATAAATCTTGAAAAAAACCTAAAAAACATGTATTTATTGTTTTATAGTTAAACTTACAATAGCTACTTTTGCACCTTTAAACACAACAACACAATGAGTACTTCAAAAACTATCAAATCGGCCTTGATTTCAGTCTTTTCGAAAGACGGACTGGAGCCAATCGTGAGAAAACTGCATGAGCAAAATGTAACCTTTTATTCTACCGGAGGAACAGAAGATTTTATCAAAAATCTTGGAATACCTGTAGTTCCTGTAGAAGATGTGACTTCTTATCCGTCAATCTTAGGAGGGAGAGTAAAAACATTACACCCAAAAATTTTTGGTGGTATCCTAAACCGCCAGGATCATGAAGGTGATGTTCAGCAGATGGAAGAATATCAGATTCCACAGATTGATTTGGTAATTGTTGATTTATATCCTTTTGAAAAAACAGTAGCCTCCGGTGCTTCGGAAGCGGACATCATAGAAAAAATTGACATTGGCGGTATTTCCCTAATCCGTGCTGCCGCAAAAAACTTCAAGGACACCGTAATTGTGGCTTCTGTAGACCAGTATGCTGATTTCCTTGAGGTAATCACAAAACAAAACGGAGCCCTGACACTGGAAGACAGAAAACTGTTTGCTACAAAAGCGTTCCATGTTTCGTCACATTATGACACGGCTATTTTTAATTATTTCAATACAGACGATACTGTCTACAAAGCAAGTGTTGCAGAGGGCCAGATTTTGCGTTATGGAGAAAATCCGCACCAAAAAGGATTTTTCTTCGGAGATTTTGACGCCATGTTCAAAAAGCTTCACGGTAAAGAATTATCATACAACAACCTTTTAGATGTTGATGCGGCCGTAAACCTTATCCTGGAATTCAAAAACGACGATCCGACTTTTGCCATCCTAAAGCACAACAACGCTTGCGGATTAGCAACAAGAAGCACAATGAGAGCAGCCTATCTTGATGCTTTGGCAGGCGACCCTACTTCTGCATTTGGGGGTGTTCTTATTGCTAATGGAAAAATCGATACAGAAACAGCAAAGGAAATTAACCAGCTATTCTGTGAAGTTGTAATAGCTCCAGGCTATGACGAAACCGCAATTGAAATATTATCTGAAAAGAAAAACCGAATAATTTTAGTTCAAAACGATATCGAACTTCCACAAAAACAGGTTCGTACGTGTCTGAACGGATTGTTAGTGCAAGATAAAGACAATGTAACAGACAATAAAGAGCACTTAAAGACCGTTACTACAACTCCCCCATCTTCAGGAGAAACTGAAGATTTGTTGTTTGCGTCAAAAATCTGCAAAAACACAAAATCCAATACAATCGTATTGGCAAAAAACAAACAACTTATCGCATCAGGAACAGGACAAACGTCACGTGTTGATGCTTTAAAACAAGCAATAGAAAAAGCAAATAGTTTTAATTTTGATTTGAAAGGCGCCGTGATGGCAAGTGATGCATTTTTCCCTTTCCCGGATTGCGTGGAAATTGCTCATAACGCCGGAATTACTGCTGTAATTCAGCCTGGTGGCTCCATAAAAGACGAATTAAGTATCAATTACTGCAATGAAAATAAAGTTGCAATGGTATTTACAGGAACGCGTCATTTCAAACATTAAATTATGTAACTTTGCATGTTAAAATTTTATAAACATTTTTAAACCCTAAAATTACTTATGGGATTTTTTGATTTCATGACCGAGGACATCGCAATAGACCTTGGTACAGCCAACACCCTGATTATTCACAACGATAAGGTTGTGATTGACAGCCCATCAATTGTAGCTCGCGACAGAGTATCCGGCAAAATTATTGCCGTTGGTAAGGAAGCGAGTATGATGCAAGGTAAAACCCATGAAAACATAAAAACGATAAGGCCCTTGAAAGATGGGGTTATTGCTGACTTTGACGCATCTGAAAAGATGATCAGCATGTTTATAAAAAGCATTCCTGCCTTAAAGAAAAGATTGTTTACGCCAGCCTTGAGAATGGTAATCTGTATTCCGTCCGGAATTACAGAAGTGGAGATGAGAGCGGTAAAAGAATCTGCAGAGCGTGTAAATGGAAAAGAAGTTTACCTGATCCACGAACCAATGGCTGCGGCAATTGGTATTGGTGTAGATATCATGCAGCCAAAAGGAAACATGATTGTTGACATAGGTGGAGGTACAACCGAAATTGCCGTTATTGCTCTTGGAGGAATTGTATGTGACAAATCGGTAAAAATTGCGGGAGACGTTTTCACAAACGACATTGTTTATTACATGAGAACCCAGCACAACCTTTTCGTTGGAGAAAGTACTGCCGAAAAAATAAAAATTGAAATCGGTGCTGCCATCGAAGATTTGGAAAGCCCGCCAGACGACATGTCGGTTCAGGGTCGTGACTTGTTAACCGGAAAGCCAAAACAGGTAGAAGTTTCTTTCAGAGAAATTGCCAAAGCTTTAGACAAGTCCATCCAAAGAATTGAGGATGCCGTTATGGAAACCTTATCACAGACACCACCGGAATTGGCAGCCGATATTTACAACACGGGTATTTATCTTGCAGGAGGAGGTTCGATGCTGAGAGGATTAGACAAACGAATTTCACAAAAAACCGACCTTCCGGTTTACATCGCAGAAGACCCTTTAAGAGCGGTAGTCCGAGGAACGGGAATGGCACTTAAAAACATCCCAAAATTCAGAAGCATATTAATAAAATAACAAGCATAGTTCATGCAGCAAATATTTAATTTTATACTTAAAAACAGCAACAGGTTGCTGTTTTTGCTGCTTTTGGGCATCTCGTTAGTGCTTACCATACAATCGCATTCCTATCATAGAAGCAAGGCCGTAACTTCTGCTAATTTTATTAGTGGTGGCGTCTATGAAAAAATCCACAGCGTCCAGGAATACCTGAATCTGAAAACACAGAACGAACAGCTTGCCAAAGAGAATGCTATCCTTAAAAAAATGCTTTTTAATGCTAAGGATTCCACCGGAATTGTAGTGAGAGACAGCTTGAAAGGATATGGAAAAATCAATATTGTACAAGCCAAGGTTATTAAAAACTCCTACAATGTAAAAGAAAACTATCTGACATTGGATGAAGGCAGCAAGGCGGGAATCAAACCGGATATGGGAGTTGTTAATAGCTTAGGAATCATTGGAATTGTGGAGCATACTTCAAAAAACTATGCTACGGTAATCAGTATTCTGAATGTTAAATCGGAAATCAATGCGCGTATTAAAAAATCGAACCATTTCGGAACATTGCGCTGGGATGGAAAAAGTACCGGTTTTGTACAGTTGATTGATGTGCCCCGATTGGCAAATGTTCGAAAAGGCGATACGATTGTAACCGGAAACGAATCTGTTACATTCCCTCCAAATATAAACATTGGCGTAATCGATAAGATTTATACTGACAAGGAAACGAATTATTTCACCCTGAACATACGTCTTTTCAATGACATGACAAATCTTGGGCATGTGTATGTTCTGGAAAACTATGAACGAAAAGAGATTGAAGAATTAGAGGCTAAAACGGAAGAAAAAAATGAATAGTACGCTATTATTAAATATCGCCCGCTTTATACTTTTGCTTGCCGCACAGGTATTGATTTTTAATGAAATTGATTTCTGGGGCTATGTGAATCCGTATCCCTATATCCTTTTCATCCTTCTTTATCCGGTAAACGGAAACAGGGCCGGTTTGTTACTGGCGAGCTTCTTCCTGGGCATTATTATGGATATGTTTTGCGATTCGGGAGGTGTTCATGCCACAGCCTGTGTTATTCTTGCCTACGTAAGGCCAACATTCTTCAGATTTTCTTTTGGAGTGAGTTATGAGTACCAAACGGTAAAGATTAACGACAAGCTAACCCCGGAACGGTTTTCATTTCTTTTGATTTCGGTATTTACACACCACATCATATTATTCTTATTAGAAATTTTTAAACTGAGCTTTATACTCAACATTTTATTGCGAACACTGTTCAGTTCAATTTTTACATTAATTCTCTGTATCGTTATTATTTATATATTTAAGCCTACTGCCAAAAGATGAGAAAACTTCTTCTTCCCTCTTTAATAATTGTAGCTGCAATTGTGATTGTGGCCCGGCTTTTTTATTTACAGATTATCGACGACTCTTTTATCAAAAAGTCGGACAACAACGCCATCAAGATAAAATACGATTATCCGGAACGCGGTTATATGTTTGACCGGAATGGTGTGCTTTTGGTTGCAAACCAACCTTCATATGATGTCATGGTTATTCCAAAAGACGTCAAGGAGATTGATACTTTAGAGTTCTGCAAGCTTTTAAAGATTACAAAAGAAGAATTCATAACCAAAATGAACAAAGCGACTGTTTACAGTCCGAGGCTTCCTTCTGTATTCTTACCTCAGCTAAACAAAAAGGAATATGCCGGCTTTCAGGAAAAAATCAGAAAATATCAGGGATTTTACATACAGAAACGTTCGCTCAGGGATTATCAGGTTAATGCGGCTGCCAATGTTTTTGGATATATCGCACAGGTAAACGATGCCATCATTAAAAAGAACCCATACTACAAAAGTGGAGACTTAATTGGAAAACAAGGCGTTGAAGAAGTCTATGAAGAATTTCTTCGTGGAACCAAAGGAGTAAAATACATCCAAAAAGACCGTTTTAACCGCGATATCGGTTCGTATAAGGAAGGTATTTATGATACGATTGCCGTACAAGGTGAAGATGTTACACTCACATTAGACATCGAACTTCAAAAATACGGGGAGTCACTAATGATAAACAAGCGTGGCGGTATTGTTGCTTTAGAGCCAAAATCAGGAGAAATTCTGGCACTGGTTTCCGCTCCGTCTTATGACCCTGCCATTTTGGTAGGAAGAGACCGTTCTAAAAACTATTTAAAACTTAGCCAGGACACACTTGCCATGCCTTTGTTTGACAGAGGACTTTTAGCAGAATATCCTCCGGGTTCTCCTTTTAAAATTATGACCGGACTGATTGGCCTGCAAGAAGAAGTTATCGATGAAAACATGACCTTTCATTGCAGTCATGGATTTTCCTACGGCCGCGGTGCCTTTATGAAATGTCACGATTCCGGCAATAATAATCTCCATACCGGAATAGCACATTCATGCAATACCTATTTTGCCAATGTTTTCATGAGGACAATAAACAAATATCCAAAGCCTAGCTATGGAGTTGACGCCTGGAGCAATCACCTGAAAAGCTTTGGACTGGGAAATTTTATGGGTTATGACCTTCCTGCGGGAAGAAAAGGACATATTCCGGATTCCAGATATTATAAACGATGGTATCCTAACGGAGGCTGGAGAAGCACGACTATTATTTCCAATTCTATTGGTCAGGGAGAAGTTTCTACCACTCCAATACAATTGGCCAATATGATGGCTGCCGTAGCTAATGAAGGTTATTACTACACTCCTCATATCATCAAAAAAATCAAGAATCATACGATTGATAAAAAATATACTACCAAACACGTCACTACGGTAGACAAGCAGTATTTCAAACCTGTAATTGAGGGTCTTTTTGCCGTTTATAACGAAGGAACTGCACGTTCTCTTAAAGTAGAAGGTATTGACATTTGCGGTAAAACAGGTACGGCCGAGAACTTTACGAAAATCAATGGTGTGCGAACCCAGTTACAGGATCACTCCATTTTTGTTGCCTTTGCACCAAAAGACAATCCAAAAATCGCATTGGCCGTATTTATTGAAAACGGATATTGGGGAGCTCGTTGGGCAGGTCCTATTGCCAGTTTAATGATTGAAAAATATCTTCGAACAAAAATTACGCGTACCGACTTAGAGAAACGAATGCTGGAAGGAAGCCTCGAAAGTGAATATGCTAAAGTAACAAGTGGGAAGCCATTCAAAATAAATCAATAGATATTAAATGAAGAACCAAAGTGTAACAAGTAATATCGACTGGATTACTATACTCCTGTTTATCCTTCTGGTAATCATGGGATGGCTCAATATTTATTCTGCTTCGTTACCATTGGAGCAAACCTCTATTTTTGATATCAGCCAGATTTACGGAAAACAGATTCTGTTTATCTGCCTTACTGTTCCTTTGGTTTTGGTTGTGCTTACGGTAGATGCCAAAATCTATGAAAAATATGCTTTTGTCTTTTATATAGCCGGATTGATATCCTTACTGGGACTTTTTGTTTTTGGAAAGACCATCAAAGGACAAACCAACTGGTACAGCATTGGCGGTTTTACTTTACAGCCTTCAGAATTTGTAAAGACCTCAACGGCGCTGCTTCTGGCAAAATACCTGAGCGACGTACAGGTGAACCTGAAAAACTTTAACGACCAGTTAAAGGCCTTTGCCATTATGGGTGTTCCGTTATTGCTTATTTTGGTGCATGACACGGGAACGGCCATGATTTTCGTTGCCCTGGTTTTTGTACTGTATCGTGAAGGATTGCCTGCGTGGTATTTATGGACCGGATTTCTTGCCGTACTCTTGTTTTTTATGTCGTTGCTTATTGAGCCACACTTTGTTTTGCTTATAGCTTTGGTTGTTATACTGATTCAGTTTTTGCTTTCTAAAAGAATCAACAGAAATCCATTAGCGTCCGCCATTATTTTCGTGCTGATTGCCGGTTTTACCTATTCGGTAGACTTTGTATATGACAACGTATTGGAAGCGCACCAGAAAGACAGAATCAATGTACTTTTTGGACAAAATGTCGATTTAAAAAACGAAGGATATAACCTCAACCAGTCCATGATTGCTATTGGTTCCGGAGGATGGTTTGGAAAAGGATTTCTGGAAGGCACACAGACCAAAGGAGGCTTTGTTCCGGAGCAGCACACTGATTATATTTTTACAACTGTTGGAGAAGAATGGGGGTTTGTAGGTGCTGTTATTGTAATAGCGCTATTCGTTGCCCTTTTCTTACGTATTATTTATCTGGCTGAAAACCAAAAAACCAAATTCAGCCGGGTTTATGGTTATTGTGTTGCTACCTTCCTGTTTGCGCACTTCTTTGTAAATATTACAATGCTCATCAGGCTATTCCCAACAATTGGAGTACCCTTGCCTTTCTTCTCGTATGGAGGTTCGAGCCTTTTTGCTTTCAGTATCCTCTTATTCATTTTTATTAAGATGGACGCGAACAAAGTTAATGAGTGGTAATTTTAGAAACTCCAGGTTTTATAATCACTGCTTTTTTCTAATTTGTTCTCTATAGCATCAGGCAATACAGGAAAGAAATCAATTCCGGTCATACGCTCAATTTCATCAACAGGAACTACAAATTCATATAATGGTTTCTGGCTGTTTTCATGCGGCACTAAAAAACCAATCATTCTATATTGTTCTTTGTCAACATCCAATAAAACTTTATAGAAATATTTTGGCACCGCTACTTCTTCATGTCCTATTGTTTTGAGTCCGTCAGACAGTACACCACCGGTCACTACATAAATACCATCGTACTTATCAGCCCAGTAACGTATTTTCTGTTCCAGTCTGTTCCAAACACCAGAGTTGAAATCTTTCTTTTGGGGCGAAATATTTGAGGTATAAAACGTATCATCAAATGCCTGTTTTGAAAATTTCATATCGCCAGCCGGACACAAATGCCCTTTATCATAGCCGGAATTCCTGTAGTTTTTCCAATCTGCCGAGCCTGTTTTTACTAAAGGGTCCTGAATAAAAAAAGGTCTTTTGAAATCAGAACTTCTTCCGCCAGAGGCTTTGGCTTCGTAGAACACCCATTCTGCCTGTTCATACTTTTCATGATAGGATAATGTAAAATTTTGGTGCATGACCAACTGATTCGTAGTAGAAGTAGGCAGATACTTGTCTTTTACAATTAGGGTTTCTAACCCAACAGTATCTTTTTTTGTTTCAGTAGATGAAATTTCAGCAGGCAGCTTATTACTGCTTACTTCCTTTTTATTGTTTTTTAAAAAATAAGCAATTGCAACAATTACTGATAATAATGCATATAAAACGGTTTTTTTATTCATTCGTCGATATCTGTGTTATATTTTTATTTTTCGGAATAGTATTTGTTATATTTACCAGCAAACGAAATCGCTAACTAAAATACGACTATTTATGAAAGCCAAAATTATTTTAACTTCTATTTTATGTACTGCACTTCAAACAGTATCAGCCCAGGAAAAACAGGAAACACCGCTGGTGGTAAAAGATTCAGTAGCCGTCATGGCTTCTGCACAGACAGCATTACTGACACAGACACAGCTTGAAGAAAAGGCAAAAGCCGATGCAAAAGCATTAAAAGAAGCAGAGAAAAAAGCGAAAGAATTTGAAAAAGAACAGCGTAAGTTAGAAAAGGCTCAAAAAGAAATGGAACGCGAAAAGAAAGATTTTGAAAAAAGACAGAAAAAAATACTTTCGGCAGAAAAGAGCGTTTTAAAAGCCAAGACAAAGCTTGCTGATGAAAAAAAATCTTTAGAAAAAAACAAAAGCAAATTGGATAAAAAGAAAGCCAAGGGCAAACTTACTCCTATTGAAATTCAGGAAGAAGAAATCAAAATCAGCAAACAGGAAGTCAAAATCAAAGAACTGGAGCTAAAAGTACAAAACGAAGAAAGCAGCCTTATCAAAGTAAGGTCCTAAAAACAAAAAACCGCCAATACAGGCGGTTTTTTTATATTCCTTTAATAACAAATTCACTACGACGGTTTAATTCGTGCTGTTCTTCTGTGCAGGACTCTTCGGGTACACATTTTACAATTTGCACCGTTTCACCATAACCGCGCGAAAAGATTCGGCTGTTCGGTATGCCCTGTTCTATAAAATATTCTCTTGTTGAAGCAGCACGCTTTTCGGATAAATCAAGATTGTACTTGTTATTGCCCCGTACATCCGTATGCGAACCAATTTCGACAACCATATCCGGATATTTTTTCATCAGGGCGATTACCTTGTTTAATATCGGTTTGGATTCTTTTCGGATATACCACAAATCATAATCAAAATAAATCGGTTCTGTCTTAATCAGCAGCCTGTCTTTATCCCTGACCACATCTTTTTCATCAGCCAGAAGTTTTTCAATGCGTTTCTTTTTATCGGCTTCTGCCAATTCCTTTTCTTTTTGCTTTGCAGCCTCTTCCTCTTTTTTCTTTTGCTGTAATGCTGTTTCCTGTTCCTGCTTAATGGTTGCCAACGACTTCAAGGCCATTGAAGCATCATTATTTTTATTCCGTTCTTTTGATAATTTCAAACTTCTTGAATTATCCGTATATTTTTCTTTTGATGCCAAAACCGTATAAGCAGACGCACAGGCTGCGTCAAAAAGAAACTTCCCATCCGCAGCCGTAATTTTTCTTTGGACTTCTACTTTTTCTGAGTTTTGCAAAACAACCAAAGCTCCTTCTAAAGGCAGTTTTGTAATTTCATCGGTAATAACACCCGAAATCAATTGCTTACAATCTTTAACAATCAAAGGTTTGGTTTCGTTAATCTGATAAATATCATCATTGCCTTTCCCACCAATGCGATTGGAAGAAAAGTATCCTTCTTTTGTATCTGAATCGATGGTAAAAGCAAAATCATCATATTCTGAATTGACAGGAAATCCAATGTTTACCGGTTTTGAAAATTCTCCATTATCACCAGTCGAAACAAATACGTCCAACGAGCCAAATCCAAGATGTCCATCAGATGAAAAATAGAGCTTCCCATCTTTTGAAATAAAAGGAAACTGCTCTTTGTGTATGGTGTTTATATTAGTACCCAGATTCACAGGCGTACTGAATTTACCTTCATTAACCGCTACATAATAAATATCAAAAGAGCCTATACTTCCGGGCATATCCGAAGCAAAGTAAAGCGTCTGTTCGTCAGGACTCAAAGCCGGATGCTCTGTAGAATAATTATCGCTGTTAAACGGCAATGATTTTATATTTTTCCATTCGCCATCTTCAAATTCAGCACTGAAAATCTGCAAATGCGAAACCTTTTTGTTATCCTTCCCCTTTTTTCCGTTATTAAAATTGTTTCTGGTAAAATACATTTTCTTGCCGTCTTTGGTAAAGACCGCACTGGATTCGTGCATTTTAGTATTTATCGAATTGGAAAAGTCTTTTGCTATCGAATCGCCTTTTTTGACATTCTCAATTGGAATTACATACAAGTCCAGATAGTTCTCATTATTCCATTTATAAACTTTACTTTTTCCAGGCGAAGCATAAATCAGGTCCGAACCTTTTTTTACTGCTCCGAAATCAGAGTTTTTGGTATTGATTTCCAAATTTTTGATTTCAAAACGTTTACCCAAAGCCGCTATATCTTCCAGAATGTCAACCTGTTTATCAAATGCTGCGACATCTTCTGTTTTGCCTCTCAACTCTATCCTGCTTCTTGCTAAAGCATTGGCTTCTTCGTATTTTCCTATAGCCTTTAGCGCGTGCATGTACCGGAAATAATAATCGTCTCCAAAATCAGCACTATGGTTCTTTAAAAGAAAACGATACCATCTTTCAGCATTTTTAAGGTCATTCGTATAATAATAGGCATTGGCCAGATTATTTACGACTTCAAAACTATGATTATCCTTAATAATGTTTTCATATAACGGAATGGCTTCGCTATAGAAAGTCCGTTCAAAATAAGCATTTGCTTTTTTTAAATCCTGTGCATTCCCATTATGAAAATTAAGAATGACAATCAGCACATATAGTATCTTTTTCATGATTCTCATTTTAAAAAAATCTTGGAGATTTATCATATCCTTTTTTCATAAAATTCAGGTCAAATAACAGAAACACTTCATGGGTTCCTGAATTGAATTGCCCTAAATTGGTTGTAGTGTAATCATAGGCATATCCAATTCTTAAATCGGGCGTAACTTTTATATTCACTAAACCACAAATAGCATCATCGAGTCTGTAGGAAGCGCCAAGCTCAAATTTATCATACAGCAAAACATTTGCAGAAACATCAACTACGCCCGGAGCGCCTTTCACTGCTTTGGCCATAAATGATGGTTTTAGTTTCAGGTCCTGGTTAATCTGAAAGACATAACCCCCGGTAAAAAAAACATGGACATTTTCAGAACCAAAACGGTTGATTCCCTGCCGCTCTTCCAGATGTTTCGTATTCAGAAGATTGGGAGCAGACAAACCTATATAATAGTTATCCGTGAAATAGAACACTCCGGCTCCAAGGTTTGGGAAAACGCTGTTGATATTCTGGGCAAAAGCAGGGTCTGTTCCATTCGGACCGCTTTCCAATACAAAACCATTAAAGTTGGTTTCAAAAATAGTCACTCCTGCTTTCAGACCTAAAGAAAGCCTGTGGTTACTATTCAATTGTAATACATAAGCGAAATCGCCAAATATGTTATTTTCTTTCTTGGCACCGTCTCCAATATCATCCGAAATAAAAGAAAGACCGAGTTCAACATTTTTGCTTGCCGGCATGTGCCCAAAAAAGGTAAATGTTTTTGGCGCTCCAACTGCACCAACCCATTGCGTACGGTATAATCCGCCCAAATTAAGCACTCCCGGCGTAGCGGTTGCATAGGCCGGATTCACTACACTTAAATTATACATGTAATGCGTATACTGCGGATCCTGCTGTGCCGTCGCCCTATTTAAAAAGCCTGTAAAAAGTATAAGGAGTAGTATTTTTTTCATCTGGTTCCGATTAAATTACCGATTCAAGTAAAGCCTTCCCTGCTTCGCAGGCTTGTTGCCTTTGTTGAAATTAACGATGTAGAAGTAAACTCCATTTGGGGCTACTCCATCAATTACAGTCGACTGATTACTTCTTCCGTCCCAATCGGGCGTATTGCGGTTTCCTTTATACATCACATTTCCGTAGCGATTGTATATTTCAAGCGTAAAATCAGGAAATAAAAACTCTATGTTTGGAATATTAAACGTGTCATTGATACCGTCCCCATTAGGCGAAAATCCGTCCGGAATCATCAGTTCATATTCATCCTCGCCACAATGAGATAAAGAAACCGTTACCGCCAATGCATTTTCTGAAATACAACTGGAAGTCGCTGAGGAATCAAATCCATAATAGGTCATTCCATCCTGTAAAACCTGCGAATCCGGCAATTGGTTTCCATTGTGTAAGGCATCAAACCAGACTATGGTTCCGGTTCCGTTTACATTGGCCGAAAGATTGGCCAACGTTGGCGCAGGTGAATCCAAACCACAAAAATTCTGTCCGCCAGTTTCTAAAACAGGTGGCGGTAAATCTGTTATTATTACTGCTACAATTGCTTTTTGTGATACGCAGCCAAAAGGAGAAACTGTGGCAACATAATAATTTCCAGACGTCAATACCGTATCACTGCTTAATGGTGAACCACTCTCGCTGGCATACCAAATGTAAGATGTGCCATTTGGAACCAGGTCGGCTACCGTAGCATTTTCGCTTTGGCAAAACTCCATATTATTTACAACCGGAGTTTCAGGGAGCCTGTAAATCGTAAAACTGTCGGTTATGGAAAGATTTCCTGCTCCGCAAGAAGTTTCATTATTGACGATTTCCGAAATCGTAAAAGTTGTTGTTCCGGTATTCAAAAGTTGGTTTGCCGGTATGGTAAACACCGCCGTTCCATTTACCGCTGCTATGGTTACAATTCCGGAAGCCGTATTTGCTCCGGTCAAAGAATAAGTAATCTGGATACTTGTCAGCATCCCAAATCCTGAAAAATTTGCTATGACGGGCTGGCTTTCACAAACATCGTTAATCGTTACCCTTACATTTGAAACGTCAGGTTTTGGCAATATCATAAAAGATTGGGATAATGAGGCCGTGTTTTCACAGAGTGTCTGCAAATTAATGATATGGGTAATAACAATCGTCATATTGCCCGGATTACTGAGCAGACTGGACGGCAAAATAAAAGTCCCTACGCCACCTACAACTGTCATGACCACCTGTTGTGCCGATGCGGTATTGCTTCCGCCCAAATCGTATGTAATCCTGTAATTGCCGTCGGCCAAATTTATATTTCCGGACAGCCTTACCTCAACATCAGATTCCTGGCAGGCATTTTCAATGGTCAATGTTCCGGCATTAATCTTTGGCAATGGATATACGTTCAGAATATCCGAAATATCACCAATGATATGGTCACAGGCATTATATCCGGTAGTTTCGTGAATGTTGACAATGCTTACGGTATAGGCTCCAACAAAAGGAAAAGAAATAGCAGGTATAGGAAAAGTCACCACTCCATTTTCAAACCGGACCAATATAGTGTTACCGGAGGAAATGGGACCCGTAATCTGATATTGCAAATTGTAGTTTCCGTTTGGGATATTTTCCAAACCCTGTGTGAGCGTTGCAACAAAAGTAGCCCTTCCAATTTCATCTTCACAGATATCAGAAGCTATCACCAACGTAGAGCCTGTGAAATCCAATTGTTCTTCGATAATTATTTTGATTGTTGAAGATTTCGGGTTACATACCGGATGTGAGGGTTGTACTGTGTAAGTAAATCCGTATTCTCCGGGACCAAAAGTATTGTATATGTTCTGGACATTAATAAAAGTATCTTCAGGGCTGGACAGTTCTGAAGTACCACCTTCTGACCATTTACCTCCGGGATCCTGCCCAAAAATATAATCCAGCAGATTGAGGTTGGTATATATAGACATATCGTCGGAATCACATAAAATCAGGTCTGATGTTACTCCCGGTTCCGGAGCCGGGTGTACGGTCACATCAACAGTAGCAGAAACAGATGGGCATGATCCAATAGCCGGCATTGTGTAGGTAAATGAAAAAGTTCCCAAACCTGATACTGTAGCATCCAGAAAGTTTCCTCTTAATGCCCCACTTCCGCTGTCATCTCTCCAATAACCGTTCTGTTGCGGATTTGGGAAATTCCCTAAAAACTGGAAAAGATTGACACTATTGTTATCGTCACAGGCAGAAGCATTTGGATTGCTAATTCCTGCGTAACCGCCTATAGTAACTGTAACCGTAGCTACATTATCAGCACAGGAGGCATCATTTACGGTGTATACAAAAACATAGGTATCGCTTTCGTTAATGCCCCAAACATTGAGAATTCCTGTTGAAATGTTGAGACCGCCGGATTGCTGAAGGTCTGTCCATGTTCCTCCGGGTGTGGGTGTCCCGCCAAGCAGATTGAAAAGATTGATGTTTTGATTGGTTGGATCCGGAATATTACATATTGTGATGGATGCATCTTCACCAGCACATTGGGCTTTGGTCAGGTTACAGGATAAGAGAAAAAAAGTAAAAAGGAGTAACTGAAAAAATCCAGCCTTTAGGGGGAGGCAAGTAATTTTTAAGTACATAGCGTTAAGTTTAGTTATAGTAAAAATATACTATTTTTTTTCACTAAGACCTAATAACATGAAAAAACCGATGAACGGTAAGCCCCTAATTCTCTTAATTCCTGACATCCAATGCATCCCGCAATGCATTACCCATCATCATAAAGGCCAGGGTCAGCAACATTATAGCTGTTCCCGGAACCATTGCAAGGTAAGGCTTGTCGAGAATGATATCGCCATAATAATCTTTTATCATGCCTCCCCAACTAGGAACCGGAGGCTGAGCCCCAAGACCCAAAAAGCTAAGTCCGCTTTCGACCAGGATTGCCGAAGCAAAGTTTGCCGCAGAAATGACAATAACCGGAGCCATAATATTAGGAAGTATGTGGTGGATTATTATTCTCCAATTGGTATATCCCAAGGCTTTGGCCGCCGTAACATATTGCATTTCCTTTACAGAAATAATCTGCCCGCGAACGACTCTGGCTACTTCAACCCACATTGTAAGTCCAACTGCTACAAAAACCTGCCAGAATCCTTTTCCAAGGCTTAATGTAATTGCAATAACCAGCAATAAGGTAGGAATCGACCATATTATATTGACGAGCCACATCACAAATGCATCTACTTTTCCACCATAGTACCCTCCCAATGCGCCAAAAAAGAGCCCTACAACAAGAGAGATAAAAACAGCCACGAAACCAATTGCTATGGAAACGCGTGAACCTACCAGCATTCGGCTTAGATAATCCCTTCCGGCTTTATCGGTTCCCAAATAAAATTTTTGGTTTTTTATGTGGTCTTTTGCAGCCTCTTCTAGGCTGTTATATCCCGGGAAATCTTTGAGGGTGGTTTCTTTTTGGATAATGACTTTCGGGTCGTCATTATATAACGTATAAACGATTTTGTCTTTTTCAATTTTAAAATCCGAAATCGGTTCTTTTGAGAATTGCTGTTCGTGTCCCAAAAAGAAATCCCAAAATCCGGATTCTGCCTGTTCTTTTAAAGGAATGGAAAGAATTTTCACTTCAAATCCCGGTTTTTTGGAACGAATAGTCAGATCGCCCCAATTGGCATTTTCTGAATTATCAGGCGCTAAAACATAGGCAAAAATCGAAAGCAGCATGAGCAATAGTATAAACCCTAAACTGAAAACGCCCCAGAAATTCTTTTTGAATTTCCGGAGCGCTATTCCTGTTAATGATTGTGTGGATTTATTCATTCAAATGCCTTTAAGCCAATTTATGACTTCACTAACTTATCTTTCTTTTTAACGTTTACAGTTCCTTTAATAGATGCATTTGGCTGTAAATCATCCAAAACATTTAAAGCTTCTTCTACATAAACATCTTTTGAAAGGCTTTCATGCCAACGATCTCTTTTTTCTTTTAAAAGATTATCGTTCTTTACCATTTCATTTTCGTATGGCAATGAAGTAAATTTCAAGTTGTTTTTATAGTTGGAAATAGCTTTGTATTTTTTTGCCTTTTCTTCAAGCTGAGCCTGTTCCTGTTTGAATTTATCAATATTCAGGCTAAATTCTTTTTCATCCTGTCTTTGTTTAAGCCATTTGGCATTTTCTTCAATCAGTTTGAACTGTTCGCTTTTCTCCATTCTTCTCTTGCTGTTTTCAACGGCAAGGTCAAAATTAGGCTGCTTGTCCCAAACTTTATAATCGGCTGCATCAATTTTGTCCCATGGCATGGCATTGTCAATATCGCGTTCGCCCATCTTGATATACGAATATCGGTCTGGCAAGGCAACATCACTGGAAACTCCATTCAACTGTGTCGAACCACCGTTAATTCTATAGAATTTCTGGGTTGTTGTTTTTAAGGCACCCAAATCTCCCATTGAATTGCTTCTTAAGAACTGGTTCAGGTCAATTACATTCTGTACGGTTCCTTTTCCATAAGTCTGTGTACTTCCAATAATCACACCTCGCTTATAATCCTGAATGGCTGCCGCCAAAATCTCTGATGCCGATGCTGAAAAGCTGTTCACCATAACTACCAATGGTCCGTCCCATTGTACTCTTGAATCCTTATCATACAGAATTTCTTTCTTTTTTCCAGCCGATTTAATCTGAACAATAGGTCCTTTTTCAATAAATAATCCTGCAATATCTACAACGGTTTTCAAAGAACCTCCTCCGTTATCACGAACGTCCATAACAATTCCATCAACTCCGGCCTGTTTTAATCTTTCAACTTCAAGGGCAATATCTTTTCCGGCATCACGACTGTCTGCATTTTCAAAATCGATATAGAATTTAGGAAGATAGATGATTCCGTATTTCTTGCCGTTTTTTTCAACAACGCTTGATTTAGCGTAGGTTTCCTCGATTTCTACCTCATCACGAATAATCGAGATTATTTTGATGGTACCATCTGTTTTTTTAACGGTAAGTCTTACCTCTGTTCCTTTTGGTCCTTTGATTTTCTTAACCACATCGTCAATTCTCATACCTACCACATCAACCGGTTCTTTATCACCTTGAGCTACTTTCAGAACCACATCACCAGGCTCCAATTGTTTTCCTCTCCATGCTGGTCCTCCGGAAATCAATTCTGTGATTTCGGTAAAATCATTCTTCTTTTGCAGACGTGCTCCAATTCCTTCCAATTTACCGCTCATGCTCACATCAAAACGCTCTTTGTCGTCTGGAGCAAAATAAGAAGTATGCGGGTCAAATCGGGTTGCTATCGAATTGATGTATACCGAAAACCAATCATCTCTGTCCAGATCCTTAATAAATCCGAAATATTCATTTAAGGATTTCAACTGGCTTTCTCTGGTTTCTTTTTCAAGAACATCAAAAGGTTTTTTCTCAATTTCCTTTTTCTCTTTTTTCTGTTCTTCTTCCTTTTTAGCTTTTTCTGTAGTTGTCAAATCCGAAAAATCATCATTATCGGCTACATTTTTACCTTCCTGAATTTCCAGTTTATTCGTAAGCGAAGCCAGAGTTGAAAGTTTGATTTGCTTATACCATCTGTCTCTTAACTCATCCGAATTTTTAGCATACGAGTGCTCTGCATAATCAGTATTGAAGGTCTCGTCTTTTTTGTAATCAAAAGGCTTTGCCAAAATATCTTTGTAATATTTTTTGCTCTCTTCAATTCTTTGAAGTAAACGATTGTATGTCAAATCAAAAAACGTAAGGTCTCTGGCCAAAATCTGGTCGTCAAGCTTAGTTTCATATTTTGAAAACTCATCAATATCCGACTGAAGGAAAAATCTTTTGGAAGGATCTATCGCCTCCAAATAATCTTTGTATACTCCTTTTGAAAAGGTATCATCAATTTTTGCAGGATCATAATGTCCGCGTTCAATGACAAATGTCAAAAGCTCAATAAGCAATCTATCTTTCTCGGGATCATTTTTTACTTCTCTTGGAACGAAACTCCATAAGGCTGCAGAAAGTGCAACTACAACCAGTACTATCTTATAATTTCTTTTCATAAACTCCATTATAGCATTCATCAAATTTTGTTCTAAATTACTGAAAAAATTATGCCACGGTTTCTTAAACCGCATAATTTTTTGTTAAAGATGATTTTGATTGAGAGATAAGGTTAAATCATTGCAGGTAATGACATTTTTATAAGATTCAAAGTTATACAATTTTGTAACATTGAAAAACTTTAAAAAAAGTTATTTTTGTAATCTGTGTTATCGTTTTTAAGGCAAAATTCCACAGCAAGACAAATACATTCCATCCCGTTTAGAGACAAAAATTATCCATGAAAAAGAAACCTTTGATTTTAGTTACCAATGACGACGGGATTTCGGCTCCCGGAATCCGCGCTCTGATTAGCGTAATGAAAGAAATTGGCGAAGTTGTTGTCGTAGCACCAGACAGTCCACAGTCAGGAACCGGCCATGCCATTACCATTAACAGCACCTTATACCTTAACAAGATTAGCCACGGAGATGTAACTCCGGTTGAATACTCCTGCTCCGGAACTCCGGTTGATTGTGTGAAATTTGCCGTAAATGAAGTATTGGGAAGAAAGCCCGACCTTTGCGTTTCAGGAATTAATCACGGCTCGAATTCTTCCATAAACGTAATTTACTCCGGAACCATGAGTGCCGCTGTTGAAGCAGGGATTGAAGGGATTCCTGCCATTGGATTTTCTTTATTGGATTATGACTGGAATGCCGATTTCGAACCGGTTAAAAAGTTTGTCAAAAAAATTGCAATGGAAGTACTGGAAAACGGACTGCCGGAAGGTGTAATCCTGAATGTCAATTTCCCGAAATTATCTGAAAAAGATATTAAGGGTATCAAGGTATGCCGACAGGCCAAGGCTATGTGGTCTGAGAAATTCGACAAAAGGACATCACCAATGGGACGTGATTATTACTGGCTAACCGGAAAGTTTGTCAATCAGGACAATGGCGAAGATACTGATGAATGGGCTCTGAAACATGGCTATATTTCTTTGGTTCCGGTTCAGTTTGACCTGACAGCCCATCATGCCATACAGAACCTGAACAGCTGGAAACTAAATGACAATAGTTGATTATATCAATTAAAATTGCCCAAAAATATGAAGTACTATATTATTGCCGGAGAAGCTTCAGGCGACCTGCATGGTTCCAACCTGATGAAAGCCATTTTCAAAAAAGACCCTCAAGCCGAAATACGGTTTTGGGGCGGCGACCTGATGCAGGAAGCCGGCGGCACTTTAGTAAAGCATTACCGCGATTTGGCTTTCATGGGATTTGCAGAAGTAGTCATGAACCTCAAAACCATACTTAATAACATTAAATTATGTAAGGCCGATATACAGGAATTCAAGCCGGACGCTATCATTTTTATTGATTATCCGGGATTCAACATGAGGATAGCCAAATGGGCAAAAGAAATAGGAATACCAACCCATTATTATATTTCCCCACAGATTTGGGCCTGGAAAGAAAATCGTATCAAAGCCATCAAACGCGATGTCGATTTTATGTATGTGATTCTTCCGTTTGAAAAAGATTTCTACGAAAAGAAACACCATTTCCCTGTAGAATTTGTTGGCCATCCACTAATTGATGCCATTCACAACAGAGAACATATCGATGAAGATTCCTTTAGAAAAGAATTTGATTTGGATGACAAGCCTGTCATTGCACTGCTACCGGGAAGCCGAAAACAGGAGATTTCAAAAATGCTTTCCGAAATGCTTGCTGTTGTAAAAGACTTTCCGGCCTATCAATTTGTGATTGCCGGTGCTCCAAGCCAGGAATTTGCTTTTTATCAGCAATTTTTAAAAGACCAAAATGTACATTTTATCTCCAACCGAACTTATGATTTGCTGAGCATAGCTTCTGCGGCTTTGGTTACTTCCGGAACGGCTACGTTAGAAACGGCATTATTTAAGGTTCCGGAAGTTGTCTGTTACAAAGGAAACTGGATTTCCTATCAGATTGCCAAGCGAATTATCACTTTAAAATACATTTCGCTGGTGAATCTTATTATGGATAAAGAAGTGGTAACCGAATTAATACAGGGGGAATGCAATCCGAAAAGAATCAGGAAAGAGCTGCATAAAATTTTAGAAACCAGCCAAAGGGAAAAGCTTTTGCAGGATTATGAAATTCTTGAAAAAAAGCTCGGAGGCATTGGCGCAAGCGAGAAAACAGCGCGTTTGATTGTTGATAAGCTTAAAAAATAACACTTATTTAACACCAAAAATAATCCGCTAGAATTCAAACTATTACAATCCGTAAAATCTTTTAAAAAATTAGTTATCAACAATTTCTTGAAAAGATTTTTGCTGGTTTTATGAATTTTACATTATATTTGGAATCTGTTATATAATAATCAGGTTATTAACTCGTTGTATATCTAAACATATAGCATTTGAAAAACGAATAATTCTACGGAATTTTTATTAATAAATCTAAAGCAAATTCGCCCCTAAGTTTTTGTTTTTGCTGAAAAATAAAAAATAAATATGTCTGCAAAAAAAATCTTTTTACTGTTCTTACCACTATTTTTATTGGTATCGACCTCAGGCCACTCGCAAATTATTACCACTAAAAAAGAAGCTCTTAAAAAAGGAGTTTACGAAAAACCTGTAGAAAAGAAAACTACTGTTGCTGCAGATAAACCTGCTCCGGCTCCCGTTGCTGTTGCAGACAAAGCAAAAGCTACAAAAAATACCAAAACGGTTAAAAATAAAAAAAATGTAATTGTAGAACAGGAAGACCCGGAACTTATCGCATCTGTGGCTCCAACTGAAAGTTACATTTCTCTTCAATTAATCAATAACGCAATGAATTTCCTGGGTGTAAGATACCGTGGAGGCGGAACTACTACTGCCGGTATGGATTGTTCAGGAATGGTTACTGCTGTTTTTAATCTTTTTGACATCAAATTGCCTAGAAGTTCGCATGACATGGCTTTGATTGGTGAAAAAGTTGACACGAACGATATCAAAAAAGGAGACCTGATTTTCTTCAGAACCAATGGAAGAAGAGTTATCAACCACGTAGGTGTTGTTATCGAAAAAATTGGTGATGAAATAAAATTCATCCACTCTTCAACTAGTAAAGGTGTCGTGGTTTCATCCACAAGTGAGCCTTACTACAAAAGAACATTTGCTCAGGTAAACAGAATCATCCAGCAATAATTTCACTTTTTGTTATATTTTCGGTATTTTCGGTTTATGAAAATATTGAAATTCCCGTTAGCTAGAATTACCATCTGGTTTGTTCTAGGAGTACTCGCCGCATTTTATTTTGAACCGATTCCACTACTCTCCCTGATTCTTTGCGGAGTCAGTATCCTCCTTTTTGGAACGGCCTTTTATTTTTCCGGAAAAGACTTTATCCAGAAGTCCTATTTTGGCTACGCAACCTATTTCGTTTTTTTCTGTATTGGAATTACTACCCATGCTATACATAATGAAAGGCTTTCCAAATATCATTATGGGCATAAATTAGACGGACATACACATTCCGTAGAGGTAGTCCTTCTTGAAAAACTCAGGAGCAATCCCTACAACCACCGTTATATTGCTAAAGTTACCGCAATCGATTCGGCAATAGCCGAAGGCAAAATTGTGCTTCAGGTCAAAAAAGAAAATCTGCCACAGGATTTTCCTGTAGGAACAAGGCTTTTGATTACAGGAACCATCTACGAACCCCAGGCACCTGGAAATCCACACCAATTTGACTATAAAAAGTATTTGGCATTTAAATCTGTTTATGGGCAAATGTATGCTGATGTATCCACAATACAAATAAGCCCGAAAAAAGAAAAAAACATTTGGTATTATGCTGCAGATTTTCGAAATACCATTATCAAAAACCTTAAAGATTCCGGATTTAGAAACGAAGAGCTTAACGTAGCCGTAGCCTTAATTTTAGGGCAGCAACAGGACATTTCTCCGGAACTGATGAAAGATTATCAGTTTGCCGGTGCCGTGCATATCTTGTCGGTGTCCGGACTTCATGTAGGATGTCTGATGCTTTTTATCGGGTTTCTTCTCAGTCCTTTACCCAAAACCAAAACAGGAAATATTCTAAGACTTGCTATTCTCTTGTCTTTTCTTTGGATTTTTGCCTTGATAGCCAACTTTTCACCATCGGTTACGCGTTCTGTGGTTATGTTCAGCTTTGTTGCCATAGGGAAATATGCCCGGCGTAAAACCAACATTTACCATACACTTTTGGTTTCTGTTTTTATGATACTGCTGTTTGAACCCTCCTTTATCTTTGACGTAGGATTTCAGCTTAGTTATAGTGCCCTGTTTTTTATTGTATGGTTACAGCCATTGTTAAGTTCCTTGTGGCAACCTAAAAATAAAATCGGAAAGTATTTTTGGGACATACTTACCGTTTCGTTGGCAGCCCAGATGGGTACTTTCCCGCTAAGCCTTTATTATTTCCATCAATTCCCCGGACTGTTCTTTATAACTAACCTTCTTATTCTTCCCTTATTGGGAATTATAATGGCTCTGGGCGTTTTTGTGATGTTGTGGGCTTCTTTTAGCAGTGTACCGTCCTATCTTGTCAAATGCCTGGAATGGAGCCTTTATATCCTGAATAAGATAATTAGTAAGGTTGCTTCTTTTGAATCTTTCGTGTTTCAGGACATTCCTTTCAATTGGCAAATGCTGGTAACGTGCTACCTGTTTTTGTTTACCGCTGTTTTTTGGCTCAAAAAACCAAATTTCAAAAAACTTGCCTTTGCACTGGCGAGTATAATTTTGTTTCAACTGGCTTATCTGGGAAATAGATACTTTACAAAAAACCATGAAGAACTGATAGTATTTAATGCCAAAAGGAATACGATTATTGCCCGAAAAAAAGGAGAGCAACTAAGCGTTTTTAGCCATCAGGAATTATCGGAACAAACAATAAACTTCATCCTGAAACCTTATCTGGTTGGAAGTTTTAGCCGGATTGCTTCAACTGAAAAAATTGGGAATTTAATGTATTTCAATCAGAATAAAATTTTGGTCATTGACAGCCTTGGCGTTTTTCCTAAAAGCCAGCGGCCTGATATTATTATCCTGTCACAATCGCCAAAAATAAACCTTGAAAGGACTATACAAGATGCAAAGCCAAAAATGGTTATTGCAGATGCTTCCAATTACCGGACTGATGTGGAAAGATGGAAAAGAACATGCGTAAAAGAAAAAATCCCTTTTCACTCAACTGTTGAAAAGGGATTTTATAGTTTATCTAAAAATGATTTAGACTTTAATTAGCGGTAAAAGCTGCTCAGGAGTATGGTATCCTACAATAGGGCTCTTTACTTCTCCTTTGCTGTCAAAAATATACATTGAAGGATAACCTTGTACTTTCAGGAACATTGTAAAATCGTGAACTGCATTACGTCCTTTCCTGGTAGCATCGTATTTTGGGTTTGTATATTTTTTCCCTTTGTAATTCACTTCAGAATCGCCTTCTGCATTAAATTTCACAGCATAGTAGTTAGCATTGATATAATCTGCTACTTCTTTTGCCTGAAAAGTATTCTTATCTAACATTTTGCATGGTCCGCACCAATCTGTGTATACGTCCATAAAAATTGGTTTTGCTTTTTTCTTCTGTGCTGCCAAAGCCTGGTCTAATGTCATCCATTTGACTTCCTGAGCTTGAACTGCGGCCATAGAGCCTACAGCTAAAAATAGTGCTAAAAGTAATTTTTTCATTTTTTTATAGTTTTTAAATATTGGATTCAAAAATAGTGCCGTTTTAAGCGACGTTATTCTCTTTCATAACCTTGTTCAACCATTTCAGCATCAATAGCAATACAATAGCCGCCGCCAAAACCAATCCAAAGTTAAGGAAGAAGAAGTTTTCTTTTTGTGGCATTTCTTCCCAAAGAGAAGATAACATTCCTGAAAGTTTGTTTCCAACAGAAATAGCCAGGAAGAATCCACCCATCATCAGAGCAGTAATCCTTGGAGGCGATAATTTAGATACCAAAGAAAGCCCCATTGGCGATAAACACAACTCACCTATCGTGATTACACCATAAGAAGCGATTAGCCACCAGGAACTTGCTTTCATAGTCAGGTCGTTCGTTGCAAAAACAGCCCCTACCATTACCAAAGCTGATAAGGCAGTAATTACCAAACCGATAAAGATTTTTGTAGGTGTGCTCGGTTCTTTCTTTCTTCTTCTCAACCAGCTGAATACTCCTACCACCAATGGTGTCAAAACCACTACCCAGAATGGGTTGATAGACTGATAAAGTTCTGTTGAGTATAATTTTAAGTTTGTTCCTTTTGCCGGAATCTGGTCGCCAGGCAAAGTTGCAAAGTATTTTCTTGATTTTTCCAGCTGTCCTATTTCGCTTGAATATTTTCCTTTTGCAACAATTTCTTCTTTAGAAACTGCAGGCATTGCTGCTTCTTTAGCACGCATTTCTTCGATTGTCTTATCAAATGTAGCCTGGTCTGCAGAAACGATATCGTTGTTTACAACCACCTGAGCCATCCCTAATTTATCCGCTACATTAGAAACTGCAGTTGGCATATTTCTGTCTGTATGGTCTTCTGCCCAAACTGTTAAAGCATCACCGTTTTGGTGGAAGATGGCGAAGAATAAGATAACGCAGGTAAATACAGCCAAAAGAGCCTTAATTGCTCTGCTTTCTTTAGCTTCTGCTTTAAACGCCAAGTAAATAAAGAATCCTATTACCGGAATACATCCAATGATGAAGGCATCATTCGTATCAGAACCCAGGAAGTTGCCTGGTATCATGTATCCGATTATACCAAAAATAAACATTGGAAGAACTGTCAATCCCAAGATTTTTCCTGTTGACATATCGCCTTCTTTTACCGGCTTGATTACGTCAACATGTTTAATGTGTTTTGTTCCGATTAAGAATACAACTACTCCAATCAACATTCCTACTCCGGCAGCAGCGAAAGCATGCCCCCATCCGTAGTTGATTCTCATGTAGGCTGCAACGAAATTACAGATAAATGCTCCTACGTTAATCCCCATGTAAAAGATGTTGTATCCGGCATCTTTTTTATCTTTCATATCATCACCACTGTAAAGGTTTCCTACAAGCGTAGAGATATTCGGTTTAAAGAATCCGTTTCCTAAAATAATACAGAATAACGCAACATAGAAAGTTGTTATACTATGGATTGACAGCAAAAAGTAACCTGCAGCCATCATCAATCCTCCCATGATGATTGACCTTCTGTATCCTAAAACTCTGTCAGCAAGCAATCCGCCAATAAAAGGAGTTAAGTACACCAGACCCAGATATGTTCCATAAATGTCGGATTTTTTAGCAGGGTCAAATCCCATACCTCCGTTGTTCCATCCGTCAAGCATGTAGAGGGAGAATATCCCGAGCATCAAATAATATCCAAATCTTTCCCACATTTCTGTGCCAAAGAGGTACCAAAGTCCTTTAGGGTGTGATCGCTTTACTGTTGTTTCCATTTATTATAGTTTAAGGTTAGTGTTATTATCTTACTCCGTGCATTAATTTTTTCAGCATAGGATTTAGTGCTACTACAATCAATCCTGCTACAATAGGAACTATCGTAAAAATCAGGAAGAACGTACTCATGTCATACTCTTTAGTAATGCCTTCAATCATTCCTCCCAGTGAACCTGCCAGTTTATTCCCAATTGCAATCGCAAGATACCACATCCCGAACATAAATGCAATCATTCTTGAAGGCACCAGTTTACTCACATAGGAAAGGCCAACCGGTGACAGGCATAATTCTCCCCAGGTATGGAAAAGATAGGCCAATATAAGCCAAATCATGCTTACTCTTACCGCACCTGCCTCAGCTCCGGAAGGAATAACTCTTGCTCCATAAGCCAAAATCGCAAATCCTAAGCCCATGATGATTAGACCCAGTCCGTATTTTACGGCAGCACTTGGGTTGTATTTGCTGTCCCACCATTTAGAGAACATTGACGCAAAAGCAATAATAAAAAAGGAATTCAGAATGCTAAACCATGAAGCCGTAACTTCCACCTGGTTTTCTTTTAGCTGAACCACTTCTGCTTTTATAATCTGCGAATCTTTTGTTGCTTTTTTATAATCATCCCTGATTTTAGTTTCAAGGCCTTTTGTCAGGTATACAAAATTTCCTATTTCGCTATGCAATGCCACCTTATCATTTACTTTCAACACTTCCTGACTGGAAATAGTGACCGTTTGGTCAACTACAACATCTGTTGGTTTTAAAACCGTAGTCTCTGTAACTGCATTGAAATCAAAAACAAGGTCTCCATTTTCATCAACCGCCTGTTTTTTCGTCTTTTTGTCTATCTGGGCCGTTTTGATAGCCTGGTATTTCAGTTCGTAGGCTTTTGAATTATAATCATTATTCAGCATCCAGACCACAATCCCCCAAACCCCTAAAAAACTCAATGCCAATATAATGTTTGAAGTCGCTATTTTTTTAGCAGTTTGCCTAAACAACAGAAACAATACCCATGAAATTAACGCAAGCGGTATAATAGTAAGAAGCGTATTGATAATATTAAAAACAATAGCCTGATTCCCCATTAAAGTTCTGTCTGTAAAATCTCTGGCAAAAAGGATAAGTGACGTTGCTCCCTGTTCAAAAGACAGCCAAAAGAAAACCGTAAAGAAAGCAAAAACAATTACGGCAATCATTCTGTCTCGTACCACTTTTGTATAACGTGAAATTCTTGAAATAACCAAAAATAAAAACAGTACCAAACCGATAATCGTGATTACGAGCGCACCAGGCAAAACCTCTTTTGACACCAAAAATTCCTGAGGTAATAAATGGATATTTCCAATTTTTGAAGCCGGATCATCAATTAAATACAGTAATCCAATTATAGAAGTTATAACAATCAGCACCTTGTCAAGCATTGTAAACGGATTGCGCTTGTCTTCCGGTTTTACTTCTGCTTTTGGTTCTGTGATATCAATTTGTCCATCAGGTGAAATTGCTTCAACGACCTTATCTCTTTTAGGCACATCACCAATGGTACCGAACAAAGGTTTTGCCAACCAGAACTGCAAAGAACCAAGAAGCATAAAGATTCCGGCCAAACCAAAGCCCCAACTCCATCCTATTTTTTCTCCCAAATAACCGCAAAGCATCATTCCGAAGAAAGCACCCGCATTAACTCCCATATAGAAAATAGTATAAGCCCCGTCCTTTTTCTCTGGCAGGTCTTTATACATTTCAGAAATAATCGACACTATATTCGGTTTAAAAAAACCGGTACCAATTACCAGTAATCCCAACCCAAAGTACATGGAAAATTCTGTTTCAAACGCCATGGAAGCATGTCCTAAAGTCATAATCAGCGCACCAATAACCACTGCCCAACGGTAGCCTGTAAATTTATCGGCAATAATCCCTCCAACTATCGGGGTCAAATATAAAAGTCCGGCATAGGTTCCAAATAAGGCACCGGCATTTTCTGACGACCATTCCCAACCCGGATTAGTACCGATAGCCGCCATGGTCAGGAAGTTAATTAACAAAACTCTCATTCCGTAGAAAGAGAATCGTTCCCACATTTCGGTAAAAAACAATACAAATAACCCTGATGGATGGCCTAAAACTTTTGATTTGAAAAAATCGTTGTTAGTGGATGTGATTTCTGACATTTATTAATTTTTATTCTATTATTCTTAAGCAACCTTAGCGTCTGCCATTAATTTTTTCAATAGCGGGGATATCAATAGCAGGACAATTCCAGCTCCTACAGCCACATAACCGATACTTGCATAACCATTCGTATATTGAACCAATTTATCAACATTGGTTGGGTTCTCTATTGAAGTATCTACTTTAGCCAAAGCCGAACCGATTAATCCTGCACCATATTGACCGTATGCACTTGCCAAAAACCATGTTCCCATCATAACACCGTGCAATCTGCCCGGAGTTAATTTTGTTATCATTGACAAACCAATTGGAGAAAGGCAAAGCTCTCCCAATGTTATTACAAGATAGGCTCCTACAAACATCCAAAGCGGAGTTAGTCCTGTTGGGGTAGCAAAAAACTTGCTCGCAAAAAACACTAAAAATCCTAATCCTAAGAATACAAATCCTAATCCAAATTTGACAACTGTATTGGGTTCCGCCTTTTTCTTGCTAAGGAAAATCCAGAACATCCCTATAATTGGTGCAATCAAAACAACCCAAAGTGCATTAACCGAGTTGTTAACCTGCGTCATGTTGAAACCTTTGTTGTCGACATTACCATTGGCAAAAAAGTTTAATGAGCCACCGCCCTGCTCAAAGAATGACCAGAACAAAACAGAGAATAAAATCAAAATGATGGCTACAGCCATTTTTCCAAATTCTTCTTTGGTTACATCAAATAGAGTCTTGATTAAATAGAGCAGAATCAGAACGGCAATAGTAATCATAAACACATCACTGAACTGTACTAAGTTTGGAGCTGTTGTTCCATCTGCTTTTACTATTTCTCCGAGCATAAAAGTCAAATCCACATCAAAAGGAAAATATACCAGCACAAAGAAGAAAGGTATAAATAACAGGGAACCTATGTAAACCAAAAGATTTTTACTGATGCCAAACTTTTTTTCCTGTAATTTTTCCGGTTCAGGCGGTAAACCGATTGGACCTAATGATTTTTGCGTGAAAACAAACAAAATCAGTCCGCAAATCATACAAACTCCCGCCAATGCAAAACCTAGAGACCAGCTTACAGAAGTACCTATGTAAGCAATGGTCAAACCGCTTAATAATGCCCCAATATTGATTCCTGAATAGAATAATGAAAACCCTGCATCTCTTCGGGAGTCGTCTTTCCTGTATAGCGAACCGACCATTGTGGATATGTTGGGCTTAAAGAAACCATTCCCGACAATCAGAATACTAATTCCTAAATAAAAAGGAAATGCACCCGGAACAGCCATAATAAAAGTTCCGATTGCCATCAATATACCACCCCAGAAAACTGATTTTCTAAATCCAAAAATTTTGTCGGCAAACAATCCTCCAACAAATGCCATTGCATAGATAAAAGCCTGGATTAGTCCGTATTGCTTATTCGATTTGCTTTCCGCATCATCTTTAACCTTTTGCTGGGAAGTTTCTATGTAGTATCTGGGATGACTTTTGTCTAAGACTTCTTTGTTTTTTTCCAGAAACTCGGTTTTCTTCGCTTCTAATTCTGCAGGAGCTAAAGGCTTATAATCAGCAGAAAGTACCAGATGGGAAATATACAAAGCTAAAAGCGCCCTCATTCCGTAAAACGTAAACCGCTCCCACATTTCTACTAAAAACAGATACCATAATTGTTTTGGATATTTTCCTTTGAAATTTTGAATTTCTTCTAATGTAGGGGTTGTTGTATTCATCTGAGTACTATAAGTTATCTTTAATAAAGTTTGTCATTTTTGTATAGAGTTGCAATCTGGTTTTTCCACCATAAATTCCATGGTTTTTATCCGGGTAAATTGCCCAATCAAATTGCTTGTTGGCCTGAACCAAGGCTTCAATCATCAGCATCGTATTTTGTACGTGAACATTGTCATCTGCCGTTCCGTGTACTAACAGGTATTTTCCTTTTAATTTGCCAACATGGTTGATTGGAGAGTTTTCGTCATATCCGGAAGCATTTTCCTGTGGAGTCTGCATGTATCGTTCCGTGTAGACTGAATCATAGAAACGCCAGTTGGTTACCGGAGCAACAGCTATTGCCGCTTTGAAAACATCGTTTCCTTTCAATATGCAGTTGGACGACATAAAACCTCCATAGCTCCAACCCCAGATTCCTATTCTGCTGCTGTCAACATAATTGTATTTCCCAATCACTTTTGCCGCATCAATCTGGTCTTCTACTTCAAATTTCCCCAATTCTTTATAGGTTACTTTTTTGAAATCGGCTCCTTTGTAACCGGTTCCTCTTCCGTCAACACAAGCCACGATATAGCCTTGCTGCGTAAGCATCATATACCAAAAATCATTTGTGTTGAGCCAGCTGTTCTTAACTTCCTGTGAACCCGGTCCTGAATATTGAAACATTAAAACCGGATATTTTTTAGAAGTATCAAAATCTTTCGGTTTAATCATCCAGGCATTTAGCTTATGCCCTTTTTCTGTAGTCAACTCAAAAAATTCTTTTGACGGCAGATTATACCCCTGCAATTTCGAAAGCAGTTTTTCATTCTTTTTGATAGATTGTACTTCCTTACCGGTTTTGGCATCATTTAACGAATATTGCGCCGGAGTCGATACGTTTGAAAAAGTGTTGATATAGAACTGGAAGTTCGGGCTGAAAGTAGCCGAATTGGTTCCGGTTGCAGAAGAAAGTCTTTTCTTGTCTTTTCCGTTAAGTTTGATTGAATAGATGTCCCTGTTAATGGAACCGTTTTCTACAGACTGGTAAAAAATAGTTCCTGTTTTTTCGTCAAGACCATAGTAGGCCGTAACTTCCCAGGCACCTTTGGTGATTTGGTTTTTCAGCTTTCCTGACTTGTCATAATGATAGATGTGGTTGTAGCCGTCTTTTTCACTGGTCCATATAAAGCTGTTATCTTTTAGGAAAGTCAGGTTGTCTGTAATGTCTACATAGGCTTTATCTTTTTCATTCAGAACCACTTTTGTTGCACCGGTAGTTCCGTCTACAAAAAGCAAATCGAGATTGTTCTGGTGTCTGTTGATAACCTGCGCGCTAAGGACATTCGCTTCGTTTGTCCATTTGATTCTCGGAATATAAAAATCGTTATAATTGCCTAAGTTAATCTGTTTGGAAGCATTGGCTTTCAGGTCATATACATGCAGAGAAGCCAAAGCATTTTTTTCTCCGGCTTTTGGATATTTAAAAACCTGTTGCGTTGGATAAAGTCCGCCGCTGTATAAATCCATCGAAAATTCCGGCACTTCGGTCTCATCAAAACGGATAAAAGCAATCTTATCGCTTGCCGCATTCCAGTCATAGGCCCTTACAAAAGAAAATTCTTCTTCATAAACCCAGTCGGTTATACCATTGATGATGGCATTTTTGCTTCCGTCGGTTGTAATTTGTTTGGTCGTTTTTGATTGCAGGTTGTAGACATATAAATTATTGTCTTTGGCGTAGGCAATCTGATTTCCATCAGGAGAAAAGGTAGGCTCCTGTATTTTAAAGTCAAACAATTTCGTCAATTGTTTTGTCTGGATATCATATAAATAATAGTCTGCTACAAAAGAGTGGCGGAAAATCTGCTCCGATTTGCAGGCAATCAACATTTTATTTTCCTGCAAATTGAAAATATAGCTGTCAATCATCGGCAGGTCTTTGTGATTTTTAGTATCAATCAGCGTAGCAACCTTTTTCAGCGTTGCATAATCGTACAAATCAATCTGCATGCTCCTTGACTGCCTGTCAAAATTTAATACAGTATATTGGTTGGTATTTTTTAAGGATTGTAATTCGTCCATTCCTTCGGCCCTAAAAGCACCTCCCCATATTTCTTCGAGAGTGATTTTTTGCTGGCCAAAAACCGACATGCCGATAAAAAAAAGCAATGCGGCAATCTTTCGTGAATTCATCATATTTTGCTAAGGTAAAAAAACTGTCAATTTTAGTGAAAAAATCGGAATAAACCTTGATTTTTTGTGTTAAATGCAATTTTTGTAATTTTGATTAATCTCTAAATTTCAAATGTTTCCGATATAAAACTTATAAAAAATTTTCTATCAGCCAGTTTCTATTGTTATTTTACCATTATGTTTGAACAAATCCCGCCTCGAATGAAAAATTATTTATTGTATTTTTTACTGATTCCCTTTACAATCAATGCACAAAACCTGAAGGATTGTTCAGAATGTTCGTCCGAAATAATCCGGGAAAGCAGTATACAAAATCTAAATGTACCTGCCTTGAAACTTTTGAAAAATGAAATGTACGCAAGAAAAGGTTATACTTTTTCCAATGAAGAATATGCCCGACATTTCAAACAATTTTCATGGTATAAACCTTCTGCCAATAATAACACTATAGTATTTTCTGACATTGAACAAAAAAACATTGCTATTCTAGCCCAAAAAATCAACGAGATTTCACAACCCGGTTCCAAAAATGAACCGAATAGCAAATACAAAACACTGACCCAGGAGAAAATAAATGAAATCTTTACCCATGAAAAAAAGAAAGAATTAGGAATTAATTTTTCAATTTGGAAGGTTTACGATTATCAGGACAAAACCGGAAAATATTATTTGGTTCTGACCGAAGACAAAATGAATACATCAAAAGAAGGCAATTTTAATAATGCCGTTAAAGCGTTTAACTTTAAGATGGATAATAATGTCTGGACCAAAACTTTTGAAACCAATGACTCCAAAAAAGACGAGGAAGACAGCATCTGGTTTTGGACAAAATATATTTATGTAGAAGATTTTGACCTGGACGGAATTATTGAACCTATACTTTTTTATGGAACAAATGGCCTCAATGGCTACGACGACGGAAGAATCAAAATACTGACCTATTATAAAGGAAAAAAAATCGGAATTCGTATACAGAACGGAGTATTGGATGACGAACGGAATTTTAGCATCGATGCTGATTTTTACAACCTGCCTAAAAGTATACAGGACACCGTTGTTGCCCAAATGAACAAAATGGTTGAAAACGGCCATTCTATACTGCCATACGGCTGGCAGAAAAAAATGGCAAAAAAAATGACCTTTATTAAGGAGTAATTGACCTGTGGCAATTTCGTTTTTGCGGCTCTGCGTCTTTGCGTGAAATAGTTGCTCGCAAAGACGCAGAGTCGCAAACCAAACGTATTAGAAATATTTCAGCGGAAAGTTTCAAATAACAACAGAGAATAATTCAAACACCTTTCATAAAATCATACTTTAAACAGTTAAAAAGAACTGTCTGAAACAGTATCTTTGCAGTACTATTTAAAGACATAACTGTTAGATAATGAACAAAACCATTTCGGGATTTTCAAAACTATCCAAAGAGGAAAAAATAAGCTGGATTGCCGAAAACTATTTTTCAAATCCGGAAGAAGCTACAGCGATTATAAAAAATTACTGGAATTCTGACACCAGACTTCAAAAACTGCATGATGATTTTATAGAAAATACGATTACCAACTTTTACCTGCCTTTGGGAATTGCTCCTAATTTTCTAATCAACGGAAAATTTTATACTGTTCCTATGGCAATTGAAGAAAGTTCTGTTGTGGCGGCAGCAGCCAAAGCAGCAAAATTCTGGTCGGAAAGAGGCGGATTTAAAGCTACTGTCATCAATACCGAAAAAATCGGCCAGGTTCATTTTCTTTACAAAGGTGATACTTCAAAACTGGAAAAGTTTTTTACAGAAATCAAAAACCGTTTTTTTGAGGAAACAGAAAGCATTACCAAAAATATGCAGAAACGCGGTGGCGGTATCCTGGATATTGTGCTCAAAGATAAAACAGACCTGCTTCCTGATTATTTCCAACTCCACGCGACTTTTGAGACCAAAGACTCGATGGGAGCGAATTTTATAAATTCCTGCCTGGAACAATTTGCCAAGACTTTAAAAAATGAAGCCCAATCGTCCGGGATTTTTTCTGAAGAGGAAAAAAGCATACAGATTGTCATGAGCATACTGTCGAACTACGTCCCAAACTGCATTGTTCGTGCCGAAGTATCCTGCAAGGTAGAAGACTTAAAAGAAAAGAATAGCAATCCGGGAGATTTTGCAGAAAAATTTGTTCGGGCCGTACAAATAGCAGAAGTCGAACCTTATCGTGCCGTTACGCACAACAAAGGAATCATGAACGGAATTGATGCCGTGGTATTGGCTACCGGAAACGATTTCCGTGCCATAGAAGCCGGAGTCCATGCCTATGCTTCCAAATCAGGCCGCTATCAAAGTCTTTCGCATGCTAAAATTGAAAACGGCATTTTTCATTTCTGGCTGGAAGTGCCTCTTGCTTTAGGTACTGTGGGCGGATTGACCTCTTTGCATCCTCTGGTAAAACTGGCTTTGGAAATGCTTGAAAAACCTTCTGCACAAGAACTGATGCAGATTGTAGCTGTTGTTGGACTGGCCCAAAATTTTGCCGCATTGCGTTCACTGACAACAACAGGAATTCAGGAAGGCCATATGAAAATGCACCTTGGCAACATTATCAATCAACTGGAAGCTACAGACGAAGAAAGAGTTAAGATTGTGAAACATTTTGAACACCATCCTGTTTCTCATGTGGCTGTTGTGGAATATGTAAATGATTTGAGAAAAGTTAAATCCTAAATACTCTTGAAAAAGACATTCTATAGCAACGGAAAACTTCTTATCACCGGAGAATATGTCGTATTGGACGGTGCCAGGGCTTTGGCCCTACCGACTAAATTTGGACAGAATCTGACCATTAAAAACGGCAAAAACAATCAAATGGATTGGAAAAGCTTTGATAAGGATGGAAGTATTTGGTTTGAAGACAACATTACTTTTGAAAGCATCATCAAAAAAGAATCTTTCAGTTCTGACAAAATCAAAACTACGCTGATTGAAATTTTGCACGAGGCTTATCTATTGAATCCGGAATTTATTGAAGCATCCGAAGGCTATACCATTACCACCGAACTTACTTTTCCGAAACTTTGGGGACTTGGCACTTCTTCTACCCTGATTAATAATATTGCCCAGTGGCTCGATATTGATGCCTTTGAACTGCTTCGCAAAAGTTTTGGAGGAAGCGGCTATGATATTGCGTGTGCCCAAAAAGACACTCCTATTCTGTATTGGCTGCAGGACGACAGGCCCCGAATTGAAGAAACCGTTTTCAATCCGGATTTTACCCGCAACATGTATTTCGTTTACTTAAACCGAAAGCAAAGCAGCAAGGCAGCCATTGCTTCCTATTATAACAAGCAAAATAATATTGCTGAAGTATCCCGAAAAATAGACCAGATTACCGAAGCTCTTCTTAAAGCCGAAGACTTAAAGACATTTGCCTATCTGATTGAAAAGCATGAAATGATTCTAAGTGATGTTCTGGAAATGCAAACCATACAGGAAACCTATTTCAGTGATTTTAAAGGCGTAGTCAAAAGCCTTGGAGCCTGGGGAGGTGATTTTGTACTGGCGCTTTCTAAAAATGACCCTACCGATTATTTTAAAGAGAAAGGATTCCCTACTATTCTTACTTATGACGAAATGATTTTAAAATAAAAAAATCCCGACTAGCAGTCGGGATTTTTTATTATTCTCTATCTCTTAGAATCCGAAATCTAATCGGTTATCTTTGATTTTAGCCTTATCTTTTAAAGCCGGGATAATTCTTCCAAGTGAAGCTCCGCTCATAGCTTTAAGTCTGGCAGTGTAAGTATCGTAGTTTTTAATTGCAGGTGCTTTCACTACACTCTTTGTTTGCAATTTGAAAACTCCTGCTCTACCTTCAATCAGGTCAGAAACTTTGTTTGGTGCAGTTGCAAAAGCAGTACCTACAACTTTTGGTTCCGCTCCAAATCCTAAAAGGTTTGGATTTTGCAATGTAAGGTCTGTAGCGTTTGCAACAGAAACTTTTGCCGCTTTTGCTGCTTCTTCCAAAGTAGCACCTTTCATGATTTGCTTTATCTTTTCTGTCTTCTTCTGATTTTTCAGGATTGGCTCAACGATTGGTTTTGCATCAGAGATAGCCATCAATCCTTCTTCGTTAATCTTTTTTAGTTTCACGATTAGGTTTCCGTTTGGAACGTTGAAACGTTTTACATCTCCTTCAGAAGTTTCCTTATTGTAGGCCCATCTTACTACCTGTCTTTGGTTTGTAAAGCTTCCAAAGTTTTCATCAAGTGCTTTTACATTAGCCGAAGCTACTGTCAATCCAAGAGATTTAACTACCGTAGCAAAATCTTTGTCTTTAGCTTCCATTTCAATTTTGGTTGCTTTTTTGAAGATATCATCGCTGGTTGCTTCAGATGGCTCGATTCTTTGTGCAATTGTTGCCAAACGAACAGCATCACGCTTATCAAGTACTTTAACAATGTGGAAACCAAATTCTGTTTCAACCAGACCTACTTTTCCGATTGGGCTGTTGAATACGAAATCGTTGAAAGGTTTTACCATTTGCCCAGGAACGATGTTGTCATATTCTCCTCTGGTTTGAAGAGAACCCTGGTCATCAGAATTAGTTGCAACCAATGATTCCAAAATAGCCGGATTAGCCTGAATTTGTTTGAATAGGTCATCCGCTTTCGCTTTTGCTTCTTCTTTAGTTCTTGTTATCGCCGGATTAGGAATTTTGCTTCCTGCATAGCTCACCAAAATATGGCTTGCTTTAGCGCTGGCTCCAGCTTTTTTACCCAATGATTTGCTTATGGCATAGTATCCGTTATAGATGTATGGTCCAAAAACTTCACCTGTTGGCAGGTTGTATAACTGGTCTGCGAATTGTGCAGGCAGGTTGTTTTTAGTTACATAAGTTGAATCGTATTTCACATCTGAATTTGCATCAACAAATTCCTGGTTGTTTGTAATGTCTTTGAAACCTTTGATGGTATCATTCTTACCTGTAGTTTCATTGAAAACAACTCTAGGAGAAAGCAAAGCAGTAATGTTTTTCTTCACTTCTTCTTCGTCTTCCTTAGAAGGTTTGTCATCAATTACAACAAATTGCAATTCACGGGTTTCATCAGCTTTGAACTTTTTCTCGTTCTTTCTCATGTAAGCAACGATTTCGTCATTAGAAACCGGAACTTCGCTGTCTTTTATGTTTGAGAATGGGAAAGCAACATAATCAAAAGTTACTTTATCAGACTCCATCTCATATTGTAATTTTCCTTCAGCTTCTGTAGTTATCAAACCTGCTTTTAGCATAGTGCTGTAGATTTGATATTTTGCATTAATAGCCGCCTGGGTTTCTCTTTCTCTCAATTGAGTTGTCAATTCCGGATTAGACTGGAAAAACTCTTTGTATTTTTGATAATCAAACTGGCCTGCTGCGTTTTGGAATTGTGGGTTTTGCCCTATATCCTGACTTTGTTTAAGGACATCCAGGATTTGGCTTTCACCTACTCTGATTCCTAATTTCTCAAACTGCTCTGTCAGCAAAGCTAAAGAAACTTCCTGTTCCCATACCTGATTTGCTGCTTGAGACGATGAGATTCCCTGACCGCCTTTTTCAACTGCATCGACTTTACTTCTAAAATCTTCAAATGAAATATCTTCTCCGTTGATACTTCCAACGTATTTTGAAGTCTGCTTGAAACCACCGCTGTTGATAAGGTCACCAACAACAAATGCTAATAAGCAAAAACCAATAACAAATATAAGAAGTAATGATCGTTGTCTAATTTTTGATAAAACTGCCATTTTTTATTGTTAATTTTTAAATTCAGAGGGCGAAAATACAATTATCTATTTAATAATAAAAGGAGTAAACCCATATTTTCCGAGAAAGATGAAGTTTTTTTTGAATGACCTGTAAAAGATCCGCAAAAAGTAAGGAAAACAGGGAAATAAATGTTATTTATTTTTGTTTTGGTTTTCATATTTCTTTGCAAATCTCCTGCGAAAGAAAAACATAAAAAGCGCAATTGCTGCAAAGAAAAAACTCAGCCAGGGACTTCTTTCGGCTGAATTAAGTTGTACAAAACCATCAACTGCAAAAAGAATTGCCGCAATAAGATAGAAATACTGAATGTATTTTAGGTAAACCATTATAATTGTTTTGAAGTTTAAAATTCGTCTGCCTGTCCTTCACCAAAAAACACCTGACCGTTGATATCTTTAAAATCACGGCTGGCATCAAATCCTTTCGTATAGAATTCATTGCCAGGCCCTAAAGTAAGCTTGCATTTCTTTTCCGTAAAGAACCATTCCCTTTTCTGGTCATAATACAATTGGGTAGTTTCCAATATTTTACCGTCTTCGGAAGTAATTTTTACATTTCCCTGCAAGTCGATAATATCGGTTCCTTTGTAGGTTATGGCATAATCTGAAGAAACATAGCTTTTTTTACCGTCATTGTCATATAACGTCACATCAACTCCTTTAGGAAATTCAGTATAAGGGAATGATGCATTTGAAAAATCCAGCATTTTCGGACTGACCAATATTGCCTTTACTTTGCCGGAATCTGTATATTTCAAATTGATGGTGTCTGCTTCGCCAACAGGCGTAAAAGCAGAAACATTGATTTTCTGGACACCTTTGAAATTGCTTTCACAAGAAAACAAAAAACCGGCCAGTAACACAAACACAGCAGGGAATACTATCTTGCTCTTGGAAATCATATTATAATTTTGGAATGCTTACTGATTCGCCAATCCAACATTTGAATGAAATCTGCTCTCCTGCTTTTCTTTTAGCCTGAGAAATTTCCTGTTTGGATGGTGCTTTCTTGGTAAAATCGGCTGCAAGCTGATCAGCAGTCTTTTTCATTGACGGGTCAACTGTTCCTGCTTTTTTTGCTGTTTCTGCCGCCAGCCAGAACAGTGCCTTACTTTCAAAAGCATTATTGCTTTCGCAGTCTCTGGTACTGTAGCTGTAAAGCTGGGAAATAAAAATATAGGATTTTCCAAAGTTTGGTTTTATTTCCAATGCCTTTTTTGCAAATTCTCTGGCTTTTTCCTTTTCAGGATAGCCATAAGTAGTTGCTATCAGATAGTAAAGCTCTGCTTTTTTGTTGACATCTGTCTGTAATTCTGCCGACCTGGTAAAGTATTCAATTGTTTGTGGTGTGTTTCTGGCATTTCTGGCAATCATACCCATAGCATAGGCTGATTTTGCGGTAGGACTTAACGCATAAAGTTTTTCGGTAACCTTTACAAAGAAATCCGATTTACATTTTTTAGCATCCAACCTGTCAGAAACTCTCTCCAACCACAATGCATTTTCAGAATTTTTATGAAAATTTTTCTGGTAGAATGAAAGCAATACTTCGCAATTGGCCTGCTTATCTATTCCAGCATTTACATTTTCAGCCACAATCGTCAATTCACTGATACTTAATTTCGATTGCTGCAGGCTGTTTTGTTCTTCTGCCGTTAATTTTGCCGTTTGCGACTTTAACGTCAGGTTGTCTTTAATCTGATTTGATTTTTTTAATTCAACCTGCACTTTTTCAGCTATCTGGTCCAGTTTTGCCAAAAGCTGGTCTGATGTAAGCTCAATTTCTTTTTTCCCGTATTGAGACACGAGCAATTCCGAATAAATATTCAGAACCTCCGGATTGGTAAATTCGGTATTGTCTAATTGGAAAGCCTTGTCCAGAAAAGTAAAAACCTCACGCGAGTCACCGGATTTGTTCTCATAAAGCAGAAGTGCTTTATTAATTCTGTTTCCTCTTTTATTATTCGGGAAAACTTTGTCGTGTTCGTCATACAAATTTAAAAGTTCCGTAATCAACGGACTTTTTTCTTCAGCCGTATTGGCCTGGTCAACTTTCTGACTCAATATTTTTTCACCTAAGAGGTAGATGGTTTCACTTTCTGTAGGACACTGTTGTTTTAATTCCTTCCAGCGGTTGTAAATTGTCTGGTCATAGCTATTTTCCCGAATAAATTCTTCAAATGCAATAAGTTTGTCCTTACATTCCGGATTTTGTGCTTTTGCTGCAAAATTAAAACCCAGAACGGCAAAAATCAATACTGCCAATCTGCTACCAAACAAGTTTTTTTTATTCATACTTTCTTTTTACAAACCATCTATCATTTAAAGATAAGCTTAAAAATATATTGGCGTAGGTTTCTTTGACAAGACCTGCGTGGGTCGTTCCTTTTCTTCCGTATTCAAAGCCAATATTCAGGTTTGAGATTGTTCCGCCTACTGGCAATCCTAATCCCATTGTCATTCCATAGTCCTTGATTGAAGTATCACCTACAACCAATCCTGTATTTTCGTATTTAAAACCGGCTCTGTAGGTAACCCTATTCCAGTAGCTGGTGAAAGAATCATAATCCGGAACAAAATAACCTCCCAAGCTGTATCTTGTGGCATTTTCATAGCTAACATTGGTAATGTCATTGTACCTGTTCCCAAATTTGCTGCTTTCCTGAAGTGTTACTTCAGCTCCAACAAACCATTCTCCTTTTTTTCCTAACCCGAGTCCAAAAGCAAATTTGCTTGGCAATTTCAAATCAGAATCGGCCACTTCAATTTCCTTTTCTTCTACCACAATTTCAGATTGGCTGCTTCCTACCAACGTAGCAATCTTTCTTTCATTTTCTGATTTCAGATTGGCCTGAGGACTATACGTCACACTGGAAACAAAGTCCAATTTTTTAATTTTTGTTGTAAATACCAATCCGGTATTAAAAGAAACACCGCTCAGGTCAGACACATTCATTTCTCTTGTACCATATTGCACATCCTGTGAAAGAAGGCTTTTGGTTTCAATACTTCCAAAGTTATAGCTAAAATCCGCACCCAGGCTTAACTTGGATGTTATCTGATATCCTGCCCCAAGAAATACTTTATTCATTCCACCTTTTCCGCTGTATGACCTGTCAGGAACTCCTTCAACATCAGAAAATGAGTTTATTTTATATCCAACAGAAGTGTAAGGCATCAAACCAAATCCTACCCCTAATTTCCCTGCCGGAAATGCAACAGCCAGATAATCAATTGTGGTTCTTTGGGCTTTTGCTGTAGCTTCTCTTGTTTTCAGATTGCTAACGCTAAAGCTTCCTCCGGCAGTAAAGCTTGTCAATTTCAAAGACGCAAATGTTGCCGGGTTCTGCAAATTCATGTGGATACTGTCTGGCAGGATACTTAAGCCTCCCATCGACCTGTTTTCGGTTGTACCCTTAAATCGTGCATCTCCAATCCCATAAAACGAATAAGGCGACGCCGATCCTTCTTGTGCTACAGACGCTAATGAAAAAAGTAAACCCAGGCTTACTATAATTTTTTTAATCATTTTTGATTTTGTATTGAAATAAATGGCTCAAGCTCTCCAAAAGGAAATTTGAATTGGCAAATATGGTATTTTTTAATCGTTTAGCCAAAAAATCTCCGTCACCGCCCGTTAAAATTATCGTAAATTTTGAATAATGCTGTTTATAGTCATTTATAAAACCGTCTATTTCATTAACGGCTCCATTCACAACCCCGGAATGTATGGATTGGCTGGTCGAATTTCCAATGATACTTTTAGGGCTGTCCAACTCTAATAACGGAAGCCTGGCCGTAAAATTATGCAACGCTTCATAGCGCAAGCGCAAGCCAGGAGAAATCGCTCCGCCAAGGTAGTTGTCATTTTCATCTACAAAATCATAAGTGATGCAGGTTCCGGCATCAATCACCAGCCTGTTTTGCTTTGGAAATTGCAGTACCGCTCCGGCAGCCAGGACCATTCTGTCCATGCCAAGCGTTTTTGGGGTTTCGTATAAATTAACAAACGGGAAACTATCTTCATGGGATATAAAATGAACTTTCAGCTTTTCTCCAAAGTCCAAAAAATCATTTTTGTCCAGACTTCCAACCGAAGCAACAACCAAAAAGGCTGTTTTTGGAAAATCTTTTAAAATTTTTTCAATATTTTTTTTAAAATCTTTTTTGAGAAAAACAAAATGCCCCAAAAGACTATCATTCTCAAAGACAGCACCTTTAATTCGAGTATTGCCAACATCAATTGCTAAAAGCATATCCTTTTGTTTGTTTTTGCGAAGTTACGAATTGATTTTTTTTTAAAATTGTTTTGGATAAATTAAAAATCGTTCTATATTTGCACCCGCATTAGCAACGGTACCTTAGCTCAGTTGGTAGAGCAATGGACTGAAAATCCATGTGTCCCTGGTTCGATTCCTGGAGGTACCACAGAAAGCCTAAACATCAATTTGTTTAGGCTTTTTTTATTGCTATAATTCTCTACTATCTTTTATTTTTAATCTTTGATTATCTAGAAATATATAGATAAAGAGACTCAAAATTCACTTTTAATAACTCTTTTCTATTATCTGCAAAATACGCAGACTTAACCTCTCAAAGCCTTTGCTCATTAGTAACCTTTGACTAGAAGCAATCGCATCGCAAGCAAAAATTTTATTTTTTTTATTTATTTTACTTTTTTACTGCAACCCTTTTACTTTTTTCACTCTTATCATAAAATTAAAGTATATTAACTCCAATTTATTTTACTTATGAAAAAGATTTTACTTTCTCTGATTCTATTTACCGGGTTGTTGCAAATTTCCTGTAGTGAGGATTCGGTTGTGGATTCGTCAAATGTGCCAACTAATAACTCTGTTGATGTTTATGTTGCCGGCCAGAAAAACAGCCAGGCTTGTTACTGGAAAAACAACCAGCTTGTGTTATTGAATTCCGGCGGAATAAATGCTCCTACTGCCAACAAGATTATGGTGGTAAATAACGATGTATATGTTCTTGGAATTGGTGTTGGAACTACAACTACGGAAACATTCCCTATGTTCTGGAAAAATGGCGTTTTGACTAATTTAAAAACAAGCCTTAGCTCTGCAGATGATGAAGTTGTGACTGTTACTGATTTTGAAGTGGTTGGCAATGATGTTTATTTTGTGGGTTATACGAAAAGAAGGGTCATAACTTTTGAAGATTACAGTCTTGTTTATTGGAAAAACGGCATTAAGACCACAGTACACAATTATGGCGGTTATGTTCAGAACTATTCAAAAATAAAAGTCGTAAACAATACTGTTTATATAACCGGCACTAATAATCGCGATTCGAGTATTAATGGCTATTATGTAAACACTGTTTTTAACGAGATTCCATTTTCTACACTTAATGGCCTGGCTGTAAACAATAACGAAGTATATACTTATGGAACGGCAAATAATGGTGGTTATTATAAAAACATAACTACCGGTTCAGAAACCTCTTTTCCAACCGTAGCTACAGTTACCTCTATGCTTTTTGACAATAATAACCTGTATCTTACAGATGTAGCCAGCATCTATAAAAATGGGGCTATGTTTGATGCGGGGCAACCTCAGCTGGGCGGAATTATGGATTTTAAGATTTTAAATAATAATACTTACAAAATTATTCAGGAAGGTGTTGCGCCCGGATACATTAGCCACCTGACGATAAACGGGGTTGAGGCAGCACAAATACCCGATTCTGAAGGCACATTTTTATCGCTTTTTGTAGTTCAAAACTAAATTATGAATAGCATTAACTGGCATGAAATTTACACAAAGACATCCCCAAAACTCTTGGGGATTTGTCGCAGATATATAAAAGATACTGCTACAGCCGAGGATATCATCCAGGATTCCTTTATAGTAGCAATCCAAAAAGAAGACACCTTAAAAGATAAAAATGCCTTACAAGGCTGGTTAAGCCGGATTGTTATAAATATGGCCATCCATCATTTGAAAGAGGTAAAAAAAGTAAACTTTTCAACGAACCAAGATTATGAAATTGTTGATTCAACTACCGTCATGAATGCTATAGAAATTGACGCCAAGAGTATGCTCCTGTCTGCCGATTTAGAAAGAGACGATATATTAGAAGCTATTGACCACTTACCGGAACATCATAAATCCGTTTTTAACATGTATGTTATTGACCAGTTTTCACATAGTGAAATCAGTAAGATACTCCATATATCTATAGGTACTTCAAAATCACATTTATCAAGAGCCCGAAAAGCAGTTCAGCTTTTCCTATTGGAAAGAATAAAAGAAAAATCAGTTGATGAAAAGAAGAAACGCCGCATTGCCTTCTTGATTTTTTTAGGTTTTGGAAATCAGATGTTCGCTAATTTCTACAAAAAACCATTTCAGGATTTTGAAATAAAGCCATTAAAGGATTTTGAGCCTGGTTCAAACAAAACAACATTTTCTATCCAATTTATCGGTTTGACAAAAGCAAATCCTACATCTAAAATCATAGTTATAGGTATCTGTTTTTTATGTGTATTAGGAATCGCTTTTTATACCTACAATTTTGACGTAAAAGATATTCCACAAAAAGAACTACCTAAATTGGATTTTGATTCTGCTAACAATACCCCAAAAGACCAATTAGTTGTAAACATTGAAGACACTACAAAAAGCGCAGATCCTGCTATAGAGTCAAAGAATATAAAAACTCTTTTTGCCCAGGAAAAAATAGCTGTTTCAAAGAAAGAACAGCAAAAAATCAAAGAAGAAGCAAATAGTGTCATTCCAAAAGATTCTGTGAAAAACGAGTCTCAGAAAGTAGTGATCATCAAAAGGCAAATCGTAAAAAAAGACACCATTTATGTTTCAGAATAAAATCTTAATCCCTTTTTTATTCATTTATACATTTGTCTTTTCTCAAGAAAAAAAGGTAGATACTATTTATGTTTATGAGGAAGTTATCGTGTACGATACCGTTTTTATTGAAAAGCCTATTATCAAAATAGATAAGGCAATCTTTACTTCTGAAAATAATAAAAAAGACAAATTAGAACTGTCTCAGAACGGAAAAAAGTTCCAGGTTCCTGTGGATACTCTTGTTCTTATTACCGACAAAAAAAGGATTGAAAAAGACAGAAAACAAAGTTGGTTTTTTGGCGGAAAATTACATCTTGGTCTGGCCAGCAATAGTCTGTTTAGAAAAGTCGACGCTCCCACCCCTATTGGATTTGGCTTGGGAATCTGGACACGAAAGGAATTATTCAATTCTGATTTCTCCGTAGGAATCGGGATAGATGCCTTTTATTGGACAAGTCCGTTCTCGTTTAATGCCTCTAAAAAAGATAGTGAACTCAATGGTTATTATTTTACAAAAAACAACGAACCCAAATTATTCCAGTCGCTTGAAAGCAAACATTTTCAGTTGCAAATCCCCGTTCAATTGTATTATAAAATAAATAAGTTTATGCCTTCAATAGGCGGATTTGTTAGCACCAGCAATTATAAATCGCAGTTTTTGGGCTCATCCGGAAGCTTTCCCCGAACCTTGGATGAAACACAGACATTCAAGGCTGAGGCCTTACAAATAGGTTATTTGGCAGAAGTGCAATATGCTATTTCAAAACAACTTTCTGTGGCTGTGCATTTTAGTTCCGGAAAAGCCAATAATCTGCTTTTTACCAATAAAGATGATAAGAACCAGTCTTTTAAGACGAAGAATGAGTTTACGGAAAATATATTTATACTACAACTGGTTTATAAATTATAAACCAGTGTAGTATCTTTCCTTAATTTTACACAAAAAACTCTATGTTTAAAGGCTTTTGTGCTGAAAGCTGGAATCTAAAAACCAAAAAAACGATAATATAAATTATTATTTTTTTACAGTATTTTTCTTCAAAGGTTCAGCCATTTTTGTAAAATTCATTAATCCAAGTATGATGGGAGTTGAATTTGTTTGTAAGGTTAATGTACTTATAAATGCTCTTAAGTAAGGAAAAAAAATTGGAACAGCACTTAGAAAAAAATGCGATGGAATTTCTTCCAGTTTATAATTCTTATCAAATTGATATTCTGCAATGCCTTCTACCTGAATAGCCAAATGTTCTGCATTCTCTTTATCATGTGCTCTGAAAGCTAAATTAAGGATATATAATCCTGAAGATTCGTCATACTCTCCCTTTGGAAAAAAGGAAATATCATATTCACTTTTTTCCTTTTTGGTTTCATGATATATAAAATCAGAAATTCTATATTTTACAAATTTAAATGCAATTGCTGCTTCCTCTTTTACCATATTGCAATAATAATAAAAAAAAAGACTCTGATAATAATTCAGAGTCTTTTTTTGTTTCTTCTTTTTTGTCCTTATCCTTTTTTAAGTCTAAGAAATCTAACATGTTATACCAACTTATCGGTTTTTCTTTTTTAACATTTAATCTACTTGTTTTTAAAGCAGAAAACACCTCTAATTCATTATCTATAAGTATCTTAAAATTAGAATACTGTAAATAATCGTTGTAATTTGATTCTAAATTTGAAGCAAAATACTTAATGACTTCTTCATAGGATGTTTGAGGAGAGGATACAACAGCTTCTGAACCAACTACTTTCATGCACGATATTGCTTGGATTCCTCCTAATGAAATAATTGGATTTTCAATAGAAATAAGCTTACTTTCCGACAAAAAAACTATTTCTTCACCAGGGAATTTATCTTCAAACAAATATTCTAATTCTATTTGTTTTTTAATAAATTCAACGTCATTTTCAAAATCGTATAGTGGCCTAACTTCGATTATATGCGTATCAATATAATTCCTAAATTCATATTTTATTTCCAAATAAGGATGTAAAACATACAATTCGGTTAATTTTTGAGTTAAAAAATCTATTGATTTCATTATAATTTCTTTTTTATTAAAGAGATAACATCTTGGCTCAATTTCAACGCAGCTTTGCTTTTATCAGAATCAACAATTTCATTATGATAATCTGATATTGTTCTAAATGCTTTCAGCTCTTTTATTTTACTTCTAAACTCCCTTGCAGTAAAACCATTGTCATTCACCTTATTTAAGGCATTGTCCATGAGTTTTATTGGATAAGTGTGTGCATGTAACTTTAAAGGCGGATAAGAACTTGCGATTGCCTCATCAATTTCTTTGTATGTATGCCCAATGGTGTTTAATTTAGATTTAATAAATTGAAAACATCCATAATAAGAGCAATGCACACTAGGTGCAAAATAATTATAATCATCAATGAGGATTTTAGCCGCATCGAGATTCATTTCAGACTTATTTTTTAAGTGTCCCAATATATAATGTACAAAGGTAAACAATAGTTTGTTAAAATGTTACCAATTAAAAAAAGGTATCGTTAAGAATATCTTAACCGGTCAAATTTAACAAAAAAACCTTACTATGCTAAATATAATATTTTTTTGATAAAAATAAAGACAAAGTCTAATGATATAATATCGAAATTATCTACAAAAACACTATTAATGTCAAACATAATTACCTCCGTAATAAATTCCTAACGGTTTTCCTCATTTAACAAAAAAATGTCCTCGCAACACATACTCCTTAGACTTTTCTCCATAAGTAGAGATACTCTCTTTCTTGAAAAGATTGTATAATTTTATGTAAGCAGTTAATACATTTATAAGCTTTAAAAAAATCTTTTAAAAAAATCATAATTTTCTTATAATAAATCCTTTGGGGTTTCTGAACCCGCTTTTTTATTTTTATATTTAAGTGCGGAACAAAAAGAAAACTTTATGGTTTGGTGGAAAAAGACATTGATTGGAATCGGGATTCTTATAGTACTGGCCTTGATTTTGAATATTGGCCTGAACTATTGGATACGCAAACAGCTACCTGTCATTATCAACGAGAACAACAATTCGCCCTATCAGATTACTTACAAAACTCTTGAGGTTGCTCTGTTTGATGGAAATGCTATTGCCAAAGAAATTACCGTTGTTCCAAAATCATCCTTAAAGAAAACAGATGTTAAGGCAGGAATCTATACTACCATCCAAAGTATAAAAATAGAAGGAATCAGTGCCTGGTCTATTTTGTTCAGCAAAAGGATTGTTGCCAAAAAGATTGTCATCAACAAGCCTGAAATTATCCTTTTTAAAGATAATGACCGGGCTTTAAATGATCCGAACAGTATTCGGGATAAGGTGGTCGCTCCTTTTAAAAATACGATTTCCGTATCTGACATCTATCTTTTAAATTCCAGTCTACAGATTATTTCCACGACCGATAATAAGGCGTCACTGATTGTGCATAATTTATCGATGCAGCTTGACGGCATTCTGCTGGACGACACCACATTAAAAGAGAAAATTCCTTTTACTTATAAAAACTTTGAAATTGACTGTGATAGTATTTATTATCGTGCCAACGAGTTTTACCATCTGACAGCTAAAAAAATACATACTGACAAATCTGACTTAAAAATAGCCGATTTCCGTATGATTCCGGAATATGACCGCGGTGAATTTGTGAGAAGGATTCCCAAAGAAAAAGACATTTATACTATCAATGCCCAGGAAATAAAAATAAATAACATGAACTGGGGATTTAAAGACAGTGTTTTTTATTTCAATTCTACGAATGTTTTTTTGGAAAAGGTTTTTGCCAATATCTATCGCCCGAAAATGCCGCCTGATGATCTTTCAAAAAAACATTTGTATAACAAGTTGCTACGCGATATTAAATTCCCGCTTCATGTGGATACGCTTGCCATTCGCGAATCTACGCTGGAATATGAAGAGGAAAAGACCTTTGAAAAAGGAGCAGGATTGCTTTCTTTCAACAAGTTCAACATGTTTGTAACCGATATTAATAGCGGTTATGGGCATAAAAAACTGCCTGATGTAAAAATTACTGTCAATTGCAGATTTATGAATGTTTCGCCTATGAAGGTAAACTGGCGATTTAACGTAATGGATGTATCTGACGGTTTCAACATCAAAGGAAGCATATTCCAATTTCCTGCAAACCGGCTAAAACCTTTTACGAAGCCTTACATGAACGCATCTGTTGAAGGAATGCTTAATGAGGTATATTTTAATTTTTCAGGGAACGACGTAAAATCCAAAGGAGATTTTGCCATTAAATATGACGATATAAAAGTGACTCTTTACCAGAAAAAGAATCCGAAGAAAAAGAACAAATTTCTTTCTGCCGTGGGTAATCTGTTCGTAAAAAACGATTCTGATGAAAAGGTTATGGAAACAGAAGTCGAAGTTGAGAGAATCCCGGAAAAATCATTCTATAATTTCTTTTGGAGGAATATAGGTGAAGGATTGAAAAAGACGCTTTTATAAGTTCTATTTTTGATATATTGATTGCGCCTTAGCGCCTTTGCGAGCAACTATTTCTCGCAAAGGCGCTAAGGCGCAAAGTTATTTGATGCAGACTCAATAATTATTTTGAATCTTGTCTTATTGACCTTCCGGCTTGGTTTCTTCTATTGCTTCGCCTGTTTTGCTGAATACTTTGATTTTAGGATTGTCTTGTGTTCCGGCAACCACGACAGGAATACCGATTAATCCGAATGGTGGCAATCCTACACGTATTCTGAGATTCAGCTTTCCGTCAAAGCTTGTTTCTCCTTGCAGGCGCAGTCTGAAAAGTGCCACTTTCATTTTAGTCTGCTCTATTGTAATAATATTGTTTTTAATCCTTGATTTGATGTCTACCTGACTCAAATCCGGATTGTCAATGCTTTCAAAGTCAGTTTTACTGCTTAGCTGGTTAAACAGTTTCAGTCCGTTGACTTTTACTTTGCTCAATGACACCACTCCCTTTCCTTCCAATGAAGGATAAACCGGTTTCATTTCTTCATTTAACTGGCCTTTTACGGTATAATCCAAAGAAATGATTCCTTCTGCTTTTTCTGCCGCCGTAGCCAAATTTCTAAACATTTCAATTTCGTTATAGGCTTTTTTAACGTTGAAATTTTTAGCTACGAAGTGGATATCGAAATTTGCCTTTTTAGCAGTAATATCATCGTAAAAACCATTAATACCAACACGGCATCCAATAATTCCAAATCCGATTTTCTGGAAAAGGAGCTTGCCCCTGTCCAAAGATGTACTTCCGGTAACATTGTCCAGAATGAGTCCGTCGTATTCCAGTTTTTTCACATTCGCCAACAGCGATACTTTCAAGTTTTCAGGCAGGAGAATTACTCCCGAAGCTGCTGCTGTTTTAGTATCCTGAACCGTTTTTTTCTCAACTCCTTTTCCTTTTTCAGCAACCGGTTCCTGAGCCATAAACTCATCGGCAACCACCAATCCGGAATTTACTTCAAAGTTTCCTTTGAGTGTGGCATTTTTCTCAAAAACAAAATTGATGACGTTTTCAAGTCGGCCTTTCATTGCAAAATCAGATTTCCCATAGTTAGCGCTGAATTTGTCAAAATTCATCTTGTCCTGATGGAAGGTAAAGAGCCCTTCTCTGATAAAAAATGGTTTCGGAAATAATTCTGAAGTTGTCTTTATATCACGCAGCAATAAACTGCCTTTATTGTTTAGTTTACTGTATTGTCCGGTTGTTGCATAGCTCTGTTTTCCTTTTAGTGACAGGTCTGCTTTTGCATATCCGGTAATATCAAGACCTTTTTGCCTGAAAACCTTATATATTTTTGCAATATCAAGCGTTCCTTTTGCCACGACATCATAATTCACATCGTCAAAATTGGACAGTAGCGCTTTTACATAAACCGGATTTTGTTCAAATACGAAAGAAGCCGGGGCCACGTCAATTTTAAGGTCTTTGTATTGGCCGGTTGTATTTTTGACTGCGGCAACAAACTTGATATCGGTAATCGGGTTCGGGTAATATTCTGTTTTCAGCAAACCGTTCTGAAGGTTAATTTTTCCATCGGTAATCGGGAACAGCCTTTTCTCACTATTGTATTGTCCTTTTGAATTGATATCTGCCAAAAGCACACCTTTCAGTTCCAGATTGCTTATTCCCATAGCGCCAATGGCTTTGCCTACATCCAACTTTGATTTTACTTTGGCTGTCAGGTCAATATTTTTAAGGCCTTTAGAATTTATTTTAGCACTCAGATAATCGTTTCCAACATTAAAATGCAATGTGTCGAGTTTTACCTCCAGTTGTTCTGTTTCTAACGAAGGTAGTTTGGTGTAAAACTTCAGGGAAATATTTGAGGTTTCAAACGGAGCATCTTTATAGGAAATATTTCCTTCCCTGATGTTCATTCCAAATGCCAAATCAGGTTTGCGGTTGAGCGATGCATTGTAATTTCCTTTGAAAGTAAGCAAAAGGTCTGTTCTTCCTTTTACTTTTGTTTTTTCCAACCAGGTAACATATTTAGGAGGCAATGCCGTGAAAAGGTCATTTAGCCTACTGTCTTGGGATTCAATTTTTATATCAATATCATAGCCGTCTTTCAGGAAGTTCATTTTCCCGATAAAACTTATAGGAAGCTTATTAATTTTCAGGTCGTTTTGCTGAAAAACAAAAGACAGCGAGTTGGTATTGATTTTGGTAATAAGGTCGGCATCAATCTTTTTGTTTTCGAGGTATTTTTCACCATCAAAAGTGAAATCCAGTGATTCGATTTTTGCTTCGGTGTACAGGTCAAAAATTGATTTGTCGAGATTACCTTTACCCAGATAATTAAATCCCCGAGCCTGGAGATTTACTTTTGCCGAAATATCCTCATATTTCAGCGCTACATTCCTGATATCAATTCTTTCAAGGCGAATTGAGGTTCCTGTCGTATCTTTTGAAGTTTCTTCTTTGTCTGAAATATATACGTTGTAATTGGCCTGTCCTTTTTCATTTACCTTGACATTGATAAGCCCTTTGGAAACGTAGATTTCATCAATATTTATGTTACCGTCAAAAATCAGATTTTTAAGATTGATTCCAAACGAAACGTCTTTTGCCGCTACCAGCGTATCGTTTTTATAAGGTGCCGAGCCTTTCAATGCGAAATCGTCCAGGGTTACCGTCAGAGATGGGAAGTGTTTAAAGAAAGACAGGTTGGATTCTGAAAAGCTCAATTCGCCATCCAGCTTTTTATTGGCAAAAGCTTTTACCTGTTCTGCAATCCTTCCCGGAAAAAGCATTGGCAAAAGAAACATCAACAACAAGATGCTTGCGATGGTTACTCCTGTAATTTTGAGGACTTTAATCCCTATTTTTTTTAGCGACGTTTTCATAGTGCAAAAATAATGGGATGAAACTTTATTTCCTAACAAGAATTTTCCTGTTTCAAACAAAAATGCCTTTTCAATTTCTCGAAAAGGCATTTTTAAAAATCTAATTTTAAAACTAACTCAAAAAACTATTGTTTCATCAATTTCAGTGTAGCTTCTTTATCTTCTGAATCTATCACTTTAACGATGTACATTCCCTGATTCAGATTTTCTACTGAATATTGGTGTTCGTTGCTAAATTCTCCTTTGAATTCTTTTACCAGCTGTCCGGTAATTGAATAGATGGAGACTTGTTTGGTATCCTTGCTGATATTGAAAATTCCTTTGGACGGATTTGGATATAAGGCTATAGCCGTTGTATTGAAGTCGTTTCTTTCCAATAACGCCTGCTTGTTTCCAAAAACCCTGAAACCGTCAACTTCAATAGGAATAGTCATGTTTGCATCTGTAACGGTGATTGGCGTACCGTCCATCAAATTATACCAGGTTCCTGTATATGGAAAACCTGCTGTAGCGTTGTAAACCGTATTGGTAGCATTGGTCAACACAAAAACATAACTCAATTCTGCCGTTTGTGATGTGCTTGTCCAGATATCGAGCCTTGGTCTTCCGGTTTGCGAAAAATTCCAGGCGTGAGTTCCGTTTTCAAAAACATTTTCACGTTTTTTGAATTCAATCATCTTGGCCCAATCGTCATATATTTTTTTTCTGGCTACATCTCCAAGCCAATTGTTTGCCCATTGTGGTTGTGGTTTTGTATCTAACTTACAGTCACCGGAAGTAGCATCATTGGGTGTATTGACAGTTCCGTTGTTACAGGTAAAAATAGAACTGTTGTAACCCAAATCTCCAAAATGATAAATCATCTTTGGACCGGGAACCAATAAATGCAACGCTCCCATAGCCGACATTCTTGCCAAAGCTTTTGGAAGATTGCCATTAGTCTGACCAGATTCAGTAAGTGCCTTATAGATTACTCTTTCTTCGTCATGGCTTTCTGCATAACCAATAAATCGGTCTGTCGCATCAGCAACTCCTGCTAAATTGGCACTGTTCCCTTTTAAGAAGTTTGCATAGGCGTCTGTCATTTTTCTCCACTGCATGATACCTTTAGAAATTCCGTCAGCATCACCTGTTTTTCTGTAATTTGCCCATTCTACTTCTTCGTTATACGAACCGCCTGCACCTAAATGTTCAAAAATCACATAGAAATTAGGGTCTATGGCCCATTGCATATCGGCATAATATTTTAGCTTGGCAACACGATCTGCCTGATAATTATTAGTACAACTCTCCTGGGCAGAACTACTTCCTGTGTAAGGACAATTTTGCGTAAATCCTTTGGTTAAATCCCAACGGAAACCATCGATTTTAAAATCGTTCATCCAACGCTGTATGGTTCTTTGTACATAATAACCCGTAAGGTTATTCGGTTCGTTGAAATGATTAAGGTCTCTCCCTACACTGTAAGAGTGCATTGCATTTTGATTGCAATACGGGTTTTCTGTAGTAACACCATTTGCCCAACCGTCGTTATCAGTATCTGTCATCCACATTCTTTCCAATGGCGAACGACCGTAAACGTGGTTTAATGCAATGTCAAAAATAACGGCAATACCATTTTGGTGGCACAGGTCGATAAATTCTTTCAGCTTTGCCTCTGTGCCATATCTTTTGTCTAAAGCCAAATGGTAGACGGTATTGTAGCCCCAGCTTTCATTGCCTTCAAATTCCATAACCGGCATAAGCTGGATTGCATTTATTTTAAGGTTTTTAAAATAATCTATACGGTCAATCAGATTCTGGTAGGTTCTGTTCGCATCGAAATCTCTTACCAGGACTTCATAAATTACAAGGTCCTTTTTGCTTGGTTTTACAAAGTTAGTTGTCGCTGCACTCCAATTGTAATTGTAAAATGCGTTGGGTCCGGTTTGAAGTACTGTAACTTCCCTTTCCTGGCCAGCCGGATAAGTTGGCAAGTTAGGATAAACACCCAATGAAGCAATTTCCGGATCGTCATACGGACTTAAAACCAATGTGGAGAACGGATCTGCTGTTTTAACCAAGGCAGGCGAATTAGCCGGAAGATTGGTCTGGTCGCAAACCCAATATTGGTAGGTATAAGCTGTTCCGGAAGTCAATCCTGACAGTTCTAACCAAAATTTCCCTGTAGCCGGGTCTTTTTTCATTGCATAGGCTCCCGTAGGCTGCCAGTTGTTAAAGCTTCCTGCTACATATACAAAATCTTTATTAGGTACATTTAACACCAATGTTGCCTTAGTTGGATCTGACGGGTTGTAATTGATTCCATCACCCATTCCGGCCGGCATGGCTGCGCTAATAACACCCGGATTTATAACCACTGCAAAGTTTTTTGTAATTGTAGTTGCTCCCTGAGTCACTTCAAGCGAATAATTCTGGTTTGAAGTAATTCCTGTGTGGGTATAAGAATAGGTTGCAGTGCTGGCATTCGTGTTGATGGTTGAACCATTTGATTTTAAAACATAACTGGCATTCCCACCGGTATTGTTTGCTGTTATCGTAAAGTTAGAACCCGAAGCAAGCATGGTGCTGCTGTTTTGAGCAGGTGCTGTCAGGTTCACCTGAAAAGTGCCAACCCTAAGCAATATGTCCTGAGATTTTTTATCTCCATTTCCATTCTTAGCCTTAATAAGAAAACCTATTCTTCCTATTCCTGTCCTATTATAAAAAGCAGTTGGAACAAAACTTATCGAATAGGTATCATTGGCAGAATTATAGGTCAGGCGGTTGGCTTCGTTAGAGTTCCCCCAATCGCCATTAGTTGGGCAGTCGGCATTGTTTTGGTCATTCAAATCGAAAGACCATGCCCAAATATAAAGGGCATTGCCTGCAACTCCCCAGGTCGCTTCATTAATACTGCTTCCGTTGAAAGTTAGTGTAATTGACTGGTTCTCTTCAAAAGTCGCCGGCGTTACCGAATAGGTTACGGTTTGTTGTTGCGACCAGGCATAAGAAGCAATCAATAAAAATAATAGGGTAATTTTTTTCATATTGTATTATTTAAAAAAGGCCGCCTGAAACCAGGCAGCCCTTTTGTCTTTTTTTATAAGCCTCCTACTACTGCTGTTCCGTCAAAATTAACAGTCAGTTCCAGGTTTGCTGTACCTCCACCAATAGCAAAGTTTGGAGCATCTGGATTGTAAACCACTTTTGGATCACTGTTTCCTACATTGAATTTCCAGGCATTACTAGCGATAAAATTCCCAGCGTTTGCCGCTCTGAATTTCATTTCTCCAGCAGCCAACGATGCAGAAATTGTAAATTTATTTGCTGCAAAATTATAAGTCATGGCTGTTTCATTGTCCCAACCACCTGCAGTAGCAGAACCTATAATACCCCAGTTCATCTTAACTGATTTGTATTTTAAGTTGTCAATATCAACCCAGATGTAGTAAAGTCCGTTTCCATCATTTTCTGCCACTTTGATATCACCACTATCTCCTGCATTTTTAAGATTCCCGTCCTGAACTCCACCAATTACACCGTAGTTCCCGTTATCCCAGGTTCCTTGCTCTCCAATAAACTTAAATCCTTCGCCTGCGGCTACTTTTACATAACCTTCGAAAATTTTAGTTGTCCCATTACCAATATAACGCAATGGCATTGCAGTTGTATTATCCCATTGGTTTAATCCGTAATAAGCCTGAGGTGCTCCTACAAGATATAAAACCGGATCAAGCGCCACATAAGGTGTTACTGATATTGTAGCCACATTACTGTAAAGCGGTTCGAAAGTACCATTAACACTTGCCTTTACTCTTACTTCATAGTTTCCGGTAACAAAAGCCTCCCCACCTGCACCCAGAACAGCTCCATTCAAAGTTTCAACAGAAACAGACAATTGGTTGGCTCCAATTACAGAACCTAAAGAACGCGGAGTTGCAAATTCATTGCCCACAGCATCTAATTGAAGTTCATAATTGATTGCGACATTTTGGTCAAAATTAGCAGAAGTCCATACAAAGCGTTCTGCTTGATTTGCTGCGTTTTCTAAAAGAAGCGTATAGGTATTTGCTCCTTCAGGGGCTACTAAAACCGGTGCATCTTTAGCCGTTATTACCGGTCTGTCTTCAACATCGTCCGAGCTACATGAAACAGCCAGGACTGCGAATAATGCAATTAATGATTTTGCTATATTTTTCATATCTATATGATTTTTACTTTTATTAATATCCTGTATTTTGTTGTAAAGTTGGGTTGGCAGCTTTTGCTCTGTCCGGAATCGGGAACAATTTCAAATGATCTGAAATTGGTGCTCCGTTAGCAGAGTTGCCTTTCCATTGCCATAGGTAAGAACCGCCTGTGAATTTTCCAAAGCGAATCAAATCCTGGCGTCTGTGGCATTCCCAATATAATTCTCTGGATCTTTCTGCCAGGATAAAATCCAGGTTAAGATCTCCCTGAGATATAGTACCTGCATTCGCTCTGGTTCTTAAAGCGTTTACATAAGTTACTGCTTGTGAAAGTGAACCTTGACCTCTGACTGCCAATTCAGCATACATCAGATAAGCATCAGCCAAACGGAATAACGGGAAGTCTGTATCGACAAATGCTCCTGTTGGATTTGAACCGTTAGAACCATCGGATCTTTTGTTAGTCCATTTAGTTACTGCATATCCTTGCGTTTCGTCAGCAATACTGGCAATATCCAAAGTCTGTCCTGTTGTATGGAACATCGCTCTGTTATCTGAGGCTCCTGTTACATCGGCAAATTTATTTACAAATTCTCTTCTTGCTCTTAGTCCTTTCCAACCACCATCAACTCCAAAGTCGCTCGCGTTCATTGAACTCAAAATAGAAGCGTGAACTAAATAATTGGTTCCTCCACTGGTTGTGTATTGACCATCAAAACGTACCGGGAAAATAAATTCATTTTGCGCTCCATTCACATCGTTATCTGCCATAAACAAATATTTGTAAGGAACGTTGGCAATCTGGTAAGTTGAGTTTAAAACTGCCTGTAATGCATCAGCAGCTTCCGCATATTTAGGTTGCCCTATGTATACCTCAGCATTCAAATACAGTTTTGACAAAAGCATTTTTGCAGCAATCTTGTCAACTCTTCCGTATTCATTCGTTCTTGACTCTTTCAAATCAGCATCAATAGCAATCAATTCATCTTTTATGTAATTGAAAACATCGATTTTCTCTCTCTGTTGCGGATAAAAGAATCCAACAGGATCATTTTCTGTAACAATAGGCACACGTCCAAACAAATCCATTGCATGGTAGAGTGACAATGCTCTTAAAAATCTGGCTTCTGCTCTGTACGATTTCATATCGTTCAGGATAGCCGGATCAACATTTCTGCTACCTACTTTATCCGGAGTCGATTGTCTCAGAAACTCATTTGCCAAACTGATTTGGTAAAAGGTTCTGGAATACATTACATAAATGAACTCGTTGTTGCTTGTCCATGTATGAGAGTTCATTGATGGCAAATTACCATCCTGCCACGCTATTACCGACTCATCCGTTGGTAACTGTTGCAACGTATAGAATGCTCTCAAATAAGGACTGAAGTCATTTCTGATTCCTTGCAAATCTTCACCTCCATCACCTTCCCCATTTCCGGCTTTTGCCAATCCAAGGTAAAGTTTTGCCAAAAACATTCTGTAAGCTTGAGGGTTTTCGTAGAATTTTTCAGCTGTAAAGTCATCATCATCCTGTGGCATTACATCTAAATCGTCCGTACAGGAAACGCCTATTGCCATAATGACAAGCAATAGCAGCGCTTTCTTCCCTAGTATGTCTAACATTTTTTTCATTTTCATATTTTTTTAAAAATCTATATTAAATCCTAGCATGAACATTCTTGGTCTTGGATAGATAGTCTTATCAATACCGCCATAAATTTCAGGATCTACTCCGTCATAGTCCGTAATTGTAAATACGTTCTGAACGGCTCCATAGACTCTGAATTTGGATTTCTTTGTAGCAAAAGGATTTTGGATGGTATATCCTAACGTGATGTTATCTAATTTGAACCATGATGCATCCTGAATATAATAATCAGAGAAAAGTCTGTTGTTTCCTTCCAATTGGAAACCTGAGTTCAAATAATCGGAATTAATGTTGCTGATTACGTCATTATAACGAACACCTGCCTGCAACACACCTTTGTTTGAAGCAACGTTATTATACATATAGTTACCTAAGCTGGCTCTCCATGCAAATGAAAGGTCAAATTGCTTATAGCTCATATTGTTCATCATACCAAAAGTGTAATCTGCATTTGGTTTTTTGTATCTGTATTGGTCGGCTGTTGAAATAACACCATCCTGGTTTCTGTCAACATATACACCTTCAACCGGTTTTCCGTTTGCATCATATACTTGTTCATATACGTAAAAGGCATTAGGGCTGTATCCAACAGAGTTGATTTGGATTTTGTTTCCACCACCACCGTCAATATCACCTACAGGGTTATCAGACGGGATGTCTGTAATTTCCTGATTGTTGTATGTTGCATTGAATGTTGTAGTCCAGTTAAATCCTTCTCCACGGAAAATGTCATAGCTTACGCTGAATTCGACACCTTTAGAAGTAAAGTTCCCGTAGTTTCTGAATCCCTGGTTGGCCAGGTTGGCTCCGTCAGGAAAAGGAACAATCGCTAACAAATCAGATGATTTTTTCTCATATAAATCCAAAGATCCTCTTAATCTGTTGTCGAAAAAGCCATAATCAATACCAATGTTTCTGGTTTCGGTTTCTTCCCATTTCAGTCCTTTGTTATAACCTTCAGGTCTTCCTACCGGAACAAAAACGTTTCCAAATTGGTATTGTGCCTGAGTTGTTCCTGTAGTATATCTTTCGATATAAGCGAAACCGTCATTAATATCCTGTTGTCCTGTGATACCCCATCCTAATCTTAATTTAAGATCAGAAACAAATCTCACATTTTTCATAAAGCCTTCTTGTGATATTTTCCATGCAAAAGCAGCTCCTGGGAAGTTACCCCATCTGTTTTCTTTAGAGAATCGGGAAGTACCGTCTCTTCTGTAGTTTAAAGTCAATAAATACTTATCATCAAATCCTAAATTCATTCTTCCAAAATAGGACTGTAAGTTTACTGTAGGTCTTGTAAATACGTCTGGTTGCGCATTTGGATCATAAACGTTTCCTGTTGAGAAACCTACCCATTTGAAGTTTTGGTACGAATAACCTCCTGTTACATCCAAATTGAATTTTCCAATTTCTTTTGAATATACAAGGTAAGCATCTAACAATTTGTTTTCTTTATTTTCATTAAAATAGCTATAGGCACCATAATTCTGGTACGTTCCGCCACTGTAGCTTCCTGTTTGGAAACCGGCAGGGCTAAACGGCGCCAATGTGTTAGTCCCGTTACCGTCCTGTTTATCAAAACCAACATTCACAACCGCTCTGATGTCTTCAAAGAAATGCAGTTTATAGTCAACCTGGAAATTACCATACATTTTACGGTTGTCTGTAATGTTTCTTCTTTGATTTAGCAGCGATACCGGGTTCTGTTGTGCTCCGGTAACTACTCTGTCTCCGTCTGGCTCAAGCCATTCGAAATAACCTCCAAAATAAGAAGATGGATCATAAACCGATTGTGTAGGGTCAAAGCTTAAAGCATTACCAATAGCTCCTTCATCTGCAAAACGGTTGTCCTGCCATGAAATATTGGCATTCAGGTTAATTTTCAAATGGTCATCAAAGAATGATGGGTTTAACGCCAATGAAGTTGTAGTCCTTTTAAATTCTCCTGTTTTTAATAAACCTGGAATTTGAGTATAACCAACAGACAATCTGGCTGGCATAACCCCAAATAAGTTTCCTCTGATAGATAGGTTATTATCTACAGACATACTGGTCTGGAAAATTTCATCCTGCCAATCTGTTTTTGCATTTCCAAGCAATCCTATTTGTGTTGGCGAACCTACCTGGTTTACTAATGCTCTGAATTGGTCGGCAGACAATACGTCTACTTTTTTAGCCAATGTATTTACGGTAGTGACAGAATTGAAACTAACCTGCATATCGCCCTGGCTTCCTTTTTTAGTTGTAATGATGATGACACCATTCGAAGCTCTGGAACCGTAGATTGCCGTAGCAGAAGCATCTTTCAAAATAGAGAAAGACTCGATGTCATTCGGGTTTATAGAAGCCAATACGCTTGTAGAACCTCCACTTGCTTCATTATCTAAAGGAAGACCGTCAATTACAATTAACGGATCATTTTTGGCGTTCAAAGAAGAGCCTCCACGAATTCTGATTGTAGACCCCGAACCCGGCGCTCCGCTGGTTGTAATATTCAAACCTGCTACTCTACCATTTAACAGGTTTTCTGCAGTTGCATTTAAGCCACGGTTAAAATCTTTTTGAGAAATTACCTCTACGGCTCCGGTAGCATCCTTCTTTTTAACAGAACCATATCCTACTACAACAACCTCATCCAATTGCGAAGCATCTTCCTGTAAAATAACACTAATAGTATTTTGTGAAGAATAAGTGATAGTGGTAGGTTTATAGCCCAAAAAAGAGAACGTAATTACGTCCCCCGATTTTACTCCGGAAAGCGAAAAGTTTCCATCAAAATCGGTTGTGGCTCCATTGGTACTGCCCTGGACAGTCACACTGACTCCCGGCAAGGGCAATCCTGAAACCTCATCTCTGACATTTCCATTTAACGTGTTCTGTGCCAGCACACTAAACGGAAGCATCAGTAATAAAAGCAACAACTTTTTGTAAATTGTTTTCATACATTTTGTTTAGGTTAAAAATGAGTTTGTTTACCTTATATTTTTACTTCGAATGTTAAATCTATGTAAATATTTTAGACAAAAAAATCGTTTTCGTAAAAGCACCAACCGAAAACGTTTGCGTGTTGAAAACTTTAGCAAATACTCAGATTTTTTACCCGAAAATCGCTATTAATAAAAATTAAATTTATCTTTATTCAGAAATATTTACCTGACATTAAATACTATGCGAAAAAAAGTCACGCTAAAGCAAATTGCCAAAGAATTAGACGTATCGATTTCAACTGTTTCAAAATCGTTAAGAGACAGTCCTGAAATTAGTGAAGACACCCGCCAAAAAGTGCAGGCTTTTGCCAAATTATACAACTACAAACCCAACCTGATTGCCCTAAGTTTAAAAAATAAAAAAACCAAGACAATCGGCGTCATTATTCCTGAAATTGTACACCACTTTTTTGCCACAGTCATTAGCGGTATTGAACATGTGGCTAATGAACACGGCTATAATGTTATCGTAACGTTATCTGACGAATCTTTTGACAAGGAAGTAATCAACATGGAAATGCTTGCCAACGGAAGTATTGACGGTTTTATCATGTCGCTTTCCAAAGAAACCCAGCACAAAAAAGATTTCCACCATATTACCGAGGTTATCAATCAGGGAATGCCTGTGGTTATGTTTGACCGTGTGACAAACGATATTTTATGCGATAAGGTTATTATTGACGATAATCTGGCCGCCTATGAAGCGGTTCAGGATTTAATCGACAAAGGATTCAAAAAAATTGCGCTGATTACTACCGTTGATTATGTCAGCGTTGGAAAGCTTCGTACAGACGGATACATCAAAGCACTTAAAACAAACAATATCCCTGTTGACCCAAAACTCATATTGAAAATAGAAGATATTGATATCTGCGAACATCAAATTGAAGAACTCATTAATAATAATGAAATCGATGCTGTTTTTGCCGTAAACGAATTATTTGCCGTAACGGCCATTAAAGCCGCAAAGAAAATAAACCTTAAAGTTCCGGAAGATATTTCGGTTATCGGATTCACAGATGGCATTATTTCCAAATATTCCTCGCCAAGCATTACTACAGTAAGCCAGAATGGAATAAAAATGGGTGGCAAAGCGGCCAAGATGCTTATTGAAAGATTAGAATCAGAACAGGAAGAAGATGAACATTACAGAACGGAAGTTATAGAAACTCACCTCGTATTACGAGAATCTACGCCATCGTTGTAGTTGCACTCAAAACACTGAATATCAAATAAATAAAAATATATTTTTCCTCTTTTGCCGATTGTTAAATATTCCATTTTTAATTTCGGGTATAAAAAAATTATATATTTGTAACGATTATCAATGCTTATATTTTTACTTCGAACGAAAGATTAAGTCTTGATAAGCCATTAACGCTTATCGTATATCAATCAATAAATTACGATAATGAAAAAGCGTAAATTAAGTTTTCTGGATATCTGGAACATGAGTTTTGGCTATCTGGGAATACAAATGGGATTTGCCCTGCAAAATGCAAATGCCAGCAGAATTCTACAAATCTTCGGCGCCGACGTACACAGCCTGTCATGGTTTTGGATTGTTGCCCCACTAATGGGATTGATTGTCCAGCCAATTATAGGCCACTATAGCGACAGAACCTGGACACGTTTTGGCAGAAGAAAACCTTATTTTTTAATCGGTTCGGTTTTGGCAGCACTGGGATTAATACTCATGCCACAATCTGCGTTGCTCACTGCTTTTATGCCTGCTCTTTGGGTAGGTGCCGGAATGCTCATGATTATGGATGCTTCATTCAACATTGCAATGGAGCCTTTCCGTGCCTTAGTAGCCGACCTGCTTCCTGCCGACCAGAGAACATTGGGTTTTAGCGTGCAAACTGCCCTGATAGGGTTTGGTGCCGTAATAGGTTCGTGGCTTCCATATGCCTTAAACAAATGGTTTGGAGTTTCCAGTGAAGCTCAACCGGGTGAAGTTCCTTATCATTTAATCCTATCCTTTATTATTGGTGCCGCCGTTTTGGTTGGAGCCGTATTATGGACCATTTCTACTACCAAAGAGTACTCGCCGGAAGAACTGGAAGCTTTTGATAAGGCAGAAGGAATCGTCCATGAGGAAGAAGAAAAAGGAAGCCTGTTGAATATTTTCAGTGACTTTGGAAACATGCCTCAAACCATGAGACAACTCGGATGGGTACAATTCTTTTCCTGGTTTGCGTTATTTGGAATGTGGGTTTTTACGACTCCGGCAATAGCACACCATATCTATGGACTTCCGTTAGAAGACACGCACAGTAAAACCTATCAGGAAGCTGGCGACTGGGTGGGAATCATCTTTGGGGTTTACAATGCCGTTTCGGCTGTCTTTGCCTTCTTTTTACCCGCAATCGCTAAAAAAATAGGACGAAAATCTACACATGCTTTTTCATTAATCGTGGGAGGAATCGGGCTGATTTCAGTCTATTTTGCACCAAGCCCAAACTGGCTAATCGTCTCAATGATTGGAGTTGGTATTGCATGGGCAAGCATTCTTGCTATGCCTTATGCCATCCTTTCAGGCTCTATTCCGGCCAAAAAGATGGGTGTCTACATGGGAATTTTTAATTTCTTCATTGTAGTTCCCCAAATCATCAACGCCATCATTGGCGGACCTATCGTTAAATACATTTATGGCGGTAACCCAATCTATGCCATTGTAACCAGCGGAGTCGCTTTCATTATCGCTTCCTTTTTTGTGTTGCGGGTAAAAGATACTGACGACACCGTAAAACAATAAACCATTGAAAACAAAAGCATTTATATTCGATTTAGACGGAGTAATCGTCGATACCGCCAAATATCATTATCTGGCCTGGCAAAAAATAGCTAACCAGCTGGGTATTGAATTTACTCCGGAACACAATGAAGAACTAAAAGGGGTAAGTCGTGTACGCTCATTAGAACTTATACTTCAATTAGGAAAAATAGAAGCGAGTCAGGAAGACAAAGACAAATGGCTTACACAAAAAAATGAGGATTACCTGTCTTATCTGGTAGATATGGATGATAGCGAATTGTTGGCGGGAGTACTGCCAGTTCTGCATTATCTGAAAGAAAGAAAACAACTGATTGCTTTGGGCTCTGCCAGCAAAAATGCCAGACCAATTCTGGAAAAAACAGGCATTATCCACTATTTTGATGCTATAGTCGATGGCAATGATGTTTCCAATGCCAAACCCGACCCGGAAGTTTTCCTTAGGGCAGCAGAATTATTAAAAACCGCTCCTGAAAATGCTATCGTTTTTGAAGATTCTGTAGCCGGCATACAGGCCGCTAACATTGCAAATATGACAAGCGTAGGAATCGGAGAAGCAAAAATTCTGCACGAAGCCGATTATATTTTCCCTGACTTTACCCATATAGAAACAAATTTCATAGAAACTTTAGTGAATAAATAAAATGAATCAAGATTATATAGTACCAAATAATTGGTCAATCATAGAAGAAGGATTTGATGCAGAAAGAATAAAATCTTCCGAAAGTTTATTTAGTATTGGAAACGGTGCCATGGGACAGCGTGCCAATTTCGAAGAAAGCTATTCCGGAGAAACTTTTCAGGGAAGCTATATTGCCGGAATCTACTATCCGGACAAAACAAAAGTGGGTTGGTGGAAAAATGGCTATCCGGAATATTTTGCCAAAGTACTCAACGCACCCAACTGGATAGGAATAGACATTGAAATTAATGGTGAAAACCTCGATTTAAATACCTGCACCGAAGTCAGGAATTTCGAGCGCGAATTAAATATGAAAGAAGGATGGTACCACCGTTCTTTTGAAGCCACATTAAAAAACGGAACCCAAATAAAAGTAGATGTTCGTCGTTTCCTTTCGCTCAATTCTGATGAATTAGGTGTTATTAATTATGAAATTACACCATTAAATAAAGACGCAAAAATCGTTTACAAACCTTACATTGACGCAGGAGTAAAAAATGAGGATGCCAACTGGGAAGAAAAATTCTGGGAACCGCTGGAAACAAAACATTCCGGCAATGAAGCCTTTGTTGTTGCCAGAACATTCAAGACCCATTTTAATGTGGCCACCTACATGTCAAACAGCATCTTTTTAAATGGCCAGAACCTCAACACTACTCCTGTGAATGTTGAAGCTTCTGCAGAAAAGATTCTTTTCGCCTATGAAACAGAAGCAGCTAAAGGAGAAAAATCATCCATCCAAAAATTTGGTGGCTATACGGTTTCTCTAAACCATGAGAACTCTCAATTAATTACGGCTGCCCAAAACGCCATTGCTAAGGCAAACGTAAAAGGTTATGAAACCTTATTGCAGGAACAGATTGAAGCCTGGGCAAAAATCTGGGAAATGTCAGACATCACTATCGATGGCGACGTAAAGGCACAACAAGGTATTCGTTTTAATATTTTCCAACTGAACCAAACCTATTCCGGAAAAGATTCCCGATTGAATATAGGACCAAAAGGCTTTACAGGAGAAAAATACGGAGGTTCAACCTATTGGGATACCGAAGCCTATTGCATTCCGTTTTATATGGCGACTAAAGACCAGCAGGTTGCCCGAAATTTGCTGACCTACCGATACAACCAACTGGATAAGGCAATCGAAAATGCCGAAAAATTAGGCTTTACAAACGGTGCTGCCCTTTTCCCGATGGTCACCATGAACGGAGAAGAATGCCATAACGAATGGGAAATTACCTTTGAGGAAATCCACAGAAACGGAGCTATTGCCTTTGCCATCTACAACTATCATAGATTTACAGGAGATTACACTTATATTCCTGAAAAAGGTCTGGAAGTATTAATTGCTATTGCCCGTTTTTGGCATCAGAGAGCAACGCTTTCAACCGTCAAAGACCAGTTCGTAATTTTGGGAGTTACCGGCCCGAACGAATATGAAAACAACGTAAACAATAATTTCTATACCAACTATCTGGCAAAATGGTGCATTGATTATGCTGTAGAGCAAATTGAAAAAGTACAGAAAGAATATGCTGCTGATTATTCCCGAATTGTTTCAAAAACAAAGCTGGAAGCCGGAGAAATAATCAATTGGAAAAAAGTTGCCGATAAAATGTACCTTCCATATTCTGAAGAACACGACGTTTATCTGCAACAGGACGGATTCCTGGACAAGGAACTGGTTAAAGTTCATGATTTGGATAAAAGCCAAAGGCCTATCAACCAAAAATGGTCATGGGACAGAATCCTGCGTTCTCCATACATCAAACAGGCTGACGTTTTACAAGGATTTTATTTCTTTGAAGATCATTTCTCAAAAGAGCAATTGGAAAGGCATTTCGATTTTTATGAGCCTTTTACAGTACATGAATCTTCGCTTTCTCCTTGTGTGCACTCCATTCAGGCAGCCACTTTAGGACGCATGGAACAGGCCTATACGTTCTACTTAAGAACTTCGCGTCTGGACCTTGACGATTATAACAAAGAAGTGGAGGAAGGTTGCCATATTACAAGTATGGCCGGAACCTGGATGAGCATTGTTGAAGGTTTTGGAGGTTTGCGTGTCAAAAATGACACCTTGCATTTTGAACCAAAAATCCCGGAGCAATGGCAAGGCTATTCCTTCAAAATCAATTTCAGAAATCAGATATTGCAAGTTTTCGTAAATGCCAGCGAAACTAAATTTACCTTAGAAGGAACTCAGGAACTCACCGTTTATGTCAACGGAAAAGCAGTACTTGTAGAACCCAATACTTTGGTAACCGTATAAATACCACCACCCAACCCTTTCAGAGGTAAATGCTCTGAAAGGGTTCTTAAAAACTAAACAATGAATTTTACAAAAAAAATAAACCTGTTAGTGCTCCTTTTATCGGTTTCGGCTTTCGCCCAAATTGATAAGATAGAGCCTCCTTTCTGGTACGCCGGAATGCATAACCCTGAACTTCAGATTATGTTTTACGGAAAAAACATAGCACAGTACGAAGCCTCCGTTTCTAACAATGTGGTTATCAAAAACGTGGTAAAAACTGAAAATCCTAACTACATTTTCATTACAATCGACACAAAAAATATTCCTGCTTCTGATTTTGTCTTTTCATTCAAAAACAAAAACAAGGTAGCCTTTACAAAAAAATATACGCTGAAAGCTAGACGTAAAAATTCGGCTCAGCGAAAAAGTTTTGATTCGTCAGACCTAATCTATCTTATCATGCCGGACCGTTTCGCCAATGGTAATCCAAACAACGATACCGATAAATCGTTGAATGAAAAAGCAGACCGCAGCCTTCCGGGAGGTCGTCATGGCGGAGATATCGAAGGAATCATAAAACACCTAGATTATTTGGAAGAATTAGGAGTAACAGCAATTTGGAGCACACCACTTTGCGAGGACAACGATAAAGTTCATTCGTACCATACCTACGGACAGTCTGATGTGTACAAAATTGACCCGCGTTATGGAACCAATGAAGAATATGTTCGCCTTTCGGCAGAATTGAAAAAACGCAACATGAAACTCATCAAGGATTATGTGACCAACCATTGGGGTGCAGAACACTGGATGTATAAAGACCTGCCTACCTATGATTGGATTCACCAATTCCCAGGGTTTTCACAATCTAATTATAGAATGACAACACAATTTGACACCAATGCTTCTGCTATTGATGCCAAAAATTGTATGGACGGATGGTTTGTTCCTTCCATGCCCGATTTGAATCAATCCAATCCGTTAGTCTTGAATTACCTGATACAAAATGCTATCTGGTGGATTGAATATGCTGATTTGGACGGATTTAGAGTCGACACCTATTCTTATAATGACAAAATCGGGATTGCAAAATGGACGAAAGCCATCACCGACGAATATCCATATTTCAATATCGTAGGTGAGGTTTGGATGCACGACCAGGCTCAGATGTCGTATTGGCAAAAAGACAGTCCAATCAGTGCCATACAGAGTTATAACTCCTACCTGCCAAGCGTTATGGATTTTACATTGCACGATGCTTTTGGAAATGTTTTCAACGAAGACAAAGCCACGTGGAATGATGGGATGATTAAGGTATACGATAATTTCGCCAATGATTTTTTATATCCTAACGTAAACAACCTTCTGACTTTTGTAGAAAACCACGATACCGGAAGATTTAACCACATCTACAAAAACGATTTCAGGAAATACCAGATGGCTATGGCGTTAATCGCTACCGTGCGCGGAATTCCGCAAATCTATTATGGTTCCGAAATAGGAATGGCGGGAGACAAAGGAAAAGGAGATGCCGATATCCGTCAGGATTTTCCGGGTGGATGGACAGGTGATAAAAACAACGCTTTCACCAAAGCCGGAAGAACGGAAGAGCAAGCTAAGTTTTTTGACTTCTCTTCAAAATTATTCCAATGGAGAAAAGGGAAATCCGTTATCCATTCCGGTAAAATGACACATTACATCCCGGAGGATAATGTGTATGTTTATTTCAGATATAATGACAATGAAACCGTGATGGTAATCATCAACAATGCTGCTCAGCCAAAAACATTTAAGACCGTACGTTTTCAGGAAAACATCAAAGACTTTACGTCAGGAAAAGATGTGCTGACAGGAAAATCTATTAATGTAAAAGAAGGTATAAGTATAGAAGAAAAATCAGTCCTGATATTGGAGTTAAAATAAATTAATCTCGCAAAGGCGCAGAGACGCAAAGTTTTCCCTTTGTTGCTTTTGGGTATTGCGAAAGGAAAGAAAGACTCTTTCAAAATGCGGAAGAACAAAATTTCATAAATTGCATATCTCTGCATAAAGAATAAACGCCATAAATAATTAATATCTGCCAAAATGAAAGAAAACGAATTATCTCGAATCATAGTTAATTTATGCTTCGAAATACACACAAAATTAGGGCCTGGTCTTTTAGAAAGTGTCTATGAAGCAATTCTAGTTTATGAACTTACAGAAATGGGGTTGAAAGTTGAAAGACAAAAATCACTACCCGTAATCTGGAATGACATAACGATGAGTATTGGTTTCAGAGCAGATATAATTGTAGAAAATTTAGTACTCATAGAAATAAAATCTGTTGCAGAGATTGCGCAGGTACATTTAAAACAAGTATTGACCTATCTAAAAATAACAGGATTAAAATTGGGGTTGCTGGTCAACTTTAACGAACCCTTAATCAAAAACGGAATCAAAAGAATAGCAAACAACTTATAATCTTTGCGTCTCTGCGACTTTGCGAGAACAAAAACGAAATCTATGAAAAAAACAATCTTATTAGCTGTAACATTAGCGGCTTTTATCAGCTGCAAAGACGACAAAAAAACGGAAAACACAACCGCTGCAAAAACAGAAACTATTGCCCCAATAACGGATGAAACAGCAGAAAATGCGGTTATTTATGAAGCCAACATTCGTCAATATTCACCAGAAGGAACTTTTAATGCTTTTACCAAAGACATTTCGGAATTGAAAAAATTGGGTGTAAAAATCATCTGGCTGATGCCTATCTATCCTATTTCGATGAAAAACAGGAAAGCTACCGGAGAACTTTCTGTAGAAGACATTAAAGACCCGAAAGAAAAGGCCAAATACTTAGGAAGTGCTTATGCCATATCAGACTATACGGCTATCAATCCGGATTACGGAACCAAAGAAGATTTCAGGAATCTGGTAAAAACAGCCCATGAAAACGGTATGTATGTCATTCTTGACTGGGTAGCAAACCACACCGGATGGGACCATAAATGGATTACGGAACATCCGGAATACTACCATAAAAATGCAAAAGGTGAAGTAACCGATCCGCTGAATCCGGAAACAGGAAAATCATGGGGTTGGACAGATGTTGCTCATTTGAATTATGCCAACAAGGAACTTCACAAAGCCATGGAAAACGAAATGTTATATTGGGTAAAAGAAGAAAACATCGACGGTTTCCGTTGTGATGTTGCAGACAATGTTCCTGCCGAATTCTGGCAAAAAGCAATTCCTGAACTGCGAAAAGTGAAACCTGTATTCATGCTGATGGAATCCAACAAAAATTATCTTTTAAAAGATGGACTTTTTGATATGGGATATGGCTGGGAAGCGCACCACGTGATGAACGACATTAACAAAGGCACAAAAACAGTCAAAGACCTGGATAACGTATTTGATAAAATTGCTAAAGAATATGAGAAGAATGATTTTTTCATGAACTTCACTTCCAATCACGACGAAAATTCATGGAACGGAACCGAATATGAAAGAATGGGTGACGGCGTAGAAGCTTTTACGGCACTAACCTACCTGATGCCGGGAATGCCGCTTATCTATACAGGTCAGGAATACGACCTGAAACACCGATTGAAATTCTTCGAAAAAGACTCAATCCCTAAAATAAAGGCAAAAATGTTCCCTATCTATGAAAAATTGGGTGAATTAAAAAATAACAATATTGCCTTGAATGGCGGTAAAAATGCGGCTTCTTTCAAACGTTTGGCAACTTCAAACGATACGAATGTTCTTGCTTTTGAAAGAGAAAAAGAAAATCAGAAAGTTTTCTTTATTGGAAACCTATCTAAAAAAGACCAGCAATTCACGGCTCCGGTTGAAGGCACATTTACCAATTATATGACCGGCGAGAAAATAACATTGGCAAAAGACCAGAAATTCAGTTTCAAGCCTTGGCAATATTATATTTTGGTTAAATAAAAAAGTAATAATTATTATTTAGAATGTTTAAAAATGCTAATTTAGTGGTTCCGTAGAAACAACTTAGCATTTTTAAACATGGCCTTTGAATATATAGAAATAGAAAGGGTTGAAAGACTTACAAAGAAAGAGTTTATCGAAAACTATTATAAGCCTCAAAAACCTGTAGTAATTACAAATCAGATTGAAGACTGGCCCGCTTTTTCCAAATGGAATTTCAAATTTCTCAGAGAAGTAGCCGGCGATAAGACAGTTCCTCTTTATGACAGCAGGAAAACGGATTATACTAAAAAAGTAAACGAGCCGGATTTCAAAATGACCATGTCGGAATATATCGACATTCTGGAAAAAGGCCCAACCGATTTGCGTATTTTTCTATACAATCTGATGAAAGATGTGCCTTCTTTGAAAGCGGATATGAGATGGCCCCAGTTAGGACTTCGATTGATAAAAAGCCTTCCTTTAGTTTTCTTTGGAGGCGAAGACGCCAAAGTCTTTATGCATTACGATATCGATTTCCCTAATATTTTCCATATCCATTTTGAAGGAAAAAAACAATGCGTTCTCGTTGACCCAAAAGAAACGAAATACATGTACAGACTTCCTTATTCCTGGATTTGCAATGAAGATATTGATTTCGACAACCCCGATTTTGAAAAATTTCCGGCACTCAAAATGGTAAAGCCATACATCACCAATCTGCAACATGGCGAAATGCTTTATATGCCTGAAGGTTGGTGGCATTATATGAAATACCTAACGCCTGGCTTTTCGTTAAGTTTGCGTTCATTGGCAGGAAGACCAACTAACCTGCTCAAAGGTTTGGCGAACGTTGCCGTCATACGTCATTATGACAACTGGATGCGAAAACGCAAAGGGCAAGCCTGGCTGGATTATAAAGATGCCGAAGCAATACGCAGAACCAACGAACTGCTGAAAAAATAATAAAATGCCCTGTATCACACAGGGCATTTCTTTTTTTAAGACACAGGAAATACATTCTCAATCAGCACAATTTCCTTTATAAACTTTGCGGCTCTGCGCCTTTGCGAGCAATTATTTTCACACAAAGGTGCAGAGTCACAAAGCATGGGATATAGATAACTTAAATTTTCCTATAATGGCTTAAACTTTTGTCAGGCATATCCAAAAACTTTACTTTTACCAATTAAAAGTCAGTCTTGAAAAAAATACTCAATATCGGACATCGTGGTGCCAAAGGCCATGAACCTGAAAACACGCTTCCTTCATTCCAAAAAGCTTTCGACCTGCATGCTGACGGAATCGAATTGGATGTCCATAGCTGCAAGACTGGTGAACTGGTCGTTATCCATGATTTTACGGCAGACCGTACCACTAATGGTTCCGGTGCCATTTCTGAGTTGACACTTTCCGAAATAAAAGCATTGCGCATTAACGGACATATTGAAGTCCCCACTTTAGAAGAAGTGATTGAATTAGCCGGTAAAAACTGCCTTATCAATATTGAACTAAAAGGCCGTCATACGGCAAAACCCATTTCGCATCTTATTGAAAAGTATATTCTTGAAAATGACTACAGCTACGAAAACTTTATCATTTCCAGCTTTCAAAGGGAAGAACTCGAAATGATGCACATCATCAATCCGAAAATACATTTGGGTGTATTGTCACAAGCAAGCGTAGCACAAGCCTTGGAATGGGCCACTGCTTTTTCTGCCAAAGCAATACATCCCCATTTCAGCCTCCTGACAGAAGAAAACGTACAGCAGGCACAAAAACAGGGTTTCAAAGTCTACACCTGGACAGTTAATGAAATTGAGGATATTGAGAGAGTAAAAACGTATAATGTTGATGGAATCATTACCGATTTCCCGGAAAAAATATGAGCACTAATTTCGACATAATCATCGTTGGCGGAGGAGCCGGAGGTTTTTTTACAGCCATAAACTGTGCGGAGAAAAATCCGAAATTGAAAATCGCTATATTGGAACGCGGCAAGGAAGTCCTGACAAAAGTCCGTATTTCCGGTGGCGGACGATGCAATGTAACACACGCCTGTTTTGTTCCGAATGAATTGGTAAAGTTTTATCCGCGTGGTGAAAAAGAACTTCGTGGTCCGTTTCACCAATTTTGTTCGGGTGATACCATTGAGTGGTTTGAAAAGCATGGTGTTGAATTAAAAATTGAAGATGACGGCCGCATGTTTCCCGTTTCCAATTCCTCGCAAACTATTATCGACTGCTTTACGGCTGCCACAAAAAAATTAGGAATTCAGGTCTTGACAGGGCAAAGCGTACAATCCATCTACAAATCAAATGCAGATGAAGGGAATTTTTGGAAAATCGAAACTCAAAACCAACAGTATTTCTGCGAAAAATTAGTACTGGCCACCGGAAGCAATCCAAAAATGTGGGAGATGCTTCAGGAATTCGGACATACTATTGTAAGTCCGGTACCATCCCTGTTTACATTTAATATAAAAGACCCACGCATCAAAGAGCTGCCTGGCGTTTCAGCACAAGTTTCCGTAAAAGTTAAAGATACCAAACTGACTTCTACAGGCCCCTTACTCGTAACACATTGGGGAATGAGCGGCCCTGCTATCTTAAAACTATCAGCCTGGGGAGCACGAATCTTATTTGAGAAAAACTATCAGTTCACCATTTTTGTCAATTGGCTTAACGATGTCGATACTGAAGAAGCCGAATCTATTTTAAAAGAATTGAAACTGGAACATTCCAAAAAAGCAGTCTCGAAAAAATCGCCTTTTGATTTTCCAAACCGCTTATGGGAAAGTCTGGTTTTGGCTTCAGGAATTTATGAAGAGACGAAATGGGCCGATTTATCCAAAAACCAATTACAGAATCTGGCCAATCAATTGACAAAAGCACAATTCCAGGTCAATGGAAAAAGTACTTTTAAAGAAGAATTTGTTACAGCCGGAGGAATTGACCTTAAAGAAATCAATTTCAAAACAATGGAAAGCAAAATCTATCCCAATTTATTCTTTGCGGGAGAAATTACCAATATTGATGCAATCACCGGCGGATTTAATTTTCAAAATGCCTGGACCAGTGGATTTATTGTAGCAAACTCTATTAGCCAATAGCAGTGTAAAACAACCCTTTATTGGTTCAGCCACCAGATACTGGCATTCAACACCATGGCAAAACCTACCCAAGACAAATATGGGATAAACAGATAGCCTGCAAACCGGTTGATTTTGGCGAATTTAGCATAGGTTTCATAAATCATCAGCCAAAGCAGCACAATTTCAAACAACGCAAGCAATGGATTTTTGAGTCCAAAGAACAAATACGACCACAAGGCATTTAATGCTAATTGGATAGCAAAAAACAGCATCCCCTTTTTGACTTCTTCTTTCCGGGGAGAATCAATTTCATGCCAAACCAGTCCGCCTGCAATTCCCATTATAACGTAAAGAATAGTCCAGACAGGAGCAAAAATCCAATTGGGCGGATTAAAAACTGGTTTTTCGATCAAAGGATACCAGCTTTCTACTGCCGGTCTTGTTACCAGACTTGAAAAATAACCTACTGCGAGACAGGTTGCTGTCAAAACTAAAATTCGCGTGTATCTGTTCATTTTTGCTTTTTTAACAAATTTAGTTATTTTCACAGATTAGCCCTAATGCAGACTGCGATTTGGGCAAAAAAAGTATCTTTGCACAAATTCATAAATTATGATTTCGGAAAAGGATTTTATTCCGTCAGAATATACCCGTTCAATAGAAAAAGGAAATTTCAAATGGAGCGCACCAAGCAATATCGCTCTGGTAAAATATTGGGGGAAAAAGGACAACCAGATTCCTGCCAATCCATCAATAAGTTTTACGCTCAACAATTGCAAAACCATTACCTCACTGGCTTTTGAAAAAAGAAAGCCGGATGGAGACTTTTCATTTGATTTACTGTTTGAAGGAAAACCAAAAGAAGATTTCAAACCTAAAATCCGGAAGTTCTTCGAAAGAATTGAATCCTACCTGCCGTTTCTTAAAGAATATCATTTCACTATCAACTCAGAAAATACGTTTCCACATAGTTCAGGAATTGCTTCTTCTGCATCGGGAATGGCAGCTCTTGCTGTAAACCTGATGAGTATTGAAAAGGAATTGAATCCTGAAATGACAGAAGATTACTTCAATCAAAAAGCTTCTTTCCTGGCAAGATTAGGTTCAGGTAGTGCTTGCCGAAGTGTAAAAGGAAATATTGTTATTTGGGGAAATCATAAAGAAACCGAAGGAAGTTCAGATTTATTTGGGGTAGAGTTCTCTCGCAATATCCATCCTATTTTTAAAAACTATCAGGATACTATATTATTAGTTGACAAAGGTGAAAAACAGGTATCAAGCACGGTTGGGCATGACCTGATGCACAATCATCCGTATGCCGAAAAACGATTTGAGCAGGCACATATAAACCTGTCTAAAATAAAAACACTATTGGAATCCGGCGATTTGCAGGAATTCATCCGGATAGTAGAAAGTGAGGCCTTAACCTTGCATGCGATGATGCTGACTTCTATGCCGTATTATATACTGATGAAACCTAATACGCTGGAAATCATAAACCGTATCTGGAAATTTAGAAATGAAACCAATATTCCGGTTTGTTTTACGTTAGATGCAGGAGCCAATGTCCATATTCTGTATCCCGAAAACGTTAGAGAAGAAGTTTTAGAATTAATTAAGAATGAATTAGTTGGCTTTTGCCAAAACTCGCAATATATTTGCGATGAAATTGGATTTGGCGCAAAAAAATTGTAATTTTAACAAAATTCAAGAGCAGACATGAAAGGACCATTATTTTACTCCAAAATATTACTCTTCGGTGAACACGCTATTAACAAAGGTTCCCGGGGTTTGTCCATTCCCTATAATTTTTTCAATGGCGGACTGAAAGTAGATAACAATCTTTCGGATGAAGCCCAAAAATCCAATGCCAGCCTGAAACGCTTCGTGGCTTATCTTGAGACCATGCAGCAGGAAAATCCGGAATTGGTGACATTTAATATTGAACTGCTAAAGCGCAATGTTGAAGCCGGAATGTATTTTGATTCCAGTATTCCGCAAGGTTACGGAATCGGAAGCAGCGGTGCTTTAGTTGCTGCCGTTTATGACCAGTATGCCGAAAACAAAATCACGGTTCTGGAAAACCTGACACGTGAAAAGCTGCTGAAACTGAAGCAGATTTTCTCAAAAATGGAATCTTTTTTCCATGGTACGAGCTCCGGACTGGACCCGTTAAACAGCTATTTGAGCATTCCTATATTAATCAATTCACACGACAATATTGAAGCTACCGGAATTCCTACCCAAAGTCTGGAAGGAAAAGGAGCCGTATTTTTATTGGATTCCGGAATGGTAAAAGAAACTGCTCCAATGGTAAGCATTTTCATGGAAAGCCTGAAAGACAAAGGCTTTAGGGCTATGGTGAAAAACCAGTTCGTAAAATACACTGATGCCAGCATTGATGATTTCCTTCATGGTGATATCAAATCATTGCTTTCCAATACAAAAAAGCTTTCCAAAGTTGTCCTGAACAATTTCAAGCCAATGATTCCGGAGCAATTCCACGGAATCTGGCAAAAAGGATTGGATTCAAATGATTACTACCTGAAATTATGCGGTTCAGGCGGAGGAGGCTATATCCTTGGATTTACGCACGATTATGAAAAAGCAAAAGAAGCACTGAAAGATTATAAATTAGAAGTAGTCTATCAGTTTTAACCAAAACTCCCAATCAAGCAGCAAAAACAAACAAGCCGTCAGGATATGGCATAGTATTTTTTACCTTAAACTTAAATAGCGCACCTGAAATGTTAAGCAGAAAAAACAAACTTCTAGTAATGAAAATTATCAGTTTGTTTTCTGTAGTACGCGGCTATAATATTCCTGTCATTGTTCTTGCCCAGTATCTTTCAGCTATATTTATATTGGCTCCGGAAAACACAAGAGCCTTAGATGTTATTCTGGATTTTAACCTCTTTATCCTTGTTCTGGTCTCCAGTTTCTGTATTGCGTCAGGCTATATCATCAATAACTTTTATGATGCACAGAAAGATTTAATCAACAGGCCTAACAAATCCATGCTGGACAGATTGGTAAGTCAGAAAACCAAGCTATACGTCTATTTCGGATTAAACTTCCTGGCGGTATTCCTTGCCTATTTCGTTTCCTGGAGAGTCAGCATTTTCTATTCGTCTTATATTTTCCTGATCTGGTTCTATTCCCATAAGCTGAAAAAATATCCTATAATTGGAAATCTTACCGCCTCACTATTGGCTATCTTTCCGTTCTTCGGAATTCTTTTGTATTTCTTTAAAGGACAATATCAAGAATATGACTGGCAGAAAATAGGAATCATATTCAGCCACGCAAGCTTTCTGTTCTTACTAATCCTGATTCGGGAAATGGTTAAGGACCTCGAAAACATGAAAGGCGATTTTGTAAGCGATTACAAAACTATTCCCGTAGTATATGGTGAATCCGTATCAAAAAAAGCCATTACCGTACTCACCTTGCTAACCATTATTCCCGTCTATATTTTAGTAGATGTTTACGAAGTAGGCTATATGGTTATTTATTTCTATCTCTGCCTCATGGCGCTGATTTTTTTTCTGTTGAAACTTTGGAAATCAAATACCCGTAATGAGTTCTTAAAGCTCCACAATCTATTAAAATTCATTATTGTAGCAGGCGTTTTTTGCATCGTATTAATCGAGCCGGCCGTACTTTGGCACGGAAAGAAAATACTTTTGGCTATCAATTTTCGCTAACTTTCACTTCTATGGGCTTTTAAAGCCTCCAATTCGCTATCTTTGCACAAATTTAGACGCGAATGAACAAGAATGAAGGAGGCAACAGACGCAATGCCTCAAACCGAACAGGAGGAAAAAGCAGTTTTGGAAAATCAAAACCGCCATTGCCAAAAAGAGCCCAGGGACCTAAAAAAAATAAACCTGCTTCTTTTAAAGCTGCTGATTCAGCAAGTGAAAAAACGGATAAGAAACCAAATCAGGCTCCAAAAAGACAGAAAGCATCAGATGAAATGCGCTTGAACAAATACATCTCCAATTCCGGAGTATGTTCGCGTCGCGATGCTGATATCTACATAAAATCCGGAAACGTAAAGGTAAACGGAGTTACCGTTACCGAAATGGGATATCTTGTCAAAGCTACTGATGTAGTAAATTTTGACGGTGCCTTACTAACTCCGGAAAAGAAAGAATACATCCTCCTAAACAAGCCGAAAAACTTCACAACCTCTTTAGACGAAGGTTTTGAACACAGAAATGTTTCGGAACTGGTTAGAGGCGCCACAAAATCTGTCTTGTCGCCTGTAGGCCGCATGGATAAAAACACAACAGGCCTGCTATTGTTTACCAACGATACAGACATGATTCGAAAATTCACGATTCCAAATCAAAAATCGTCAAAAATCTATCAGGTATCCTTAGATAAAAACCTGAAGTTTGAGGATTTGGAAAAAATCGGAAAAGGCATGATGATAGAAAACCATCGTGTCAATGTTGAGGAAATCAGCTATATTGACGACGAACCAAAAAGCGAAATCGGGCTAAAACTACGCACAGCCAATGTAAAAGTAGTACGCCATATTTTCGAACACCTGGGTTATGATGTTCTTAGAATTGACCGTGTCGTATTTGCCGGACTTACCAAGAAAAACCTACCGAGAGGAAATTGGAGATTCCTGACAGAACAGGAAATTATCAATTTGAAAAATATATAATGCATCAAAGTCCCAAAATCAAGTTTGGGACTTTTTGTTTTTGTAGCTTTGCTCTTCTATTAAAAAACACTATGACACCTGAAATATTGCAATCTATCGCATTTAAATGGTTTGATGCGTTCAACTCACACCAACTTGAAAAACTTTTAGACCTGTATGACGACGAAGCAAAACATTTCAGTCCGAAGTTAAAAATCAGGAAGCCAGAAACCAACGGATATGTAACCGGAAAACAGGCTCTTCGCGAATGGTGGAAAGATGCTTTTGAGCGTCTGCCTTCTTTGCATTATAAGGTTACTTCTCTAACAGCCAACAACGACCGTGTTTTTATGGAATACATAAGAACAGTCGATGGAGAAGACGATATGCTGGTAGCAGAAGTCCTGGAAGTAAAAAACGGAAAGATTATCGCTTCACGAGTCTATCACGGATAAAGAAAAAGCCCTTGTTGTTCAAGGGCTTTTTCTTTGTATTAACCTCTAATCTTTTTAGCAGGTTCTTCTTTTTTATCAAGTCCGCGTTTTCTTAACAGCGGCTCCACACTTGGTTCGGCTCCACGGAATCGCTTATACAAAACCATCGGGTCTTCGGTTCCTCCTTTTTCAAGTACATTTTTTCGGAATAATTTTGCCTTTTCCGGATTGAAAAGATTGGTCGTCTTAAAGGCTTCAAAAGCATCCGTATCCAAAACTCCCGACCAGATATAGCTGTAATAACCCGAAGAATAACCTCCTGAAAAAATATGGCTGAAATACGTACTTCTGTATCTTGGAATAATCGCATCGATTAGTCCGATTCTCTTCATGGAATTTTTCTCAAACGAATTGGCATCCAACTGGATTGCAGCTGTTTGTGTATGGTAATCCATATCCAGGAAAGAAGCCGCAAGATATTCTACTGTGGCAAATCCCTGGTCAAAAGTTCCTGACTTCTGTAATTTCTGAATCAGCGCATCCGGAATAACTTCTCCTGTCTTATAATGCTTTGCATACATTTTTAAAACTTCAGGCTCGGCAGCCCAGTTTTCCATAATTTGTGATGGCAACTCAACAAAATCTCTTGGCACGCTTGTACCGGCAAGGCTTTTATAGGTAACATTCGAAAGTAACCCGTGTAACGCATGCCCAAATTCGTGGAAGAAAGTAGTAACCTCATCAAATGTCAACAAGGCCGGCGTATCACCTGTTGGTTTTGTAAAATTACATACAATAGAAATCACCGGAGCTTTCCTTTGCCCGTCAACCGTTTTCTGGCTTCTGTAGGATGTCATCCAGGCACCGCCTCTTTTCGAAGCTCTTGGAAAGAAATCCATATACAGAATTCCCACATGCGTTCCGTCTGCTTCTGTAACTTCCCAAACCGTAACCTCATCATGGTATTTTGGCACGTCATTGAGTTGTTTAAACTTCAAACCGTATAGCTTTTCTGTTACCTGAAAAATACCATTCCTGGTGTTATTAAGACTAAAATAAGGTTTCAGTTCCTGCTCATCCAAATCAAAACGCTGCTTTCTGATTTTTTCGGTATAATATCTCCAGTCGTAAGGCTTTACTTTATCTTTAACTCCGTCCTTATCCATCATTTTCTGAATATCTGACGCTTCAGTCTTAGCAATCGCTAAAGCAGGTTTCCATAAATCATTCAAAAGTTTGGCTACATTCTCAGGATTTTTAGCCATTGATTCTTCCAGTACATAAGCCGCATGAGATTTATAGCCTAACAATCTTGCCTTTTCTCCCCGAAGATTGGCCAGCTTGACAGCGTTTTCTTTGTTATCGAGAGCATCATCGTGATTACCGCGCGTTTGGTAGGCATTCCATATTTCCTGACGCAGCTTTCTGTTCGAACTGTATTGAAGGAATGGCATCACACTGGAATTAGAAAGCGTAAATACCCATTTTCCCTCCTTACCTTTTGCTTTTGCGTCGTCTGCCGCCGTATTTATCAATTCCTGAGGCAGTCCGGCCAAATCTTTTTTATCTGTGATTACCAGCTCATATTTGTTAGTTTCGGCCAATATATTTTGTCCGTATTTTAAAGAGGTCATCGAAAGTTCTGCGTTTATCTTACGAAGCTTTTCTTTATCGGCAGTGGCTAAATTCGCTCCACTTCTAACAAATGCCTTATGCAGGTTTTCAAGAATTTTTGCCTGTTCGGGATTCAATCCTAAAGATTCTTTTTTATCCCAGATTGCCTTTACTCTGGCAAACAATTTTTCATTCAGGTAAATATTATCATTATGTGCCGCGAGATTTGGAGAAACCTCTTTGGCTATTTTTTGCATTTCCTCGTTGGTATTGGCTCCGTTCAGGTTAGAAAATACAATATTCACATTCGCTAATAGTTCTCCTGCATTTTCCATAGCCAATATGGTATTTTCAAAAGTGGGAGCAGCCGTATTGTTTGCAATAGCATTAATTTCGGCTTCGTGCCTTTTTATTCCTTCTAAAATAGCCGGTTTGAAATGTTCATTTTTAATCTTATCAAAAGGAGGTACTTCGTATGGCGTACTATACGGCTGAAAAAACGGATTCATATTTTGCTTGTTTTCTTGTGCTTCAATTGTCAGCATATTTCCAATAGCCAACAAAATGAAAAAGGATTTTTTTCTCATCTAAAAAATTTATTGAAGCGTAAATTTAGCACAAAATGGCTTTTTAAGCAGGCTTGAGAATGTTAATTAAACCCAAAAAATACCTTTTTATCTTATAGAGAGACAACCTTCAAAAAGAATTTGAGACTTCTGTTTAAAACAAACAAAAAAGCCTGTCTACTTGACGTAAACAGGCTAAACTTTTGTGCGGGTAATAGGACTCGAACCTACACACCTTGCGGCACCAGATCCTAAGTCTGGCGTGTCTACCAATTTCACCATACCCGCAGTAGACATTTGATCTTGACTATTGTCTCAATCGAGGTGCAAATATAGGCATAGTTTTGAACTTTCAAACAAAAAATTAAAAAAAATTAAAAATTCTTTTTTTGTATTTTTGGCAGACAACATATCAATTTTACCTTTCATGGATACTTTAAAAGATTACGTTCAGAAAAACAAAGAACGTTTCCTCAACGAACTCATTGATTTACTGAAGATTCCATCTGTCAGTGCAGATTCTGCCTATTCACAAGATGTTATCGATACCGCTAACGCTGTCAAAGCAAGCCTCGAAAAAGCAGGCTGTGATTTTGTTGAAATTTGCGACACCCCAGGATACCCTATCGTTTACGGAGAAAAAATAATTGACAAAAACCTGCCAACAGTATTGGTTTACGGGCATTATGATGTACAGCCACCAGATCCGTTGGATTTATGGACTTCGCCTCCTTTTGAACCTGTTATCAAAAAAACAGAGTTACATCCGGAAGGCGCTATCTTCGCCAGAGGTGCCTGTGACGATAAAGGACAGATGTATATGCACGTAAAGGCATTGGAATATATGGTACAAACCAATAACCTGCCATGTAACGTGAAATTCATGATTGAAGGTGAAGAAGAAGTTGGTTCGGCAAGTCTAAGCTGGTTTGTGGAAAGAAACCAGGAAAAACTTAAAAATGACGTAATCCTGATTTCTGACACAGGAATGATTTCCAATACGCAACCATCTATCACAACAGGATTACGTGGATTAAGCTATGTAGAAGTGGAAGTTACAGGGCCAAATCGCGATTTACATTCCGGATTATATGGTGGTGCAGTAGCCAACCCTATCAATGTTTTAGCCAAAATGATTGCCTCGCTTCATGATGAAAACAACCATATCACGATTCCGGGATTCTATGATAAGGTTGAAGAACTTTCTGATGCCGAAAGAGCAGAAATGGCAAAAGCGCCTTTCTCTTTAGAAGACTATAAAAAAGCGCTTGACCTTAACGACATTTATGGCGAAAAAGGCTATACAACCAATGAAAGAAACTCTATCCGTCCTACTTTAGATGTTAATGGAATCTGGGGAGGTTATACCGGTGAAGGTGCAAAAACAGTTATTGCCAGCAAAGCCTATGCTAAAATTTCGATGCGTCTGGTTCCAAATCAGGACTGGCATGAAATCACTGAACTATTCACAAAACACTTTGAGAGCATTGCACCAAGCGGCGTAAAAGTAAAAGTGAAACCACATCACGGTGGTCAGGGTTATGTGACTCCAATTGACAGCATTGGTTATCAGGCAGCAGCAAAAGCCTATAACGAAAGTTTTGGCGTACAGCCAATTCCTGTTCGTTCCGGAGGAAGTATTCCAATTGTAGCCTTGTTTGAAAAAGAATTAAAAAGCAAGACTATTTTAATGGGATTCGGCTTGGATAGCGATGCCATCCACTCGCCTAACGAACATTTTGGAGTATTCAATTATTTGAAAGGAATTGAAACAATCCCATTGTTTTATAAGTATTTTGTAGAATTGTCGAAATAAATACATGCTTAAAAAATTTCTATTTAGTGTAGTTTTCTCAATGGCTTTTACAATGGCTTGTATTGCTCAGGAAACTGAAACAGTGCAAAATCCTACATCTGTTGCTGAAAATGCAGTAGCGGTTTTTCCTAAATTCCAAGGTGGTGATCATAAATTATCGCTTAATAAATATGCGATGAAACACTATGTAATACCTAACGGTTTCCAGGGAAAAGGAGTATTGATTGTAGATTTTACAATTGACACCAAGGGCAAAGTAAAAAATATTAGAGTCATAAATGACCTTGGTTATGGATCTGCTGAATCAGCAATCAAACTTTTAAAAAAGATGCCCCGATGGACTCCTGCTTATAACGCCAAGGGAGAGCCAATAGAGTTTATAAATCAGCTAAAAATTACAATGAGTAACCTCTCACAGCCAGTTCAGCACTAACTCATTAATAAATCAAATAAAAATCCGCCCAGAAATGAGCGGATTTTTTTATTTAAAAAAAATTCATTCTACATTTGTAGAATTAAATTTTATTTCTACATTTGTAGAGTAATTACAAAACTATAGAATGAGGATTATAAAAATAACACCCTCAATTTCAGCGTTATTATTCATTTTAATGTTATCAGGTTGCAAAACCAATCGGATTCGAAACAATGAACGCGTTGGAAGATGGGTTGAATATGACACCATAGATGGTAAAATATATAAAAGCGTTGGAAGATTCCGCGACGGAATAGGGAAAGGCACCCACCGACAGTTTTCCGACAAAAAGTTAGTCCGGGAAGAAAAATATAAAAATGACATTTGCCATACTATATACTATTATGATAATGGCAAGATAATGACAGAAGGAAATACAAAAATGGTCGTAACAGATGAAGAAATCCATTGGTTTTACAACGGCGACTGGAAATTTTATGATGAAAACGGGCAGCTGTTAGGAATCAGGACCTATGAAAACGGCAATGTAATTAATGAAATAGAAATACAACAATAAAACACCATGCAACTATCCAACTCAGAAGAACAATTGATGCAGCACCTTTGGAAACTGGAAAAAGGTTTTATGAAAGACCTGCTTGAATGTTATCCGGATCCAAAACCAGCCACAACAACCATTGCCACCTTACTAAAAAGGATGGCTGATAAAAATTTTATAGCTTATAATGAAATTGGTAACTCAAGGGAATATTATCCTTTGGTTGAAAAATCGGATTATTTTTCGAAACATGTAAACGGGCTGATTAAAAACTTTTTCAATAATTCAGCCTCGCAATTTGCTTCTTTCTTTACTAAAGAAACGAATCTGACACAAAAAGAACTGGAAGAACTCCAAAAAATTATCGACAAAGAAATTCAAAAAAAGAAAAAATGATCGGCTTTCTAATCAAATCGTCACTTTGCCTGGCTATCCTTTTGGGCGTTTATATTCTCTTTCTGGAAAAAGAGAAAATGAACGTTTTCAACAGAGTTTACCTTTTGGCCAGTTTGGCGGTTTCGTTTGCAATCCCGTTTATTCAATTTGAACCCATACATGAAGAATTACAGCAAAATCTGATTCCGTATGCCGTTCAAACAATAAAGGCACAAGCTATTTCGATAGAACAGCAATCCGATTATTCTGTATGGATTTTATGGATTTTGTATGGAACCATAACCTCACTTTTCATTTTTCGATTTATCAAAAATCTATTGTCAATTACCAAAAAGATACAGTCCAATCCAAAGAAAAAATTTGAAATTTCAACTTTGGTTCTGGTCAAAGAAAAAATAGTGCCTCACACCTTTCTGAATTACATCTTCATTAATAAAGAAGATTATGAAAACCGAAATGTAGAGGAAGAATTATATACTCATGAATTAACACATGTACGGCAAAAACATACAATTGATGTCTTAGTAATTGAAATTTTAAAAACCCTGTTTTGGTTCAATCCAATCCTGATTTTTTACAAAAAAGCAATACAACTCAACCACGAATTTCTTGCAGATGCAAAAGTCGTGAAATCCTATAATAATGTTCCTTTTTACCAAAACCTGCTTCTGGAAAAGGCATCTTGGAACAGCAACTCTTACTTGGCCAGTAACTTGAATTTTTTAGTAACCAAAAAAAGATTAATTATGATGACTAAAACCACATCAAAATCGAGAGCTCTGCTCACAAAATTATCGGTACTGCCAATTTTAGCCGGCCTGATTTCCTTCTCATGTTTTGAAACAGATAATCAAAAAGAGGTAACTGAAGTAGTGGCTAAAAAGCAAATTATAAAAGCAGAGGAGCCAACAATGGGAGAGCAAGAAACGCAGAAAGTTTACGAAGCTTCGCCAGGGAAATCAGATGATGGGCTCTCAGTACCAAAATTTCCAGGCGGTTTACAAGCTTTTTCCAAATATGTTAAAAAAGAATATAAGATACCTTCCGGTTTTAAAGGAAAAGGAAATCTCATTGCTTCTTTTATAGTTGAAACAGACGGAAGCTTATCCGATATTAAAATCGTAAAAGATTTAGGAAAGGGAACAGCTGAAGAATTTTTGAGATTGTTAAAAACCTCTCCAAAATGGCAGCCTGGTACTTTAAACGGAAAGGCAGTAAGAGTTAAATACAACGTGCCAATACATTTAAATGAAGTCTAAAAACTAATCTGTTTTTCAATAAAAAATGGAAGTCTATTTATTAAAATCAACCGCTAGCCTGATTGTACTATTAGGTATTTATCATCTTTTTTTGGAAAAAGAAAAAATGCACACGTTTAATAGGTTTTACCTTTTATTCAGCCTGTTACTTTCTTTTACAATTCCCTTTATTACAATTGAAATAGCGGTTGAATCCTTACCAAAACCTTTGTTATTATCACAGTCAGATCCAATTCCGGTTCTGGCGCAAGACAAGTCCATAGATGTAGGCGTTGCCACAGTCCAGAAAAGCGGCAAAAATTATATTCCAATCATACTTTGGAGTCTATATGCTCTAACAACATTATTTCTGGTTATCCGGTTTGGAAAAAATATTTATGACTTAATTCTAAAGGCTAAAAAAAACCGAAAGATTGTTTTTAATTGTTCCACACTGGTCTTATCCAAAGAAGAACAGTTGCCGCATACCTTCTTACAATACATTTTCATAAACGAAGATGATTTTAACAGCCAAAACATACAGCAAGAACTGTATACACACGAATTGACACATGTACGACAGAAACATACTTACGATGTGTTATTCATCGAAATATTGAAGACCCTGTTCTGGTTCAACCCCATACTGGTCTTCTATAAAAAAGCAATACAGCTCAACCACGAATTTCTGGCAGACGAAAACGTGGTAGAATCGCATAAAAATGTTTCATTTTACCAAAATCTGCTTGTCGAAAAGGCATCATGGAACAGCAACCTTTACCTGGCCAGTAACTTGAATTTTTCAGTAACCAAAAAACGATTAATTATGATGACTAAAACCACATCAAAATCAAGAGCTTTTCTTAAAAAAATAGCCTTAGTACCTGTTTTAGCAGGACTGGTATTTGCTTCCTGCATAGAAAAAACAGCCGCAAAAGACAAAGAGCCGGAAGTTTGGATAAACGGGGAGCGTGTCAAAGAAAGTGAAATGAATCAGCCAATTTCCAATTGGAAAAAAGAGCAACCCAATGAAAACAATCAAACCAATGAGGCTGCATATTTCGCTGGCGTAAGATTTATTATTTATAAAACCGGAACCTGGACAAAGGACAGAGTGCAAGGCAAAGACATTATTTTAGACAAAACCTACGAAGAATTAACAGCAGAAGAAAAAGACCGCTTTAAACCCTATCTGAGGATTCCTAAAGGTCATGTCAAGAAATCACCAACTGCGGCAGAATTAGAAGATTACAAGGATTCAAAAAAATATGCTATTTGGATTGACGATGTAAACGTAAAGAACACTGAACTGAATAAGTACAGTCCGTCAGACATTGCCTACGTCCTTGGAAGTTCTGTTATGAAAAACGCCAGAACCCAAAAACATCCGCAGCCGTTTCAATTCCATTTTTATACACACAATTATTTTGACAAAAAACAGATGGGTAAGGCTCCTGAGAAATATCCGCTGGATAAGGTTGAAATTTTTGATAAGATAATCAAGAATTAAATACGACAAATGGGAGTCTCATAAATACAAAAGGGAAAAATTTGTAGTTAGTTATAATCTCCATTATAAATCCGCCAGAAGGCGGATTTTTTTATCCCTAAGCCAAAACATATCAACATTTTATAACATTTATTGAAATTTGGCGTTACTTTTGCAGACATCATCATCAATCATATTATTGGACACGTTTCCAATATTCTAATCATCAATCATTATGTTAAAACACTTCTTTATTGTCTGCTCCGGAGTTGACAAAAAAATCATCGAAAGCTGCTCCAATGGCGAGCAAAACAAATATGCCGGAATTGGAGCCACCGTATTTTTCACAGCAGTTATGGCATTTATCGCCAGCAGTTATGCACTCTATACCGTTTTTGACAATGTTTATGCTGCCGTATTTTTTGGATTTGTATGGGGATTATTAATTTTTAATCTGGATCGTTTTATCGTTTCAACAATTCGAAAAAGAGACAGCTTTTCTAACGAATTTATTCAGGCAACACCAAGGATTGCATTGGCTATTATTATTGCCATTGTAATCTCAAAACCTTTGGAAATCAAAATCTTTGAAAAAGAAATCGACACCGTGCTTTTGAAAGAAAAGAACGCAATGGCGTTGAATAACAAAAAAGAGGTTGCCAACTATTTCAAATCGGATCTTGAAAAAAGCAAAGCCAAAATTGACAGTCTTAAATCTGAAATAACGAAAAAGGAAAAAGAAGTCAATACTTTGTATGAGACTTATATTGCGGAAGCTGAAGGAACAGCCGGAACCAAGAAACTTGGCAAAGGTCCCGTTTTTAAAGAAAAGATTGCAAAACATGATTTGGCAAAATCAGAGCTGGACACTTTAAGAAAAAACAATCTGGCCAAAATTGCCGAAACAGAAAAACTATCAAAAAAACTGGAAGCCGACCAGGATAAGAAAGTAACCGAAACCCAGCCGATTATAGATGGATTTGACGGACTTATGGCAAGAATCAATGCATTGAACAAACTGCCTTGGCTGCCTTCTTTCTTTATCATGTTATTGTTTCTGGCGATTGAGACTTCACCAATTATTGCAAAACTATTGTCGCCAAAAGGAGAATACGACTTTAAGTTAGAGGATATAGAAACTGCCTTAAAAGCCACTATCAGCCAGGACAAATATCAGAGAGAGCTATTGGTGAAAACCAGCGCTCAAATGCACGATAAAGTTTATGAAGACATCGCTACTGATAAAGGATTATTTGACCTCCAACGCAAAAAGGCAAAAGAACTTTTGGAGCTACAGGCCCATAATTTTGTAGAAAAGCAAAAACGTACTTTATAATATCGATAATAAAAAATAAAAAGGCGAAGAGTATCAGCTACTCTTCGCCTTTTCTATATTAAAGTGTTTTATTCCTAAATCGCTTCTTCAATTCGGATACTCATCCAGGAACCTTCCATAACAATGTCGTCACCTACATAAGCCTTTCCGGATTGCTTGATTATTTTTTCGCTTAGTCGCAAATTCCGGATAACAAACTTTACCTGTTCACCAAATAAAACGCCTTTTAAAAATTCTGCCGTTTCAATATAAGCCAGAGCAAAGATTCCGTTGGTAACTCCTAATAACCGAACACCGGCTCCACCACATTGCGCCATTGATTCTAAGAGAATAGTCCCGGGAACATAATTAAATTCCGGGAAATTACCTTTTAAAATAAAATTCGTGTCGTCAAACTTCTTAACGCCTATGATTTGTTCTTTATCTACAGAAATAATTTCGTCAACAAATAAAAAAGGTGCCCTGTGCGGTATCAGGTTTTCAATATCCTTGCTCATGGCAGTTTACATATGGCTTAAAATTTCTTTTTTCAAGGCATCATATTCTCCCTGCATAATGAGTCCGTTGTCCAATAGCTTTTTATAATTCTGTAATTTTTCAAACAGTTCGTCCTGCGACAATTCTCCTAAAGTTTTTTCCTTTGCAGCTTCAGGCTTTTCGTCCGGATATTGTTTTTCATCTCGGTATCCGGATTGGGAAACAGGAATGATTTCAGCAAAATCAGTCACTTCTTCAGTTTCCATTTCTTCAATAACTTCCGGTTCTTCTACCTCAGCAAATGTTTCTGCAGCGATTTCTTTTTCTTCGAATTCTTCTACTTTTGGTTCTTCAGCAAAAGCAGGCGAAACCGGACCATTTTTTAATACATCCAGTTGTTCTTTAGCAAAAGTATAGATTTTTCTTGCCTGTGTTTTTGGTATATAATCGATAGAAATAGTCAGGTCTGTTTTAGTTGTAAATGAAAATTCGGAACCTAAAATATTCTCTTTTACAAAAGTCCCAGCAATATCATCCCATGTATAATCTGTGAAATCCATCGACAATCCTAAATTTTTAGGTTTGCAGATAATAATCCTTTTGTTTGTAAGCACAATGCTGTCCGGAAAAACCGTAATGGCAGGTTTTTTTTGCACTCCTATATAGCCTATTTCCTCATTTTTCATGAGCAGATCGGTCAGTTTTGAAGTAATCTTTTCGATTGCTTTTGGGTCTTGTTCTTCGTTTAAAAACTTTTTAATTTGTTCTTTCATCTTTCAGTTGCTGAATTTGTAGACATATATCCACAAAAGTAATACCTAATTTTTTAATTCAATAATTTCAGTTTGGATTTTCTTTGTTAAGCTTTTGAAAACCAAATCATAGGAATGATCAATAAGTTCCCTTACCATCTTGTCAGTAACATCACCATGCAGAGAAACCGTATTCCAGTGGACTTTGCTCATATGATAGCCCGGCTTAATGTCGTCAAACTCGGCACGAAGCTCTTCTGCCCGCTCCGGATCACATTTTAAATTGATAGATGGTGTTCCTTTTTCCCAACCACTAAGTGAGGAAAGCGCGAACATTTTTCCACCAACTTTAAAAACCAATGTGTCTTCATCAAAAGGAAAATGTTCTGTCACGCCTTTTTTAGAAAGGCAATACTCAAAATAGGCTTGTATATTCATTATCTTATTATTTTTTCCATTTGTTTTTCCGGATTGGCCAATGCTCCAAATCCAAATTTCTCATATAAAAAGTGGGCGTCTGCTGTTGCCAGCCGCCATGTCTTTACCTTGCTAAAAGCCGGCTCGCTTAATAATCTGTCCATCAACAGTGACGAATATCCTTTGCCTTGCTGTTCTTCCACTATAAAAACATCCATAATATACGCAAAAACAACATAATCTGTCACTACTCTTGCAAATCCTATCTGCTTTCCATTGCTGTAAATCCCAAAACAGTAAGAATTCTCAATGGTCGTCTTCACTTCTTCAATAGTTCTTCCTTTTGCCCAATAGGTGTTGGTGAGGAATTTATGGATAAACGAAATATCCAATTTGTCTTTATCTGTAGAAATCCTAATCATATCTTAAATAGAACAGGTTTGCTTGGACTGGCGTCATTTTCAAAAGAAGCTATTTGCAGGTTAAGCAGATAACTCCCGTCTTCTACATGGTCAGGCACAAAGATTAATTCCGTAATTGTGGCATCAAATCGGGCATCATCGTTCAAATCATGGGTGTTTTTAACATTCCAGAACGCCTTATGAGCCAACAATTTACCCTGGTCCCTTTCCTTATCAACGCTTGGCAAATCAATCAGCAGGTGTTTGATTCCTCTTTCTCTGATAAAAACTGCTGCTTTTTCATCCAGATAAGGCGGATTGGTATCGGAATATTTTCTCGAAAGCTTTTCTTCCGGATTTGGCAACGTTCTGATGACAATGGCTTCAGTAAATTTTCCTTCCAAAGCCTTTTCTATCTGGTTTTTGGTGATTACCCGGTCTTCACCACGCAATTCCGGTTCAACAGAAATTAATTCTGCCGTAAAGAAAAAGGTTTTAAGATGCCGGTTGATGCTGTAAAATTCTTTTGTAATATGCCCCAAACATTCCGTGTGTGTCCCGTGTCCGTGCGGATTAAAAAAGATATTATTGAAATTGGTCGAAGAACTTCCTTCAGAAACCTTTCCTACCCAATGACCAAAACGGACGGGTTCTATGACGGGTTTTTCTATATACCAGGCAATAGGATTTTCATCAGTATTTGTCAGGGTAATGGAAATGTCTATCGGTTTTGAAAAGTCAACTTCAAAATTTTGGTTATTATGCTGGATTGTAGCAATCATTGTCAGATGTTTTAATTAGTACAAAAACCACCTGGCTTTTGCATTTAATCATCCAAATTTATCAAAAACAAATCACTTGCAATTCCATCTGCCAAAAACTTTCCTTTTGGTGTTGTTTTCAAGATATTCTTTTCGACGGCAAGCAATCCGTCAGCAATAAACTTTTCCGATTGCTTTTCAAGACATCTTGCTACTTCTTCCCCAAATTCTTTTTGAATGCGATTAAGCGAAACGCCCCAAATAGTGCGAAGACCGGTCATGATATATTCATTATAGCGGTCATTTGCGGTCAAAATCTCGACTTCACTGGGTAATTTTCCGGCTTCGATTTCTTTCAGATAGATTGGATTGTTGGCAATATTCCAGCTTCTGGAAATACCGTCATAACTATGGGCAGAAGGACCAATACCAATATATTTTTTGCCCAGCCAATAGGCCGAATTGTTTTTGGAGAAATAATCCGGCTTGCCAAAATTGGACAGTTCATAATGAATGAATCCGTGTTGCTGAAGCATTTCTACCAGAATCATAAAATGTTCCTGAGCCACTTCATCTTTGGGTTCGGAAACTTTTCCGGTCTGGATTAGTTTCTTTAGGGCCGTTTTGGGCTCTACCGTTAAGGCGTAGCTTGAAATATGCGGAATGCCAAAACTCAAGGCTGTTTCTATATTCTGTTTCCACATTTCATTCGTCATTCCCGGAATACCATAAATGAGGTCGATGGAAATATTGTCGAAATAACGTGTTGCCGTTTCAAGGGATTTTTTGGCTTCTTCGGCATTATGTGCGCGATTCATCATTTTCAAATCATTCTCAAAAAAAGACTGAATACCGATACTTAAACGGTTAATCCGACTGCCCGCCAACTCAACAATTCGTTCATCTGAAAGGTCATCGGGATTGGCTTCCAGAGTAATTTCCGGATTTTCTGCCACTTTAAAATTGGCATATACGGCATCAATTAAAAAAGCCAGTTCCTCATCAGACAAAACCGAAGGTGTACCGCCTCCAAAATAAATGGTTTCTACGATTTCGTTTTCAAATTCCGATTTCCGCATTTGCATTTCTTTCACCAATGCCTGTACCATTTCTTCTTTCTTTTTCATAGAAGTTGAAAAATGAAAGTCGCAGTAATGGCAAGCCTGTTTGCAAAAAGGAATATGGATGTAAATACCGCTCATTTTTTAGTATCGTGCAGAAATATATTATTTCCTTACTCTTTCTTCATTTTGTTTTACAAAAGCATCCCAACCCGAATAGCTTTTGGTACCGGTTGCTTTTCCGGAATTAAAAAAGTGGCATACTGCTGCTGCCAAACCGTCTGTACTGTCGAGATTTTTTGGTAATTCTTTTAATGCCAGAAGTTGCTGAAGCATTTTAGCCACCTGTTCTTTAGACGCATTACCGTTTCCTGTAATGGCCATTTTTATCTTTTTAGGTTCGTATTCCGTAATAGGAATCTGTCGCGAAAGACCTGCTGCCATGGCAACACCCTGAGCCCGCCCCAATTTCAGCATCGACTGTACGTTTTTTCCAAAAAAGGGCGCTTCGATGGCAATTTCATCCGGATGGTGGGTTTCAATTAATTCGATGGTTCTTTCAAAAATGACTTTTAGCTTGGTATAATGATCATCATATTTGCTCAATATAAGTTCATTCAATTGTAAAAACTCCATTTTTTTATTGATGACTCTTATCAATCCGAAACCCATGATGGTAGTTCCGGGATCAATTCCTAATATGATACGTTCGTTTGCCAATTTTAATTTGTTATTTTGCCGAATGATTGCAATTCCTCACAAAGCTAAACAATTCCTCGTGTTTCTGGTCAAACTTTTGATTGTTGGCGGCGCATTTTATTTTATCTGGAATCAATTGGCGCATAATGAACAGTTGGATTGGCAAAAATTTCTTGATTTGCTGGACAGGAAAAAATCTTTCTGGGGCATTATTTTCCTGCTATCATTCAGCTTTTTCAATCGCTATTTTGAAATCTTAAAATGGCAGAATCTTGCTCAGGTCGTTAAAAAAATTTCTATTGGCAGCGCCACAGAGCAGGTCTTAGGCGCATTGACTGCCTCCATTTTCACACCAAACGGAATTGGAGAATATGGTGCCAAAACATTATATTTCAAAAAAAAGGAAGCCAAAAGAATTGTATTTCTAAACCTGATTTGCAACGGAATCCAAATGATTCTGACCATCATTTTTGGTACGGTCGGATTGCTTTATTTCAATTATAAATTTCCAATCGTTTCCAATAAAAGCCTTTTGCTTGTCTTTGGAATAGTACTGCTTATAGTCGTCCTACTCTTTGGCTTGAAAAAAATTACGGTTAAAGGCTACTCTCTTCATCTGCTATTTGAGAAGATAAACGAGATTCCAAAGCAAATTCATCAAAAGAATATACTTCTGGCGGTTGGCCGTTACCTCATCTTTTCGCATCAGTATTATTTCCTGTTTCTTGCTTTTGATGTCAAGCTGCCTTATGTATTACTTATGGCAACTATTACGAGTGTCTATTTCCTGGCTTCTTCCTTACCCACATTCCAGTTTTTAGATTTTGCTGTCAAAGGAAGTGTTGCCGTCTTTTTTTTCGGATTGCTTGGTGTAAACGAATGGATTGTGGTTTTTATCAGTACCTTGATGTGGTTTTTAAATGTGGTGCTTCCTGTAGTTATAGGAAGCTATTATGTCTTTAATTTTAAGTCGAAATGGAAATCATAGCCTTTCTGTTTTTGGGAATTGTGGGTATCTATTCCGTTTTTATCATCGGACTGGCTTACGGATTCCGCAAGGTGGCTGTTTTCAAAAACAACAGCTCAGAGCCAAAATCTACCTTTTCGATTATTGTTCCTTTCAGAAATGAGGCCCAACATCTTCCCCAATTGCTGTATTCTTTCTCGCAGATGGACTACCCAAGGTCAAAATTCGAGGGTATCTTTGTAAACGATGTCTCAACAGACGACTCCGTTAACATTATCCAGAACTTCCAGGCTTTGAGTTTCGACTACCGGATAATTGACTCCGTCCGAAAATCCGCTTCCCCAAAAAAAGACGCAATTGTAACAGCAATAAACCTCTTAGAAAACGAATGGGTTATAACTACTGATGCCGACTGTTTTGTTAGCCCAGACTGGCTAAAAACAATCGACAGCTACATTCAAAACCATAATCCTGTAATGATTGCCGGGGCAGTATCTTTTTCTGCGGATGAATCTTTCCTACAGCAATTCCAGCAATTGGATATGATTAGCCTGCAGGGAGCCACTATAGGAAGTTTCGGACTGCAAAAGGCTTTTATGTGTAACGGAGCCAACCTCGCTTATAAAAAGGATTTATTTTTTGAACTTGACGGCTTTGAAGGAAATGATGACCTTGCCAGCGGTGATGATGTTTTTGTATTGCAAAAAGCCGTAGCGAAATATCCTGAAAAAGTACAATACCTAAAATCTGAAAGCAATATTGTCCTGACGGAACCTTTGGATAGCTGGAAAGCGGTTTTCCATCAACGGGTACGTTGGGCTTCAAAAACGGCATCCTATCAGAATGCTTTCGGGAAAATTCTTGCCCTTATTGTTTTTGGAGGAAATCTGGCTATTGTTGTCGGATTGCTTTTGACACTTTTAGGACTGTTTTCTTTTTGGAGCTGGTATCTGCTGTTTGCTGTAAAAATCTTTGCCGATTTCCTGTTGCTAAATCCAACCGGAAAGTTTCTAAAGCCTGAACAGGTCCGGTTTTTTCTAATCAGCAATCTGTTTTATCCTTTTTTCAGTACAACAGTTGCCCTGTATTCTCTTTTCGGAAAATACGAATGGAAAGGCAGAAAATTCTAAGGTTATTATTCTACATTGAGAATTACAGGCAAGATAAATTGCGTCTTTACCGGAATGCCTCTTTTCAAAGCGGGATTAATCTTTGGAAAATCGGTCAGACGGCTATGGAGTATGCTGTCAATTTTCACTTTATCATAGGCCAGGCTATCGGACGGGAACTGTGGTTCGAACTCAATTCTTGAATCCGGATATACGGTAACTTTGACCTGTATTGTATCAATCTGTGGATATAATATTGACAACGTATCCAAATCCAGTTTCTGTTGGATGGTAACCGTTAAAAAGTCAAAAAAACACTGCTTTCGGGTCGTTTCATCCTTAATGGAATCACAAGTTGCCACAGAAGGAAATTCATCTACCTGATTCCAGTTTACTTTCTGGAGCTCCTGTTTGAGCAGTTCTTCTTCAGAAATCTTCTGATTCTGAAGATTCTGGCAAGAACACAAAAGTCCTAAAAAAAGAATTGCTGTTAGTTTTCTCATGTGATGATTGGCAGGCATTTTGTAATATTACATAATTCAAAAATAATAAATTTAATTTATGGAATATTTTTTATTGGTTGCCGGATTTTTGTGCGTGATTGGAGGAATCATCGGCAGCTTCCTGCCTGTGCTTCCAGATGCTCCGCTTTCCTGGATAGGTTTGCTGCTCCTTTACTTTTGCGACGGAATTGAAACCGAATACTGGGTGTTGGGCATTACGCTGTTCATAGCCATCGTTTCCGGCATTCTGGACTATATTATTCCGGCTAAGGGAACCAAACATTTTGGAGGCAGTTCCTATGGAATCTGGGGCACCAACATAGGATTGGTTGTCGGACTGATTGCCCCTATTCCTTTTGGATTTGTTATAGGCCCTTTTCTGGGTGCTTTTATTGGCGAAATGTTATACGATTCCAAAGACCATTCCCGTGCACTAAAAGCAGCAACCGGGTCATTTATCGGATTTTTAGCTTCAACCTTTATAAAGTTTGTTGTGTGTATGGGATTCCTGGGACTTTTTCTGTATAAAGTATGGGAATTTAGGGGAGTATGGTTTTAATGATAAAAGGAGGCGTTATGTAAATCAAAAAAGCCCTCCAAGTAAATGGAAAGCTTTTCATTGGTCTAACTACTAAACCTGGTACTTTCGTACCTAAACAACACAACTAATCTTAAAAACCTTTTTGGGCAAAAAAGCCTTTCTTTCGAAAGGCTTCCCCCAATTTAGCGGTCTGGACGGGACTCGAACCCGCGACCCCATGCGTGACAGGCATGTATTCTAACCAACTGAACTACCAAACCAGCGCTTAATTGCGAGTGCAAATATACCACAGTTTTTTACTTCTGCAAGCATTTTTGCAAAAAAAATCAAAACTTTTTTTATCGTTTTATCCAAACATTTGTTTTTCAACCAAATATGTAGTGAGTATTTTTTCAAAATTTTTGCCCGCCGCCACAGGAACATACTTAATTCTGTTCTGTGCGCAGGTCAATGACAATCGCTTAAAATAGCTTTCAGCACGTTTTTCATACTCTTCTTTTATGTTATCTGCAAAAAGATTGACCTCTTCTCCCGATTCAAGGTCTATAAATTTTCTTGGCGTATTGTCAAAATCAAAGCTTAGTTCCGTTTTGTTATCGATAACATGAAACAATACGACTTTATGCTTGTTGTGTTTTAAATGCTGTAACGCATTCAGCAACGCTTCTTCATTTCCGGGTTGAAACATGTCCGTAAACAATATAATCATGGAACGGCGGTGCATCTTTTCGGCAATCTGGTGCAGGAAAGTAACCGTATCCGTATTTTTAGACTGTTTTGGTTCTGCCAGCAATTGTTCCAGTTTGTTGAGAAGCATCCGGTGATGGCGCTCGCTTCCTTTTTCCGGAGCATAATATTCATAACTGTCTGAATAGACACTCAACCCGACAGCATCCCGTTGTTTTTTGAGCAGATTCATCAATACTGCCGATGCGAGAACAGCAAATCCAATCTTGCTTTCGAAAAATTGTTGCCCATCCTGTAATTTTGGGTAATGCATGGAAGATGAATTGTCAATAATCAGGTGGCAACGGAGATTGGTTTCTTCCTCAAAACGTTTGGTATAGAGCCTGTCTGTTTTTGCGAAAAGTTTCCAATCAATATGTTTTGTACTTTCTCCTGAATTATAGACCTTATGTTCTGCAAATTCCGCGGAAAAACCGTGAAACGGGCTCTTATGCATTCCCGAAATAAAACCCTCGACAACCTGATTGGCTAACAGCTCCAAATGCTGGAAACTGGAAATTTTTTCTATTTGCGATTCAATCTTCATTCTTCAAATATATTGAAAGATTGACTGATTTAAAAATTTATCCCAAGACTTTGATGAAACAAAAAAAGGCCCGGATTATTATTTCCCCAGCCTTTTTCAACTAATCCTAAAAACATCTATATATTCATTACCGCATTGTTCAACTGTTCATCTATTTCTTGCTGTAAAAAAAGACCTGGCCGTAAAACACCAAGTCTTTTTCTAACTAACCCCAGAAATTATTCTGTCCTTTTGAAGTCAAAACTTAAGTCACCCGCATTGTAATTTGCAGACACAGTGGTCGGAAATGTTTGAGCTGTTCCACTAAGCCATCTGTATTCTAAAAAATTGATATTTCCCGCTGTAACTGGATAAGTTGCATTGGTATTATCAGCCTTATTCCTTTTGTACCAATCATTTGAGTTCATCGTAATCATATACTTTTTGTCTTTTTCTAATGCCAAGTCAGAAATAGGATGAGAAACCAATGTATTAGCACTCGCCACATTTACAGTTTCTGTTTTTATAACCTCTTTTGTAGTATAATCCCAAATCGTAACCCTTAATGCTGGATTTGCATCCGGTAATTTTACTGTTATCGCTTTCATAACCCCTTTGACATTTGGAGAAAATGCCAATCCAAATTCATAGCTCCCTGAATTAATAAAGTTTGACGAAGTTGTAAATCCCGTTTGTGTATAATAAGATTCTAAGGGATTTTCAACAGGATAAGAAGGAGCAGGCTTGCTGTCATCACTACTACAAGAGATTGCCAAAATTGCCAATAAAACTCCTGATAAGATTTTAATCGTTTTCATTTCTCTAATTTTTTGTTGTTATTTTTTACTCATTTGGTTAGGACAAAGTTGCAGACATCATCAGGCTAAAAAAACAGGAAATAGACCAATAACATTTTAAATAGACCAATAACATTTTTCTTAATAAATGTTAAATTTTTTATCTATATTTGAGTAAATCCTACGGATATGGAAAAGTTAAAATGCATCATAGTCGATGATGACGAAATAGACAGACTTACGGTGCTTTCGTTTGCGAAACGGTTTGAAAACCTTTCCATTTTGGGCGTTTTTGATAACGCCGACGAGGCACTCGCTTTTATAGAAAACAACAAACCGGACATTTTGTTTCTGGATATTGATATGCCCGGCATGAATGGTGTGGAATTGCGAAAAAAAGCTTTAGAAGTTTCCGCCTGTATTTTCATCACTTCACACCCGGAATTTGCCGTAGAAAGCTTTGAACTTGACACTTTAGATTTTATCGTCAAGCCTTTAAAATTTGACCGCTTTGCCCAGACCATGCGCCGCATTGAGGAATTCATGGAAATAAAGCATAAAGCCTCCTTATTTGAATCGAGCATAGGTGGTGATGTGATTTATATAAAAGAAGGACATGACCAGACCAAAGTCAAGCTACATGACATCTTATATCTTGAAGCCCTAAAAGACTACACGCTGATTATTACTTCTAAAAAAAGACATTGTGTACTGTCAAGCATAGGAGTGTTGCTTAAAGAATCCCATTTTCAGTCTTTTATAAGAATACACAGGAGTTTTGCCGTACAAAAACAATTCATAGAAAAAATCAACACCCAGGAAATCCTGCTCAGCAACGGGGCTATGATTCCTGTGGGAAGGAGCTTTAAAGAAAACATCAATATTTTGCTATCATGAAAAAGGCATTCTTATTTTTAGTATTCTGCTTGTTCTCTACAGCACTATCTGCCCAAAAGCAAGGACAGATGCTGATTGATTCGTTGGATACAGCCCTAAAAAACACCAAAGACAAAAAAACAATTGTCATTATCAAAAACAAGCTAAGCCAGGAATATTCAAGGGTGGATCCCGAAAAAGGAAAGCAACTGGCAAAAAGCGCCATTGAAATGGCAGAAACTATTGATTTTAAAAATGGTCTGGCTGAAGGCTACCGTTGCCTGGGAATTAATACAACCGACTCAACAGCGATTAATTTTTACCGAAAAGGTCTTGCATTTGCCAAAGAAACTAAAGACAAGCAGGTATTGAGTGTTTTGTACCGGAATATAGCCGTTTATTATATCTATAGGAATGATTACAAAAACGGACTCGACTACAGTTTCAAATCGCTCAAACTAAGTGAGGAATTAGGCAAAAACGAAGAAATTGCAGGAACCTATATCAACATCGGGTTTATATACAATGACTTGAAAGACCGGAAAAAGGCATTGGAATATTTCAAAAAAGCATTGGATATAAACAAGAAGTTCAACAATCCGACGATGAAAGCCGTGATTCTTGAAAATATTGGCGTTTTATACAATAACGAAGGTAAAAATGAACTGGCGGTTTCCTACCTTAATCAGGCATTGGAAATCAACCGAAAAAATAACAACCTGAATTTTGTAGCTACAAATCTCGGGACGTTAGGAAGTGCCTATTTGGAATTAAAAAAATATGACCTGGCCGAAAGCCATATCAAGGAAGCATTAAAAATCAGCAAGGAGTTAAAAATTCGCAGAGTCATGTCCTACAACCTGCAAAATCTTTCCATGATTTACATGGACAAGTATGCAGATCCAAAAAACAACTCCTTTTACAAAAGCAGACCCGTGGCAGATACTTCTTTACTGATGCTGAAAGAAGCGGTAATTTACGACCAGGAAAGCAACGACATCAAATCACTTTCAACCGATTTTAAACAGATTGCCTCGTTGTATGAGGAATTGGGCGATTCTAAAAACGCACTTCTTTATTTCAAAAAATTCAACACCTATAAAGACTCTATCTATCAGACTGACACAAAAGAAACGGTAAAAAACCTGGAAGACCAACGCACAATTGAACTAAAAAACAAGGAAATACAGTTCAACAAGCTCAAAATTGAGAGTAAGGAAAAACAAAAATGGTATTTTATACTGGGCCTCGTCCTATTGGGAATTATAGGAATACTGTTGTTCTACCAAAGCCGAAACCGCAAAAGAAGTAATGAAAAATTACAGCAACTGAATAACGAATTGGATTTGGCCAATAAAACAAAATCCCGTTTTTTCAGTATCCTCAACCACGATTTGAGAAGTCCTGTGTCGAGTCTGATTCATTTTCTCCATCTGCAAAAAGAGAGTCCCGAATTGCTGGATGCTGAAAGCAAAAAAAGAATGGAAGACAAAACAATCAATTCTGCCGAAAACCTGCTTAATTCCATGGAAGACTTATTGCTTTGGAGCAAAGGCCAAATGGAAAACTTCAAACCTCAGCCTAAAACCATTAGTGTAGGTTCGTTATTTGAAGACACACGAAAACATTTTTCAGGACAAGAGAAGATTGACATTCTGTTTGAAGACCCGCAAGGATTAGTACTAAATACTGATGAAAATTACCTGAAAACAATTATCCGAAATCTGACCGGAAATGCTATCAAAGCTTTGGAAAAAACCAATAATGCTAAAATAATCTGGAAAGCATGGCAGGAAAACGGGATAAAACACCTTTCCATAACAGATAACGGCCCGGGTGGTACTCAGGAACAATTTAAAGCCTTATATGACGATAAAGAAGTTGTCGGAATTAAGACGGGATTAGGCCTGCATTTGATACGCGACCTGGCTAAGGCCATTGACTGCAAGATCGACATACAAACACAGCCTAATCAAGGGACTGTTTTTATACTGACATTAAAATAAAAAACCCTTCCAGAACTTTGGGGGTCCTGGAAGGGCATATTAAAATATAATCTCTCGATTATAACAATGCGTCAATTGCGTCTGTGTAGCTTTGTTTCGGCGCTACGCCTACTTGTCTTCCCACTACTTCACCATTTTGGAAAACCAATACTGTTGGAATATTTCTCACGCCATACTTAGCAGCAAACTCCTGGTTTGCATCTACGTCAACTTTTCCAACAACAGCTTTCCCATCATATTCAGTACTGATTTGGTCAATGATCGGACCAACCATTCTACAAGGTCCACACCATGCTGCCCAAAAATCTACTAAAACGGGTTTATCTGATTTTAATACAATTTCTTCGAAAGTTGCATCAGTTATTGCTTGTGCCATATTTTTTGTTCTTTAATTTTACATTACAAAATTAGTTATTTTATCTGTAATGTTTTGTTAATTGAAAATTAGTTTTGGTTATAAAGATATTGTCAATTTCTATCTCAAAAAAGTTAATTTAATTTGAAGTTGACTTGTAATTTTTCTAATTCACGTAATAATTCACCACAAATATTCACTTTTAATTTCCTGCTTGGCATAGAAAGATAGGTAATTACTTTGGTTTCTTCTACAACAGCCGGAACGCTCAATTCCATCTCTTCTGCATTTTCCATATCGGGAATTGCCTCTACTTCATCCACATTTGTTTCTACTGCAACAGGCACTTCTTTTGTAATCTTTTCGGTTTCCATTACTTCAAAAGTCACATTGTTTTCTCCCCTGTTAGCCTGAAAAATATGACTTAGCTTTGTAATCATTTCAGAATGCAGCTCACGGATGTTCATCTGGATAATAAGCTTTTTCGCAAAAGTAGTCAACACATCCTGTAGATACTGGATTCCTATGAATTGGATTCTTGGCTCGCCTTTTTTTCCCGTTTCTGCATTGGCCCAGCCTTCACGCACCAGAATTTTCATATAAGTAAAATTATTCTGTATGAGGAAATGACGAAATTTAAGGTACTCCTCTCCAAATATTCTGAATTCTGCCGATTCATCATAGCCTTCCAATACAAACGAGGCCCAGCCTTTTCCGTTTTTGGCAACCCTGTGCTGTACATCGGTTATAATGCCTCCAACTGTCAGGTTCTTATTGACATGTGCCTCCAGATTCTTCAATGCGTCCAGTTTGGCATTACAGAAATATTTCATTTCAAAACGGTAATCATCAAGAGGATGTCCGGAAATATAAATTCCTACTACTTCTTTTTCTTTTGCCAGTTTTTCCATCGTACTCCAGTCTTCACACGGAGGTATGACCGGTTCCGGAATCTGCACGTCGCTTGTTTCTCCAAAAAGACTTACTTGCGAAGAGTTTTCATTTTCCTGAAACTTTGAACCGTAGCGCATGGCCTTTTCCAAAAACGTAATTCCATCGCCTTCATCATGGAAATATTGGGCACGATGTGCCGTAAAGCAATCGAATCCTCCTGCAAGAGCCAGGTTTTCAAATGCTTTTTTGTTGGCGGCACGCAAATCAATACGTTTTGCCAAATCAAAAATCGATTTGTATTTTCCTTCTTTTCTGTTTTCTACAATAGTCTGTACGGCTCCCATTCCAACACCCTTGATGGCTCCCATTCCAAAACGGACAGCATAATTTTCATTTACCGTAAACTTATAGAACGATTCATTAACATCGGGTCCAAGAACCTGCAATCCCATACGTTTACATTCTTCCATGAAAAACGAAACCTGTTTGATGTCGTTCATGTTGTTGGAAAGCACCGCCGCCATATATTCTGCAGGATAATGTGCTTTTAAATAAGCCGTCTGGTAGGCAATCCAGGCATAGCAGGTGGAGTGCGATTTATTAAACGCATATTGTGCAAAGGCTTCCCAATCTTTCCATATTTTTTCAAGCTTATCTGCCGGATGGCCATTAGCAACTGCCTGGTTAATGAATTTGGATTTCATCTTATCCAGAACGTCTTTCTGCTTTTTACCCATTGCCTTACGCAAGACGTCGGCATCACCTTTGGAAAAATTCGCCAACTTTTGCGACAAAAGCATTACCTGCTCCTGATATACCGTAATTCCGTAAGTATCTTTCAGGTATTCTTCGCAGGCTTCAAGGTCATAGACGATTTCTTCTTCCCCGTTTTTTCTTCGTACGAAACTCGGAATATATTCCAATGGTCCCGGACGATACAATGCGTTCATTGCAATCAAATCACCAAAAACCGTTGGCTTCAGGTCTTTCATGTATTTCTGCATCCCAACCGATTCGTATTGGAAAATCCCAACCGTTTCTCCTCTTTGGAAAAGCTCATACGTCTTGACATCATCAATCGGAAAAGCATCAGGATCCAGTTCAATTCCCGTTCTGTATTTTACCAGTTTTACGGTATCTTTTATAAGTGTCAGGGTCTTCAGACCCAGGAAGTCCATTTTTAGCAGACCTGCACTTTCTACTACTGAGTTATCAAATTGCGTTACATACAAATCCGAATCTTTTGCCGTAGAAACCGGGACGAAATTTGTAATATCGTCTGGCGTGATAATAACGCCACAGGCATGGATTCCCGTATTTCGGAGATTTCCTTCCAATAATTTTGCCTGAGTAATTGCTTCTCCTCCCAAATCTCCTGCATTTGCAAGCGCTATAAGCTCCTGTACTTTATCAAATTCTTCGGCACGAAGCGCCTTTTTAAGCTGTTCGTTATCAAAAGTAAATATCTTCGCCAGATTGAGGTTCATCGGGATAAGCTTGGCAATCTTATCCGCTTCAAACAGCGGTAAATCCAAAACACGGGCCGTATCCCTGATTGAAGATTTTGCCGCCATGGTTCCATAAGTAATAATCTGCGCTACCTGATTGGAACCATATTTATTGATAACATAATCCATTACACGACCACGTCCTTCGTCATCAAAATCGATATCGATATCGGGCATGGACACACGATCCGGATTTAGAAAACGCTCAAAAAGCAAATCATAAAGCATCGGGTCGATATTGGTAATTCCCAAACAGTAAGCCACAACAGAACCTGCAGCCGAACCTCGGCCAGGACCTACAGAAACATCCAGCTTTCTCGCTTCGGCAATAAAATCCTGCACAATCAGGAAGTAACCCGGATAACCCGTCTTTTCAATCGTCTGCAATTCAAAATCCAGACGCTCCTGGATTTCAGGTGTTATTTCTTTATATCTTCTCTTGGCTCCTTCATAAGTGAGGTGTTTCAGATAGAGATTTTCACCTCTTTTACCTCCGTCGATTTCATCCTCAGGAACAATGAATTGTTCAGGAATATCAAATTTTGGAAGCAATACTTCACGTGCCAAATCGAATATTTCTATTTTCTCAACTATTTCCTGAATATTGTATATGGCTTCCGGGAGGTCAGCAAAAAGCGCCTTCATTTCTTCTCCCGACTTAAAATAATATTCTTTATTAGGCATTCCATATCGATAGCCTCGACCACGTCCTACCGGTGTGGATTGTTTTTCACCGTCACGGACACAAAGAAGGATATCATGTGCATTGGCATCTTCCTTGTCGATATAGAAAATGTTATTGGTTGCCACTAATTTCAGGTCGTGTTTTCTCGCTAAAGAAATCAAAGTCGTATTTACACGGTTTTCATCTTCCTGATTGTGGCGCATGAGCTCGATATAGCAGTCTTCGCCAAATTCCTGTTTCCACCAAAGCAAAGCTTCCTCTGCCTGATGTTCACCAATATTCAGAATCTTGCTCGGTATTTCGCCATAAAGGTTACCTGACAAGACAATTATATCTTCTTTGTATTGTTTTATGACTTCTTTATCTATCCTTGGCACATAATAAAAACCTTTGGTATAGGCTATCGAAGACATTTTGGCCAGGTTATGATAACCGTTTTTATTCTTTGCCAGCAAAACGACCTGATAGCCATTATCCTTTCGGGTACGGTCGAGATGATCTTCACAGACAAAAAACTCGCAACCCACTATTGGTTTCATCAAAACCTCTGTTGGTTCTTCACCATTATCAATGAGCGATTGGTTTTTTGCTTTTGCGGCTTTATTATGGTTCAGTACGTCACGCACAAAATGGAAAGCTCCCATTAGGTTAGCATGGTCTGTCATGGCAACGGCCGGCATTTTATGCTTAGCTGCAGCCTTAACCAGGTCGCCAATACTAATTGTGGATTGTAATACAGAAAACTGCGTATGGTTGTGCAGATGTACGAAATCAACATCTGTTAAAGAAATAGTGTTTTCTGCCGTCTGCTTTTTCTGGGCCTCATCAGTAGCTTTTTGCAAACGGGCACGCACTTCATCAGATGCCTGTTTCAGGTTGATGTGCTTTAATCCGATGAGCTGAATCTCTTTCGGATTGTTTTCATTGAACCTTCTAAAATAATCTGCCGGTACGTCAAGCTGTTCTTTGGTAAAAGCTTCCCTTCTGATCAGCTCTAAGAAACAACGTGTAGTCGCTTCAACGTCAGCAGTTGCGTTGTGTGCTTCAGCAAAAGGCTGATTGAACAAAAACTGATGCAATTCCGTCAGTGTTGGCAGTTTGAATTTTCCTCCTCTTCCTCCCGGTAATTTTAAAAGTTCCGCCGTATATTCTGTACAGGTATCTAATACGGGCATTTCGGCCATTTTAGATGCTACTCCAAAACGGTAAAATTCGCAACCCATGATATTGACATCAAAGCCAACGTTTTGCCCGACAATAAATTTCGATTTTGAAAGCGCAATATTAAACTTCTCAAGCACCTCAGAAAGTCCTATTCCTCTTTCCGCTGCCAGTTCTGTAGAAATTCCGTGGATTCTTTCCGCATCATAGGGAATATTAAAACCTTCCGGCTTCACAAGGTAATCCTGGCTTTCAATCAGATTTCCCATTTCATCATGCAACTGCCAGGCTATCTGAATACAGCGAGGCCAATTGTTTGTATCTGTTATGGGAGCATCCCAACGCTTTGGCAATCCGGTTGTTTCGGTATCGAATATTAAGTACATGGCTAATTGTTAAGGTTTTATATTTTTGAAAAATCCCAAAAACGCAGATTACAAAAATACGTTATTTTAGGGTTTGGACAACAGTGCTTATCTATGAATCTTTTCCTAAAAACTTAAAACAAAAAATCCCGGCCAAGGCCAGGATTTATATTCTGTAAGTTATTTTTTATGGTGCGGTTTGGATTGGCACTCTGTAGAAATGACCTTCCTGGTAATTCACTACCGGCGCTCCAATAGGATCTGCCGTTGTAGAAGGCGCATTAAAATAAAAAGTTCCCGTTACGGTTCCTTCCGGACTTTGTTCAATTTTGATTTGACCATCTCCTACTCCTGTTCCTGTAGCATATACAGAAGTAACACCGTCTGCCTCATAAGTATAGGTTGCTTTGTTTGCACTGTTTACTCCCAAAGTATAAGTTCCCGGCGCAATAGATGCCGTAGTAAGTGTTAGCGTTTCAAATGGTGTATTTCCATAAACGGTCAACACTCCTCCTGTAATCGTTGCATAGGAACTTGAAGCCCTCCATCTAACATTGTCTTTTTTACCCTGAACGGATGGATTATTGAAAGTAGCATCGTCTTCACAAGACATAAAAACAGCCACAAGCATTAAAAGCGATAAGATCTTTTTCATATTTATTATTGATAGCTATGGATAATCATTTTTACATCGACAAAAATAGTTTTTTATAGCATATATGCTAATGAAAATTAAAAAAATAACACCAAAATCGTAAAACGTCCGGATTTCAAAATATAAAAAATGACAAATTTTAAACGCGGAATAATTTGTATCACAAACTTTTGTATATTTGCACCCTTAATTAACAGAGGTCGAGTACCTCAATTTAATCATTTAGATTATGTCTGTAAAAATTAGATTACAAAGACACGGTAAAAAAGGAAAACCTTTTTACTGGGTAGTAGCGGCAGATGCACGCTCAAAAAGAGATGGTAAATTCCTTGAAAAAATCGGAACTTACAATCCAACTACTAACCCTGCAACTATCGATTTGAATCTTGATAGTGCTGTTAAATGGTTGCACAATGGTGCTCAGCCAACTGACACTGCGAGAGCTATCCTTTCTTACAAAGGAGCTTTATTGAAGCACCACCTTGACGGAGGAGTTCGTAAAGGAGCTTTAACTCAAGAGCAAGCTGATGAGAAACTAGCTAAATGGCTAGATGAAAAAGCTGGAAAAGTAAATGCGAAAAAAGAGAACCTTTCTACTTCTAAAGCAGATGCAAAAGCTAAAGCTCTTGCTGCTGAGAAAAAAGTAAACGAGGATCGTATCGCTGCTGCAAAGCAAGCTGAACTTGAAGCTGCTAAAGCTGAAGAGGAAGCTGCTGTTGTTGAAGAAGAAGTTACTGAAGTTGAAGCATCAACTGAAGAAGCTCCTGCTGCAGAAGAAAACAACGAAGAAACTCAAGCTTAATTTTGATGCGATAATGCGTAAAGAAGAGTGTTTCTATTTAGGTAAAATCGCGAAAAAATTCAGTTTTAAAGGTGAAGTCCTTGTTTATTTAGACACTGATGAGCCTGAGTTATACGAAAATCTGGAATCAGTGTTTGTCGAGTGCGGCAAACATCTGGTTCCTTTTTTTATTGAAAACAGTTCGCTTCATAAAAACGACCTGCTTCGGGTCCGTTTTGAAGACATCAATACAGAAGACGCAGCCGATGAGCTTATCGGGAATGCAATTTATCTTCCTTTAGAAATGCTGCCAAAACTGGAAGGCAACAAATTTTATTTCCACGAAGTGATTGGCTTTGAAATAGAAGACAAACGCTTAGGTGTTGTTGGAAAAATCCAATCCATTAATGACTCAACAGCCCAACCGCTATTTGAAGTTCTTGATGGCGATAAAGAAATTCTGATTCCGATGATTGACCATTTCCTGATTTCAATCGACCGCGATAACAAAAAAGTAATTATGGACCTGCCGGAAGGACTAATTGAAATGTATCTCTAATCATTTCGGTCTATATCTTAACTCCTCACAATGCCTTTCCAATTCAAACAATTTTCAGTAGAGCAAGACCATTGTGCCATGAAAATAGGAACCGACGGTGTATTACTAGGCGCATGGGCTCCCATTGAACACAATCCATTTAATGTTTTGGATATTGGAACAGGCACCGGAATCATTTCCCTGATGATTGCCCAAAGAAGCCATGCTGAACAGATCGATGCTTTTGAAATCGATGAAGATGCTTATGAACAGGCTGTAGAGAATTTCGAAAATTCTCCCTGGTCCGACCGATTGTTTTGTTTTCATGCCGCATTGGACGAATTTATGGAAGAACCGGAAGACGAATATGACCTGATTGTTTCAAATCCGCCATTTTATACGGAAGATTATTCTTCAGGAAACGATCAGCGTGATTTGGCACGTTTTGCCGATGCCCTTCCCTTTGAAGATTTAGCAGAAGCTGCCGGTTTCTTACTTTCCAAGAATGGAATTTTTGCCGTTATCTTACCCTATAAGGAAGAAGAAAAATTTATTGCTTTGGTAAGGGATTTTGATTTATTTCCTGTAAAAATTACCCGTGTAAAAGGAACACCAACTTCAGAAATCAAAAGAAGCCTGTTGGCTTTTAGCAGGCATTATTCTGAAAATTTCCCAACCGACGAATTGGTTATTGAAATCTCCCGCCACAACTACACTCCGGAATACATCCATCTTACAAAAGATTTTTATTTAAAAATGTAATACCTGCTTTTCGAAAGCCGGTAAAAATAAAAAAGTCTATTACTTAAAATAAGCAATAGACTAATGTATACTGTTGTTTCTTTGCTATGAATCCTGAGGGCAAAGGAGCTTTGTCAAAACCTCGCAGCTATCTGCGTGTCCAACAACTATATTTCCGGTTCCCGGACAAACGCATGCGATAATATCATTACCGCCTCCTCTGATTGCTCCGTTACCTTTAATGGTTTTCTGTTCACCGTTGCTTAACTTGTGAACACCTTCTAATTTCAAAATGTTTTCTAACATAATCTGTAGGTTTAAAAATTATGAAAATCGACCCAATCACTTAAAGACATTTGGGCTTTATGTCTTTTATCTTAAGATATTCATTCTCTGCATGTTCAAAATAAAACTGTAAGATAAATGTAGCAAAAAATAATTTAACCCGGATAGATTCTTTTAAGTTTATATCGCATTTTTTATCAAAAACGCAATTATCTGAAGCTTTCTTAAAAATTACAGCAACACTTTCTAACATTTGCTGATTGTTTTGTTGCAATTCTTTATGTAAGTTTGCAAACGTTTTCGGAATAAAACAAAAAACAGTAAAAACAGATAGCCCGGCTATCGAAATGATAAAAATAATGAGACCCGATCTTTTCCAAGCTCCAGATTATTACCTTTTAGACGAATTATTGTCTGACGAACACAAAATGGTACGCGACGCTGCCCGCGAATGGGTAAAACGTGAAGTATCTCCAATCATTGAAGAGTATGCTCAAAAAGCTGAATTTCCGAACCAAATCATTAATGGTTTGGCAGAAATTGGTGCTTTTGGTCCATACATTCCAGAAGAATACGGTGGTGCCGGCCTAGACCAGATTTCGTATGGCTTGATTATGCAGGAAATCGAAAGAGGTGATTCCGGTGTTCGCTCTACTGCTTCAGTACAATCTTCGTTGGTTATGTATCCTATTTGGAAATACGGAAATGAGGAGCAAAGAATGAAATATTTACCAAAACTGGCTTCCGGTGAATTTATCGGATGTTTCGGTCTTACGGAACCTGATTTCGGTTCAAACCCGGGCGGAATGGTTACTAATTTCAAAGATAAGGGTGACCATTATTTATTAAACGGTGCTAAAATGTGGATCTCTAATGCTCCTTTTGCTGATATCGCAGTAGTTTGGGCAAAAGACGAAGCCGGAAGAATACACGGTTTGATTGTAGAAAGAGGTATGGAAGGATTTACAACTCCTGAAACACACAACAAATGGTCACTTCGTGCTTCTGCGACAGGTGAATTGATTTTTGACAATGTAAAAGTTCCTAAAGAAAATTTACTACCTAATAAATCTGGTCTTGGAGCTCCACTAGGATGTTTGGATTCTGCACGTTACGGTATTGCATGGGGCGCTATTGGCGCTGCAATGGATTGCTATGACACAGCCCTTCGTTATGCTAAAGAAAGAATCCAGTTTGACAAACCTATTGCCGGAACTCAATTACAGCAAAAGAAACTGGCTGAAATGATTACCGAAATTACCAAAGCACAATTATTAACCTGGAGATTAGGTGTTTTGAGAAATGAAGGAAAAGCAACTTCAGCGCAAATCTCTATGGCGAAAAGAAATAATGTGGACATGGCAATCAATATTGCCAGAGAAGCAAGACAAATTCTGGGCGGTATGGGTATTACAGGCGAATATTCAATTATGAGGCACATGATGAATTTAGAATCTGTTATTACTTATGAAGGAACCCACGATATACACTTATTAATTACAGGAATGGACATTACCGGAATTCCTGCATTTAAATAGTAAACAAATATTAAAGTATCTTAAAAAGCTTCTCTATAACGGGAAGCTTTTTTACATTTGTAAAAATCCCTCCATCATGAATATTGACACTATTAACGCCCGCATTCAGCCACAAAAGGACATTTTATTAAACCACCCATTGTATAAAAAGATACAAAATCTGGAAGACTTACGAAGATTTCTGGAATGCCATGTATATGCCGTTTGGGATTTTATGTCACTTTTAAAAGCATTACAGTCCAAATTAACTTCTACAACTACGCCATGGTTGCCTGTTGGGAATCCCGAAATCCGTTACCTGATTAACGAGATTGTTTTGGCCGAAGAAACCGATTTAACTCTGGACGGAAAAAGACAGAGCCATTACGAAATGTATATTGACGCGATGAAAGATTGCGGTGCAAATATTTCGGAAATTCAGAGTTTTTTAGAAAATGTTATCACAACCCATAATATTTTTGTTTCGATAAAAAAAAGCGAACTGCATCCGAAAATCAAAAATTTCCTGGACTTTACCTTTCGTGTTATTGATGAAGGCAAGCCTCATGAGATTGCCGCCGCTTTTACTTTTGGAAGGGAAGACCTCATTCCTTCTATGTTCACAGAAATATTGAGGAATTTTCAGGAAAACTTTCCAAATGCCGACTTACAGAAACTGATTTATTATTTTGAAAGGCACATTGAGCTCGATGCTGATGAGCATGGTCCTATGGCCATGCAAATGATTGAAGAGCTATGCAACAACGACGAATTGAGATGGCAGGAAGTGGAAGAAGTATCTGTTCAGGCATTGGAAAAAAGAATTGGTCTTTGGGATGCTATTGAAGAACAAATTTCAATGAAAGCAGAATTAGCTTAATAACTCGCTATACAATCTATTTGCAGTAAATTCTTATAATTCTTTAAAACCCAATCTGTTTTTTATCGATTATTTAGATTTATTTTAGATTATTTCGAAAATTTAACTTTAAAATTCCAAGATATTTATAACTTAGCGCGCTTGTTTATCTTTAAGATAAGTAAAAAAATATCACATAATTATTAATTTCCAATTTTCATATTTCCATGAAAAAAATTACACATTTTTTGTGCCTTGGCCTTATCGGTTTTTCAGCCTTTGCACAAAATACACCGCATGTCTTTGGAAGAAAAGTTCAAAGTGTTAACCCTACTACGGGAATAATCAGATGTGTTTCTTCTGAATACGAATCATTCCTGCAAGAAAAAGAGAGTAAGAGAGCTACAACTCAAGAATTTGAAGAATGGCTTGCTCCTAAAGCAGAAGCTGTTAAATCAAAATTATTAGCAAGACGAGGTACTGAAGGAACAAATGCAGTAATTACTATCCCAGTTGTTGTCCACGTTATACATAACGGACAAAACATAAGTAATAATGGGATGAATATTACTGATGCCAGAATTCTTTCTCAAATTACTGTCCTAAACCAGGATTTTCGAAAAATGATTGGAACACCGGGATACAATACAAATCCTATAGGAGCGGATGTCGAAATTCAATTCTGTATGGCGCAAGTAGATCCAAATGGAAATCCTACAACAGGTATTCATAGGGTTAATCTTGGAGTTTCGCAATGGGATGAAGATAGTGTTGAAACCATATTAAAACCACAAACTATATGGGACTCTTCAAAATATTATAATATTTGGGTATGCCAATTTGGATATGATTTAGATGGTGTCCTAGGTTATGCTCAATTCCCTGGAAGTTCAGGATTACAGGGATTACAAGGACCTTATACCGCTGACACGGACGGAGTAATTATTGATTGGAGAGCTTTTGGTTCATCAGATTTTTCCGGAGCCGGAGGAACTTATTTTCCAAGCATTAACAAAGGTAGAACCACCACACATGAAACAGGGCATTTTTTAGGTTTAAGACACATTTGGGGAGATAACTCATCTTGCACTGTAAATGCTACTGATAGCTGGCAAGATTATTGTCCAGACACTCCGGCTGCCACTACTGAGCATTACGACTGTTCTCAGGATTATGATACATGCTCAGCCGCTCCAGGCAAAGACATGACAGAAAACTATATGGATTATTCTAACGATACCTGTATGAACATCTTCACTTTAGATCAAAAAGCTAGGATGATGGCCGTAATGCAAAATTCTCCTAGAAGAAGATCCTTAACTACTTCAACAGCATGTCAGCCACCATTAAGCAATCCATCATTTGAATTATTACAGGGAATAAAACTATATCCAAACCCTGCTAATGATGTATTAAACATTGCAGTATCTGACAGCTCTAAAACTCCTGACAGCTATACAATTTACAATAGCCTAGGACAAGCTATCCAACAAACTACGTCTGTTAGCGAAGGAAACTTAAAAGTAGATACTTCAAATTATGCTACCGGAATTTATATGATTCGATTTACAAAAGGTAATGAAACAAAAACTTTACAGTTTGTTAAGAACTAATGTGGTTCACTCATAATAAAAAAAGCCTTCTTCCGAAGGCTTTTTTTTATTTTAATATTCCGGAGCTAATTCTATTTCCAGTCCGTCCAATTCTTCCGTAATGTGAATCTGACAGCCAAGACGGCTGTTGGACCTGACAAAAAAAGCTTCTGAAAGCATGGCTTCTTCATCATCGCCCATTTCAGGAAGTGCAACATCATTAAGGACATAACACTGGCAGGAAGCACACATAGCCATGCCTCCGCAAACTCCAATGGTCCCTTCCGGAGCCAGTTCATAAGCACGAACCAGTTCCATAATATTCATATTCATGTCTGTCGGTGCCTGGACTTCGTGTAAAGTCCCTTCCCGATCAGTTATTTTGATAGTAACATCCATTTTGTATTTGATAATGCCGCGTGATTAATCTATCGATTTCACGACCGCCTTTTCAGCTTCTTTTCTTGTTCCGTCAAATCCGTCTACGCCAGAAACAGTCGTATATTTCAGTACATATTTTTTACCCGGATTTAATTTATTGTAAACGCTCTGGCACATCAGCGTAGCTTCATGGAAACCGCAAAGAATCAGCTTTAATTTGCCGGGATAAGTATTGACATCACCAATAGCATAAATTCCTTCAATATTGGTTTGATAATCCAATGAGTTATCTACTTTAATAGCATTTTTTTCAATTTCAAGGCCCCAGTTGGCTATCGCTCCTAATTTAGGTGATAATCCAAAAAGCGGGATAAAATAGTCTGTTTTGATATTTCTGTGTGCTCCATTTTCATCAATATCAATCGATTCCAGATGTTCTGCCCCGTTTAATCCGGTAACTTCAGCCGGAGTTATCAAACGGATTTTCCCTGCATGTTTTAGTTCCTGTACTTTTTCTACAGAATCCAATGCCCCGCGGAACTCATTTCTTCTATGGATAAGCGTAACTTCTGAAGCAACATTGGCCAGAAAAATACTCCAGTCCAGAGCAGAATCTCCTCCACCGGCAATTACTATTCTTTTGTCCCTGAACAGTTCCGGGTCTTTTACAAAATATTCAACTCCTTTATCTTCATAGAATTCAATATCTTCAATCAAAGGTTTTCTAGGCTCGAAGCTTCCCAAACCACCGGCAATTGCAACGGCTTTGCAATGATGTGCCGTTCCTTTATCTGTAGTTACAATAAAAGTTCCGTCTTCCTGCTTTTCAATAGTTTCTGCCTTTTCATTCAATGTAAATCCGGGTTGAAACTGTTTGATTTGCTCCATAAGGTTAGTAACTAAATCACCTGCCAATACAGATGGATAGCCTGGAATATCGAAGATGGGTTTTTTAGGATAAAGTTCTGCCAACTGTCCGCCGGGCTGAGGCAGGGCATCAATAATGTGGCATTTTAGTTTTAGCAGTCCTGCTTCAAAAACGGTAAACAGACCTGTGGGTCCGGCACCGATTATTAGTATATCTGTTTCAATCATTTTTTAAAAATTCTGAGGGTTCTAAGTTTCTGATACAAAATTCAGGAAACCAAGAGTCATTTTGTATGATAAATATCATGTCACCGTGGCCTGGTAGCTACCGGAAACATATTGTCCTAAACGCAGGACAGTATTGCAATCTGTATGAGATTACAATAAAAAGCCAGGAAATATTGGAAATACTCCCTGACGCAAAGTTTATATTTTAGGCTACATTCACCACAGTTTCAATCTGCGGAGCGTATTTTTTTATAGTAGTTTCAACGCCGGCCTTTAATGTCATCTGGTTCACACTGCAACCAACACAGGCTCCTTCAAGACGAACCTTGACATGTTTGTCATCTTCTATTTCAATGAGTGAAATATTTCCTCCGTCTGACTCAAGAAACGGACGAATTTCATCCAATGCCTTCTCTACGTTTAATTTAATTTCTTCTGTTGTCATAATCTTGTTTTTTTGGGACAAACTAGATTTTAGTTTCCGGACAAATTAGGAATCGTATCCAAAACCTTCTAAATGTCTTATTTTTTTACTGCCGAGCATCCCGCCATTGTCGTAATTTTTACGGCTTCAGAAGGTGGCAGGTTTTCATTTCTATATACTGTTTCCTGAACTACGTTTCTGGCAATATCTTCAAAAACTTTTTCCAAAGGAGAAGCCGTTTGCAAGGCAGCCGGACGTCCATAATCTCCCGCTTCGCGGATAGACTGTACGATTGGAACTTCTCCCAAAAACGGAACTTCCAAATCTTGCGCAAGATTCTTAGCTCCTTCTTTTCCAAAGATATAATATTTATTTTCAGGTAGTTCTTCAGGTGTAAAATAGGCCATATTTTCAATAATTCCCAAGACAGGAACATTGATTGAATCGGATTGGAACATGGCTACTCCTTTTTTTGCATCTGCCAATGCTACAGCTTGTGGAGTACTCACTACAACTGCCCCAGTTATTGGCAATGACTGAACGATTGATAAGTGAATGTCACCTGTTCCTGGTGGCAAATCGATTAGCATAAAATCCAATTCTCCCCAGTCCGCATCAAAAATCATCTGGTTCAACGCTTTTGACGCCATAGGCCCTCTCCAGATTACAGCCTGACTTGGTGCTGTGAAAAACCCGATTGAAAGAATTTTGACTTCATAGCTTTCGATAGGTTTCATTTTAGATTTTCCATCAACGGTAACCGAAATTGGTTTTTCGGATTCTACGTCAAACATAATAGGCATTGACGGACCATAAATATCTGCATCAAGTACCCCTACATTAAAGCCCATTTTTGCCAATGTTACTGCCAGGTTTGCAGTAACCGTTGATTTTCCAACGCCTCCTTTACCGGAAGCTACGGCAATAATGTTTTTGATACCCGGAATGGATTTTCCTTTGATTTCAGGCTTTTCAGGTGTTTCAACCTTGATGTTGACTTTTACTTTGGCTTCTGTAGAAACCTTTTCATGTATTGTTTTGATGATGTCAGCTTCTGCACGCTTTTTAATGTGTAGTGCCGGTGTCGCAAGCGTAAGCTCTACTACTACTTCGTCTCCAAAAGTAAGTACATTCTGAACTGCTCCGCTTTCTACCATATTTTTACCTTCCCCAGCAATGGTAATAGTTTCCAATGCTTTAAGAACTTCTTTCCTATCTATTTTCATTTTTGTATAGCTCTCTTTTTCAAGCCTTTAAATTAGACTGATTTTAAATTGCAAAGATAGCATGAAAACTTTGTAATGTAAAGTTAATAGATTGAAAAAGTTTATGGTTTGATAGACGAATTTGGACTAAGCGGGTTATTGCTTTGAAAAGTAATTACAATTCGTTTTTTTGGATTAGGTTAATCTTCAGAGAAGCATACTGTACGAGTAAATTATTCTTCAGGAAATCATATTCTGAAGACAGCAATTGGTTTTTTACCGATGTATAAATCACGGCATCTACTTTTCCACTGGTGAATTTTGCCTGCGTAGTTCTGAATGATTCTTTGGCATATTTCAATGTATTCTGCAGGTTAGAAGCGAGCTGCATGTATTGTTTTTTCCGGGTTGTTTCCAATTCCACCTGTTGCTGTATTCTGATTTTTTCCTGTTCCGAAACCAATTTGACTTTTTCCGCTTCAATTTTTGATGCGGTAATCTGCCTGTTTCTCTTAAATCCGTTGAATACCGGAATATTGAGTCTTAGCCCTACTTCGTGATTTTTATTATCATCAAATTGGGATTTGAAACTTGGCATATTCTCATTGGGTTGATTTATGGGCGAAGAATAAAATGTCGAAAGGCTATAATATCCTGAAATGGAAGGAAGATTGTCTGATCTTAATATTGAAATTTCTTTTTTGGACCTTTTATACGATAATTCAGCATATTCGATTTTTGGATTTTTAAAAACCGATTTATCTACCGGTTCTGTTTCTTCAGCAAGATAGACTTCAAAAGTTACGGCTTCCAGATTTTCTATCGCAAAGTTCATCAGTTGAAAAAGTTGTAATTTTTGGGTTTCAAATAACTGCACTGCCTCAAGTAAACCTTTTTCATCTTGCGAAAAACTGAGTTGGATATCATACAGATCACTTTCGGGCTTATTGCCAATTTCAACTTCTTTTTTAATACGCTCTAAGTTAAAGGTGGTATTTTGTATCTGCTCTTTTTGAATTTTGACCAATTCCTGTGAAAACAAGGCATCAAAATATTTTTCCAGTAATTGCAGCTTGTATTCGTATTCTATTACTTCTTTGTCTGCCTGGGCCAATTCTATGTTTATCTTATCTCTTTGGGCAGTTGCCAGATTTCCAAAATTTAAAAGGTTCACATTGGCTGCTAAACTCATGTTGTCGTATTGGATATCAGAACTCACCCTGTTGTTGGTACTTGGGTCAATAGTCGAACCAAAATTATAACTATGATTGCCTACGAGATTTACTGTTGGAAAAAGTTCCAAAAGCGGATGCGTATACAGCTTTTTGGCCCTGTTGATTTCGAGCTGCTTGATTTTTATATCGATATTATTTTGCGAAGCCGTATCAAAACACTTTTGCAATGACCAGGAGTTTTCCTGGCCATTAACAAAAATGCCCGAAGTAATTAGGAGCAAGCTCAAAATTAATTTCTTATTCATATTTCAGATATTTCAAGACATTAACTCTTGTGGCCTGATAGGCTCTTGACAATACCACAATCAGCATTAGCAATAAAAGCGCAACAAACCCTACAACAAACGGAACAATTGAAATATCAATGCGGTAAGCAAAATTTTCAAGCCATTTGTTTAGCAGAAAATAAACAGGAAACAGGGCAATCAGAAAACCGGCAATACAGAAAACCACATATTGTTTGGAAAGCTCTTGCAGAAGGGTCTTTGTTTCTGCTCCCAGCGTTTTTCGGATGGCTATTTCTTTCATTCTACGTTGGATGGAATAGGAAGCCAGGGCAAACAAACCGGACAACGCAATAAATATCACGATAAAATTCAGCAATGAAAATAAATTTCTCTGGTTCACGTAGGCCTGGTAAGACCTTGCGTAACTTTTGTTTACAAAATCATATTTAAACGGGTATTCCGTATCTACTTTCTTAATCCAGAAATTTTCAATTTCTTTCATCGCACTTTCCATATGCTCCGCATCTATTTTTACAAAAATCTGATGTGCGTTCTGAATCATCCACGGAATGGTTTTATAATGAAAAATCGTCATTGGCGGAATTTGGTCCTGAGGACCACTAACATGGAAATCTTTTGCAATACCCACAATTTTTAGCTTTTTGTCGTTCCAATTGATTTCTTTACCAATCGGATCCTTTTCATTCATCATGCGTAAAGCGGTTTCATTAACCAGAATATTTTCTATCGTATCTGTTGAAAGCGAAGGAGAAAGGTTTCTTCCTTTTGCCAGTTTTATATTCATCATGTCCAGAAAATCAAAATCGATTGCCATATTACTGCCCTGGATAGGTTTCCTGTTATATTCATATCCCGAAGAAGCCTGGGCACCACCTCCAAAGTCAAAAGACCCAATCGAAACCTGCCTTACTCCTTTTATTTTCAACAATTCCTGACGGATTGTTTCATAACGCAGCACTATTTTTTCCAAATATCCTTTTTCTTTAAAATCATAGGGATTTCTATAATTAACCTGAACAACCTGATCTCCTTTGAATCCTAAATCTTTGGAGTTCATAAAGGAAACCTGTTCGTAAACGATATACGACCCTACAATAAAGAAAGAAGCGATGGCAAATTGCAGAATCAGCATGCCGTTCCTGAGCCAGATTCCGTTTTTGCTTCTTCCAAAATTGCCTTTCAATACTTTTAAAGTTTCAAAGTTTGAGACATATACTGCCGGGAAGATACCTGCCAGCAATACCACCAGACCAAATATTAAAAGAATTTGCAGGTAGAACTGTCCGCTATGGATAATCAGGTTCTTATTCAAAAATTCATTGTAATAAGGCAGGGAAAGCTCTACAATTACTAATGAAATCAAGATAGCAAAACCTGCCATCAGCATTGTTTCAAAAATAAATTGCTTGACAATATTGCCTCTTGTGGCTCCAATTATTTTTCGGACACCTACTTCTTTTGCCCTTTTTATGGCATTTGCCGTTGCCAGATTTACATAATTTGCAATGGAAAGCGTCAAGATTAAAAGAGACAGTCCCATCATTATCAACAAGAATTGATAGTTTCCCCTTCCTTCTCCATAACTTTCTGTGATGGCATGTAATCTTGCTGCGGTTAATGGTTCCAAAATAATTTTAGAGAGATGACCCTCTCTATTTTTCTCCCTCCATTGTTCCGGAGTAATTCCTTGTTCTCTTGCCCATTTCAATTCCCTGTTTTCATACAGCAGTTGTTCTAATTTTAATTTCACCGGCCCTGTCTGTTGAGGATTTTTTAATTTGAGCATCAGTCCATAATTAAAATTCCCCCATTGTGTCCTGTCTCCTTCCAATCTTCTATCGATTGTGCTAATAATAACGTCCGGCGCCATGGAAGACTTGCCCGGAACTTTATATATTGCTCTTACAACATACTTTTTTTCGGAATAGGTAACTTCTTTTCCTATTGGGTCTTCATTTCTGAATAATTTTTGGGCCGCCTCTTCAGATAATGCCGCACTGTTATTGTCTGCCAAAGCATTTTGAGGACTCCCTTTTATAAATTCGAATGGAAAAAATTCGAAAAAAGTTTTCTGGGCATCCGTAATTTTCAGGGTTTCTTTTTTCCCCTTATAGCTTACCATATCCTCATCATAATCTGTATTAAAATAGCAGTAAGATTCCAGTTCCTTGTAATTTTTAAAATAAGGTTCGAACCCCGCTACATTCGAAGCCCAAAGCATATCTTCGCCAAGATCAGAAATAGAAAGAAATATTCTTTCCTTATCAGGATTCCATTCGTTATAGGAATGCTCATCATTCCAATAGAGAATGGCAAAAATCAACCCTGCAATCCCCATACTCAACCCCAGGATATTTAGAGCTGTAAAAATCTTGTTGTCTTTAATCTGATATAAAAATATTTTTAGCCAATTTTTTAGCATAATACTAATTTTTGAGATTCATAATTAAACCCTATTTCTTTATTTTAAACTGCTTACAGTAAAACGTTCACATTTCTGCTGTTCAGTTTTTCCGAAAGTATTATACCGTCCTTCATCAAAATGGTTTTTTGGGAAAACGAAGCATCATAATCCGAGTGGGTAACCATTAAAATCGTGGCTCCATTGGCATGCAAATCGGTCAGAAGTTCCATCACTTCATTTCCGTTTTTACTGTCCAGGTTACCTGTTGGTTCATCAGCCAATATAATTTTAGGATCATTGATCAACGCTCTTGCCACAGCAACCCTTTGCTGTTGTCCTCCTGAAAGCTGTTGCGGGAAATGTTTTAATCGGTGTGAAATGGCAAGACGTTCCGCCATCGCTTCTACTTTTTTCTTTCTTTCCGAAGCACTCACATTATTGTAAATCAGAGGCAATTCGATATTATCGTATACTGAAAGCTCATCAATCAGGTTAAAATTCTGGAAAACAAAACCGATGTTCTGTTTTCTTATTTTTGATTTTTCACTTTCTTTTAGCCCGCGGATTTCTTTCCCCAATAATTGATAACTTCCTGAAGTAACATCGTCTAAAAGTCCGACAATGTTTAGCAATGTTGATTTTCCGCAGCCTGAAGCTCCCATAATGGTTACAAATTCGCCTTGCTTTACTTCTAATGAAATTTCATTAAGCGCTTTGGTTTCTACTTCTTCTGTTCTGAATACTTTTGAGAGGTTTTGAATTTTGATCATGATTTTTGATTTTTTGATTGTTCGTTTTGATTGATGATTGAAACTGATGATGATTTATTTTTCTATCCATTGGCAGAAATACGATCCCGCTGTCTGCTGCCCAAGGAACTTGATTTTATACTCCTGGTTTTCCTGAAACAACACTTCTGTTTCTCCCTTTTCGTCCTTAGAAAATGATTTTTGAAACAATACTTCATTCTGGCTATTTACTACCCTCATTTCCAATGTTCCTTTTTTTACTTTGATGTCATATTTCAACAAAGTATTGGCATCTTTTGAGGCAGTAATCTTCACAAAAGTTTCTCCTTCATATTCTGAATATCTTGCTTTTGTATAAGTATTTCCATTTTCATTGGCCCATTTTTTATCTTTTACAGGTTCCGTAAAATGAGTTCCTTCTGCCTTGATATGATTATTAGTTCCTTTTTCCTGAGCAAAAAGCTGAAAAAAATTCAGGATCAGGAATGCTACTAGTAATAAAAATTTCTGCATAATTATTTAAAGTTTAAAATTTCAATTTCTTTATAGTCTTTGTAAGATGAAGTCACCACTTTATCACCGGCTTTCAATCCCCCTAATACTTCATAATATAATGGATTTTCTCTCCCCAGACTAATTTCTTTTCGAATCGCCTTATCACCTTCTACAACAAAAATCCATTTGCCTGAAGTATCTTCATAAAAGCTACCTTTTGAAAGCACTGTGCTTTTAGATTTTCCGGAAAGCAGCAGTCTGACTCCAAAACTCAAGCCTTGCCTAAGATCCAGTTTTTCCGTACTCATGAAATTAAGTTCCACCTGAAACCGGCCGTTTTTTACCTCCGGAATTACTTTCGAAACCGTTACCTGAACCATTTCTCCTTTGTATTCAATTTCACCTTTTTGGCCCTCCGAAACTTTTTCAAGATAAAACTCATCGACATCTGCCAGCAATTTATATCCCTTCATGACATCAATTTTCCCTATACTTTCTCCGGCAAGATAATTTTTACCCAAAACCGGCTCAAAAGATGATAATCTCCCTGATAATGGTGCCGTAACCAAAAAGTTCTTTTTGTTGTTTCTAAGAATGTTCAGGCTTTTCTGTATGATTGCCTGCGACTGGTTAATCTGGGCAATCTGAATCTGGTTCGTCTGTTTTTCTTTTTGGATACTTTGCTGGATTATGTTTTTTCGTTCTTTTTGGAACCTGAAATTTTCCTGTGTTTTTTCCCATTCATTTTTTGAAAGAATTTGTTCTTTGAACAGTTTCTCATTCAGCTCATACAAACTTTTTGCATCCAGATAATCATGTTCTATGGCCACCAGGTCTTTTGCAAGATTCAATTCCTGGTTTCTCAAATCCAATTTTACTTTATTGAGGTTATTGATTTGTTCAATCATAGATGTTTCCTGTGTCATATAACCTAATTCTGTATTCGGGTTATACAATCGCGCCAAAGGCTGTCCTTTTTGTACAAAATCGCCATTGCCTACAAAAATTTCCTGGATAGAACCACCTTCAATTACGTTTAGCAACATTGAGTTGAGCGGTTCTACCTTTGCCTGAAAAACAATAAAATCTTCAAAATTGGCATTCTCAACTGTCTTAATTGTGATTTCTCCCTTTTTGACATCCAAACCTCTTTTTTTAGTCACAGAGGAAAACACAATATAGGCTGCCAATAAAAAAAGAGGCAAACCAATTAACAGGTATTTATTTTTTCTACTTTTACGAGGAACGATAGTGTCCATATCAAATTATTTGCGGAACTAACTAACAATTTTGTGCCACAATTTTAAAAATTACAAAACCTTATATTATAAGGCTTTTCTTTTTTAAACAAAATCTCAAGTGTCCGATAATGAACACTATTTGTCCAAAAACGAACAGTCGATGAAAAAAACACAAGCCACAATTTTAGTGATTGATGACCAGGAAGACATCTTATTTGCTTCGAGGATGGTCCTCAAGAAGCATTTTGAAACCATTTATACGCTGAATAATCCTAAAAACATATTGGATACGCTGTCCCAAAATCAAATTGACGTCATTCTTTTGGACATGAATTACAGAATAGGCTTTGAAGACGGAAGGGAAGGAATTTATCTTTTAAAGGAAATCAAAACTTTTTCACCACAGACCACAGTAATTCTGATGACTGCTTTTGGAAAGGTAGAAACGGCCGTTGAAGGTCTTAAAGCCGGTGCTTTCGACTATATTCTGAAACCATGGGACAATGAAAAACTGTTGGGGGTCGTAAAGGCTGCCGTTGAAGAAAACCGGAAAGAAAAGAAAAAAACAGCAAAAGCCCCTAAACAAGACACTTTTTTTATTGGAAGTTCTTCCGGCATACAGAAAGCGTATTCCCTTGCGGAAAAAGTAGCAAAAACAGATGCCAACGTTTTAATTTTAGGGGAAAACGGAACAGGAAAGTATGTATTGGCGAATTATATCCACCAAAATTCCAATCGAAATACTCTTCCTTTTGTTCACGTGGACCTGGGTTCCTTAAACGATAATATTTTCGAAAGCGAACTTTTTGGTTATGCCAAAGGCGCTTTTACCGATGCCAAAAATGATACGCCCGGAAGATTCGAACTGGCTCAAAAAGGAACCATCTTCTTGGATGAAATAGGAAATGTTCCTTTGCAATTGCAGGCAAAATTACTGCAGGTCATACAAAACAAATCGGTGACACGTTTGGGCGAAGCAAAACCCAGACAATTGGACGTTCGAATAATCACGGCTACCAACATGGATCTCAAACAGGAAGTCAGCCAAAAGAATTTCAGGGAAGACCTTTACTACAGGATCAATACGATGGAAATCACGCTGCCACCGCTTCGCGAACAAAAAGACGATATTGTTCCATTAGCCAATTTCCTGCTTGCCAGGATAATTGAAAAATACGATCGTAGTGAAATTATTTTCGACAACAACGCATTGGCACAAATGGAAAGGCATTCCTGGAATGGAAATATACGCGAAATGGAAAACCGCATCGAACGCGCTGTTATCCTGTGCGAAAACAATACGATTACGGTTTCCGATCTTGATTTGGATGTTATTTCCAAAACGGAAAGTAACGATGACGTTCAACTTTCTGATGTTGAAAAATCTGCCATTGAAAAAGTACTGCAAAAGAACAATTTCAATATCAGCAAATCTGCCGAAGAGCTTGGCCTTTCCAGGGCCTCATTATACAGAAGAATGGAAAAATATAAAATAGACAATCCGAATGGCTCCGAATAGAAATACAGCACTATTATTGCGATTCTGCGCTATCCTGGCAGGCATCACCATTTGTTTTTTCTTATTTCAGAAAGGGCTGTTTTATACTTCAATCTTTCTGCTTTTGGTGGTTCTCATCCTTATATTGGAATTGTTTTCTGCCATAAGAAATATATTTTTATTCTATGACAAGACAATACAGGCTATTTTGAACAATGACTTTTCTGCCGATTTTTCAAAACATGCTTCTTTTGAAAATTATAAAACGCTTTTTAAACTTTATGATAATCTGAAAGTAAAACAAAACGAACAGGTGTCTAAAGATTTGGTTTATCGCTCTATCCTGAATAATATAGAAACAGGAGTATTGATTTTAGAAAAAGAACATGAAGACTGGAGCATTTTTTTGATGAATGATTATTTCTCGAATCATTTTCAGGTACCAAAAGTTTCAAAATGGCACTATTTAAAAAATCAGTTGCCTTCGCTTTGTACCATTATTGAAGAAAGGAGTTTTCAGGAAATCAAGACCTCATTACAAATCAGTATAAGCAAACAAGCTTCGCAAACCTTCATCCTTCAAGCTTCCAAAACAAAAACTTTCGATAGAGAGTATTATATTATATTGCTTGATTCCATACAAAAAGTAATTGAGAAAAAAGAAAAAGAAGCCTGGATTAACCTGATGAAAGTCATTTCGCATGAATTGATGAATTCTATCACGCCAATCCGCTCTCTTACACAAAACCTGAATGAACTGATGCAGCAGGAATCTTTGTCTAAGGAAGATTTAGAAGACATCAGACAGAGCGTTACGACCATCATCCATAGAAGCGATCACCTTCAGAATTTTGTAGAAAGCTATCGCAAACTCGCCATGCTTCCAACACCAGACAAGGAAGTAGTAGAACTAAAACCTTTGCTTGAAAACACCTTAGAGGTTATGGCGCCACTTTTCAAGAAAGGAAATATTATCGTAAAAAATACAATTGAATCAAACAGGCGAATTAAAGCCGACAAGCTTCAAATCGAACAGGTTCTTATCAACTTGCTAACAAACAGCATTTATGCTTTGGAAGGCAAAGAAAAAAAGGAAATTGAAATTGTTTCTGAAGAAAAAAATGGCCGGACTTTTATTACGATATGCGATTCCGGAACGGGTGTCGATCCGGCTATTGAAGAGAAAATTTTCCTCCCTTTTTTCACAACTCGCAAAGAAGGCGCAGGTATTGGTCTTACGTTATCAAAAAATATAATCGAGGCCCATGGCGGCTACCTGAGCCATAGTAATGATAATGGGCGAACAAGCTTTACAATTTGTTTATTGTAGAATTATTACGACAATTTAATCAAATAATTCAAAATAATTAACAATAATTTGTTTTTTATCATAAATTTGTGTTAATTAACTTAATAATTTATACTTATGAGAAAATTATTTGCTGAGTTTTTTGGAACGTTTTGGTTGGTTTTTGGAGGATGCGGAAGTGCTTTATATGCTGCGGGAATTCCAAATCTGGGAATTGGTTTTGCCGGAGTCGCTTTGGCTTTCGGACTTACAGTACTGACAATGGCTTATGCTGTTGGGCATATCTCTGGAGGACATTTTAATCCGGCTGTTTCATTTGGTCTTTGGGCCGGTGGCCGATTTTCAGGAAAAGAACTGGTGCCATACATTCTTTCACAAGTAGCAGGAGGAATAGCAGCTGCAGCGGTCTTATATTTAATTGCTTCCGGAAAAGAAGGTTTTTCAATTGATGCAACAAAAGCGGGTGCTTTTGCAGCAAATGGTTTTGGAAGCCTGTCTCCTGAAGGCTATTCATTAGAAGCCGCTTTCATAGCAGAGCTTCTTCTCACCTTTTTCTTTCTGATTATAATTCTTGGTGCTACGGATAGATTTGCAAACGGAAAATTTGCCGGAGTTGCAATCGGGCTTGGACTCACCCTGATTCACCTCATCAGTATTCCAATTACGAATACTTCTGTAAACCCGGCCAGATCAACTTCTCAGGCTCTTTTTGCCGGAGGTGAATATATTTCACAATTATGGCTGTTCTGGGCGGCTCCTATTCTGGGCGCGATTCTTGCCGGATTTGCTTATAAATTCCTGTTGCAGAATAACGACGAATCTTAAAATACAAAGGCGGGAAATTTCCCGCCTTTTTCTTATCTTAATTCAATTGCCGGATCCCAGAAATGTTTTTCGAAATCCACAACTTGATTATCTACAACTTCAATGCCTTCATTTTCCAAAAGCTGCTGCATCAGATTGGTACCGTCAAAGTGATGTTTTCCTGATAAAAGCCCAACACGGTTCACCACCCTATGTGCCGGAATATCCTCATTATTATGAGAGGCATTCATTGCCCAACCCACCATTCTCGCTGATCCTGAAGAAGCCAGATATTTTGCAATTGCGCCATAGGAAGTAACCCTTCCGTAAGGGATTTGTTTTGCGACTTCATACACTTTTTGGAAAAAATTTTCTTCTTTCATTTCTGAAAAATTTAATTCCTAAAAATCTTGATCAGATTGATGATGGCAACCAGCCCAGTAACGGAGCCTAAAAAGTAATTCATATTTTCCATCATCCAATTGGTCTTGTGCTCTATTTTTTTAAAAAAAACGATGTAGATATAAAAAATTGAGAAGGAACCTACAACAACTCCAAGTACAAACATCCAAATCAGTGTAGGTGTGAATTGCAAGTACCCGTTATTCGCCAGAGTAATACTGACAAAGACATAATACGGTATTGGGAAAAAATTTAAAGCGGACAACAGCATTCCCAGGAAAAACCTTCCTGTTTTTGTTCTTATTTTGCTATCTTCTTCTTTAAGTTTTGGCTTTTTTGCAATAAAGAAAAAATAAATAGTAAGCAATGCGAACAAAACCAGACCTATTTCCTGAAGCAGGTAAATAATATCCGGTCTGCTGTTTATAAATTTCGCAAATGCAACGGCTATATAGGTCTGAAAAAATACAACAACTGTGGCACCCACAGCAAAATAAACTGCACGTGTACGTCCATCACGAACGCTTATTTTAGCAGCCGTCATGTTTATCAGCCCCGGAAGAGCAATTCCAACAGCGGATAGCAAAATCCCCCACAACAGCGCCATTGCAATTGCCATATTATTTTATTTTAAATCTAATATAGGTAATTGCCTTATTAATTTCCAAATATTGTTTCTCATAAAATGTCTGGATGCTTGTCACCACTTCCGGACTGCCTTCGTTTTTATAGACGTTATGATTCGAATACAAAACCTCATGTCCTTCTCCATGTAATAATCCAAGCGTATAACCGTGCATGAACTCACTATCCGTTTTCAGATTTACGACTCCATCCGGCTTTAATATTTTTTTATAAAGCTGCAGGAATTGCGAATTGGTCATCCTGTGCTTTGTTCTCTTGTATTTGATTTGCGGATCCGGGAATGTAATCCAGATTTCATCTACTTCATTTTCTCCAAAAATATGGTCAATCAATTCAATCTGTGTCCTTACAAAAGCCACATTTTGCATTCCATCTTCCACAGCAGTCTTAGCACCTCTCCAAAAACGGGCTCCTTTGATATCGATTCCAATAAAGTTTTTATTCGGATATTTTTCGGCCAATCCAACGGAATATTCTCCCTTTCCACAACCTAATTCCAGAACAAGCGGATTATCATTTTTAAAAAAAGAGGTATTCCATTTTCCTTTCAAAGGAAATTCGCCACCCACTACTTCTTCTCTGGTTGGCTGAAAAACATTACCAAAAGTGGCGTTCTCTTTAAATCGTTTTAGCTTATTTTTACTTCCCACGGCTTAATTTAAAATTTTGGTAAAATTAAGGAAATATATATGAACTGAATTACTTTTATCTTGCCTGAAATTTAATTCGGGATTTGAAGCTAGTATTCGGGCTTTTATTATCAATCACAATTCGTTCTTTTTTGCCGATTAAGGAAATTAAGAAGGTGAAAAATTACCATACAGAAGCCAGACAGTATTGACCATTTTTAAACTTTTAACAGCAGGACCGAAAAGCCATGTCTTCAAAAAAAATATTAGTGGCTCCATTGAATTGGGGCCTGGGCCATGCCACAAGATGCATTCCTATTATAGAAGCTCTTGAAAATAACGGTTATACTCCGATTATAGCTTCGGATGGAGTAGCGCTGCAAATGCTCCAAAAAGAGTTTCCGCATCTGCAAAGCCTCGAACTGCCATCTTACCACATTGAATATGCTAAGAACGGTGCTTTTTTTAAATGGAAAATGATTAAGAATTCTCCAAAAATGATTGAGGCCATTCTTCAGGAGAAAAAGACTATCCGCCAATGGATTGATGAATATGATATTGCCGGAATCATTTCAGACAACAGGCTTGGGGTGTATTCCAAAAAAATACCTTCTGTTTTTATTACACACCAGCTTAATGTATTGACGGGAAATACGACATGGATTTCCAGCAAGGTACATCAGCATATCATTAAAAAATTCAACCAGTGCTGGATTCCGGATGTTGAAACCAAACCCAATCTTTCCGGAAAATTAGGCCATCTTGAGAATCCGGAAGAGAATATAAAATACATTGGTCCTTTAAGCCGGCTCCACAGAAAGCCTACGGATAAGAAATACGATCTGATGGTTATACTATCCGGCCCAGAACCGCAACGCGGCATGCTGGAAGCCCAACTAACTCAGGAAATGGGACAATTCAAAGGGAAAGTAGTTTTTATTAAAGGAAAAATTGAGCCTGAGCAAAAAATTGAGCAAGCAGGCAATGTGACTTATTACAACTTTATGAATACGGAGCAGCTGGAAAACACATTTAACGAAAGTGAAATTGTACTGTGCCGTTCCGGTTACACTACAATTATGGACCTCGCACAGCTTGGCAAAAAAGCTTTTTTTATCCCAACTCCCGGACAATACGAACAGGAATATCTAGCCAAAAAACTAAAGAAGGAAGGATTGGTTCCTTTTGCCAGACAAGAAGATTTCAAGATTGAAAATCTTCTGGAAATTGACCTGTTTAAAGGATTAAAAAATTTCGGGACTGCAATAACCTGGAATAAGTTATTTTGTCTTTTCGAGGGTGAATGAGAATTCTGAACCTTTGCCTACCTGGCTCTCGACATAGATTTTTTCGTCGTGGGCCTCAATAATATGTTTTACGATAGAAAGTCCCAAACCTGAGCCACCTTCGCTTCTCGCACCACTTTTGTCAATTCTGTAAAAACGCTCAAAAAGTCTTGGAATGTGCTGTTTTTCAATACCGTCACCATTATCCATAATACGCACAATGACTTTATTGTTGACAAGGTCTTCCACACTGACTTCTGTAGTACCGTCTTCCTTACCGTATTTTATGGAATTGACGACAAGGTTGGTAACTACCTGTTGTATTTTTTCCTTGTCGCCATATACATAAATAGGTTTCACATATTTCAAATCGAACATGAGTAATATGTTTTTCTCCGATGCTTTCATTTCCAACAAATCGAAAACATTCTGGATGACTTCCAAAATATCAAATCGCGTGTTCACTAAATTCAATTCACCGGCTTCCAGTTTGGTAATCATATCCAAATCCTGCACGATATAGATTAGTCTTTCGACTCCTTTCTCGGCACGCTGAAGGTATTTTTTACGAATGGTTTTGTCTTTCATTCCGCCATCCAAAAGCGTTGAAAGATATCCCTGAACAGTAAACAAAGGCGTTTTTAATTCATGTGAAACATTCCCGATAAATTCTCTTCGGTATTCTTCACGAACTTTCAGGGTTTCGATTTCGAGTTTTTTGTCGGTGGCAAATTTTTTCACCTGTTTGGTCAGCGTAGCCATATCGGTAGTTATTGGCTGTGACCTGAAATTAGTAGATTCAAGAAGTGAAACATCATCATAGATTTTTTTCACTCTTCTGTAAATAAATCTTTCTACGCGGTATTGTAAAACGAAGAAAGAAAAAATGGCAATGCCCAAGGCAAAAATGAGACAGAATTTCCAAGAGAAAGTAAAAAACACGCTGGTCAGTATTCCCACCATTCCGGTTGCGAAAAAAGTAATATACAGCGATGATTTTACCGCAAAACGGTATGTTCTCTTGAAACTTACGGACATTAAACTTCTAATTTATAGCCAACTCCTTTAATGGTTTTGAACAGTTCTTCTCCGATTTTCTCTCTTAACTTACGGATATGAACATCAATTGTTCTTCCGCCAACGATAACTTCGTTGCCCCAAACCTTGTCCAGAATTTCCTCTCTCTTGAATACTTTTCCAGGTTTTGATGCTAACAAATAGAAAAGTTCAAATTCTTTTCTTGGCAATATGATTTCTTTTCCGTCCTGGATAATCTTATATTCTTCTCTGTTGATTTCGATACCGCCTACATTTAAGGTTTCCGAATTCTGATCTTCCTCTTTTAGCCTTCTTAACAATGATTTTACTTTGCTCACCAGTAATTTTGGCTTGATAGGTTTTGCAATATAGTCATCTGCTCCGGCATCTAACCCGGCAACCTGTGAATAGTCTTCACTTCTTGCTGTCAGGAAAGTAATGATTACGTTGCTCAGTTCCGGCAGCTTTCTGATATTTTCACAGGCTTCCATTCCATCCATTTCCGGCATCATCACATCCATAATAATCAGGTGCGGCAACTCCTTTTTGGCTTTAAGTATAGCCTCTTTCCCGTTGCTGGCCGTTACAATCTGATAGCCTTCCTGTGAAAGATTATACCCTACAATTTCCAGGATATCCTGCTCATCATCAACCAATAAAATCTTAATATCTTTCTTTTTCATCTTTAGGAAAAAATTTGCGTTTAGCGGTTGTAAATGTAAATATAAAACAAAAGGATTATATGTGTTAACTGTAATTTAATATCGTAACAATTTAGTAAAGTTCCTGAAACTTAAAAGTAACAGGTCGCTAACATCAGCTTTACAAAACGACCGTTCCTTTGCGCAAATTTAAACAACACACAAATGAAAATTAAACTATTATTCATTACTTTATTGCTTAGCACTCTTGGTTTTGCACAAAGCAAAAGTACGATTTCAGGAGTAATTACTGATAAGGATTTGAATAACGAAACGTTGCCATTTGCAACAGTCACAGTTAAAGGAACGACCACAGCAGCCCAAACAGATATGGATGGGAAATATACTTTAACTGTAAAGCCGGGAACTCATGTGCTGGTTTTTGCCTTTTTAGGTTATGAGTCACAGGAAGAGACCGTAACGATTAAGGCCGGAGAAACAAAAACAATAAATAAGGCATTAAGTTCCGGAAGCGTTACCCTGGAAGACGTAGTGATTGAATCCGTACAGAGCAGACAAAAAGAAACCGCTCTTTTAATGGAACAGCAAAAAGCAGTTGAAATCAAGCAAAACATTGGCGCACAGGAACTTTCAAGAAAAGGAGTAAGTGATGCGGCCGGTGCAGTTACTAAAGTTACCGGAATTTCAAAACAAGAAGGTACAGGTAATATTTTTGTCAGAGGTTTAGGTGACCGTTACAATTCTACATCAATGAATGGTTTGCCTATTCCATCAAATGATCCGGAAAAAAAGAACATCGCCTTGAATCTTTTTTCTACTGATATCGTAGAATATATTTCAATTGACAAAGTTTACAACCCTAGAATTTTTGGAGATTTTGCAGGCGGTAACGTAGATATTATTTCTAAAGATTTCAAAGGTAATGGTCTTTTTGAAATAGAATTAGGTTCTGTTGTAAACACCAATGCCATCAAACAGGATAATTTCATACTACAGCAGGGACCAAATAAGCTCGGATATTCGAATGCTGACCTTCCAAACAACCCATTGGGCTCATACAGTTTTAAAAACAGCCTGATTCCTGAAAAAGAAGCGCCCTATGGAGGAAATGCCAACTTCAAGGCCGGTAAATCATTCGACATTGGAAACGAAGGCCGTCTAAGTCTGTTTGCAACTGCCGGATTTGCTAATGGTTTTAGTTATAGAGAAGGAATTAACCAAAGTGTGAGCGCCCAAGGAGCTAAGCTAAAATCTTTCGACCAGAAAACCTATTCTTATAACACCAATACAACAGGAATGTTTAATGCGGCTTACCGTATAAATCCTGACCACAAAATCAATTATAACTTCCTGTTTGTTAACTCTTCTTCGCAAGTAAATGATGAATACAGAGGTTTTATTCGTGACCTTGCAGAAGATGACAATGGTTTTATCCGTAGAGGAACCTATACTCAAAACAAATTGATGATTAATCAATTATTGGGAACCCATAAAATCACTGACAAAATTGACTTAAACTGGGGAACTTCATTCAACAGAATTAAGAGTGAAATGCCAGACAGAACGCAAAACACTTTAAAGTATATTAATGATTTCAACGGTTATGTATTAGGCGTAAACACAACAACAGACAACCACAGGTATTTCCAAAACCTGACTGAAGATGAATTGGCAGCCAATGTTTCTGCCGATTATAAATTCGGAAAAACAGAAGACGGAAGCCAAAAAGGTAAATTGACTGTAGGATATAGCGGAAGATTCAAAAAGAGAGACTTTGACGCGATACAGTTTAACTTCAGAATCGCAACAGACCAGATGAATACTGTTGTAGATCCTTACAATCTTGATGCTTTCTTTAATCAGACAGCCTACAACAATGGTGCTTTTCAAATTGAAGCGTTCAGTGGACTAACACCACAAATCTACACAGGTGATCAAAAAATCCATGCCGGTTATTTCAACTTAGAATATAAGCTTTCAGAAAAACTGACATCTTTAATCGGAGTGAGAGCCGAGAAAGTATATCAAAAAGTTTTCTGGAGAACTCAGTTGGACAATTCCGGAAGAAGCAACACTTTTGACAAAAACGAAATCTTGCCAAGCATCGTATTGAAATATGAGCTAAATGACAAGCAAAACCTGCGTTTTGGAGCAAGTAAGACTTACACATTGCCTCAATTTAAGGAAAGAGCTCTTTTTGTTTATGAAGATGTAACAGAAATTAAAGTAGGTAACCCGGACCTTTATCCTTCTCAAAACTATAATGTGGATTTAAAATGGGAATTTTTCCCAAAAAATGAAGAAATCATTTCTGTAGGTGCTTTTGGTAAATACATTCTTGACCCAATCAACGAAATCACCCTGGCTTCTTCAACTAACGATATTTCTTTCCTTAACACAGGAGACACCGGATATGTGGTTGGAGCAGAATTTGAAATCAGAAAGAATGTTTTTGAAGTTGATTCGGCAAACAGAAGCAAACTTTCTGCCGGCTTTAATGCTTCTTATATGAAAACAAGCCAGGATCTTGATTCAGAAAAAGTAAGAAAAGAGACTAGTTACAACATTAACCTTACAAGCTCTAAAGACAGCTTCACTGGTGCAGCAGATTTATTGATGAACGCAGATCTTACCTATATCAAAGAATGGGACAAGAGTGATTCCAGTATTATGGCAACATTAGCATATGCCTATTCTTCTGACCGTCTTTATGCCTTGGGAGTAGAAACTAAAGGAAATCTGGTTGACAAAGCAATTGGTTCTCTTGATTTTATATTAAAAACCAAACTGAACAAAAGTCTAGGAATCAACTTTACGGCCAGAAACATCTTAGACCCAAAAGTTAAAAGAGTTCAGGAAAACAGAACGGAAGACATTACGGTTCTTTCCTATAAAAAAGGTGTTGGTTTAAACCTTGGATTGACCTATCAGTTCTAAAAAAACAATATTTAAGAATCTAAAAATGGCTGCTAACGCGGCCATTTTTCTTTGTTTGCAGCCACTGTTTTTCAGTTAACATTTGCTTTGAGTTGATAACGTTTTATTTACAAATAATAAAAACTAATATAACGATATCATCACATTCTTTTAACCGCAAACTAAAGCCTAATCTCCACTTTTGCATTAGAAAATTAATAAAAAACAACACAAATGAAAAAATCTCTTTTTAAAGCTTTCAGCATGGCACTTCTTGCATCTGCAGCTGTATTAACATCATGTTCAAGTGATGATGGAAACAACAACGGACCTTCTTCAACTTTCGTTCTTGATGCTAACAATTTCAAAGGAACAATTAATGATGGAGAAGTAGTACTAAAAACAGGTGTTACTTATAAATTGAGCGGTAAATTAGTTGTTGCAAACGGAGCTAAATTAACAATCGAGCCTGGAGCTATTATTGAAGCTACAGCAAGACCTGACAATTCAACAGAAGACATCAGATATATTGCTGTTGCACAAGGAGGCCAAATTTTCGTAAACGGTACTGCTACTAATCCTGTAGTGATGACAAGTTCTGTAAAATCTCCAGGAAAATGGGGAGGTTTGGTAATCTGTGGTAAAGCTCCAATCAACAAAGGTGCTACAGCATCTGCAGAGGTTTCTGATTTGACTTACGGTGGTACATTGGCTAACGACAATTCAGGATCAATCAGATACTTAAGAATTGAGTATTCAGGATATGCTTATAACAGTGAAAAAGAATTCAATGGACTTTCATTATTTGGTGTTGGTAGTGGAACGACTATCGAGTATGTACAAGTACACGAAGGTGCTGACGACGGCATTGAGTTTTTCGGAGGTACAGTAAACACTAAATATTTGATCTCTACTTCAAATGAAGACGATTCTTTCGACTGGACTGAAGGTTGGAACGGAACTAACGAAAACTGGTATGGGAAATTAGGTCTTGGAAGAGGAAACAGAGGTATCGAAGCTGATAACAACTCTAACAATCACCTTGCAACTCCAATTGCTAATCCAAACATCAAAAACCTTACACTTATTGGACTTGGTGCACAAGGAAGCGAATCTCAGGCATTGAAATTAAGAGTAGGTACTAAAGGTAAATTTGACAACCTGGTATTGAGCAATTTCGTTACAGGATTCGACGTTCAACACAACGAAAGCATTGGATATGTAGCTGACGGTACATTAAAAGCTACTAATGTTAGATTTGACAACATCACTACAAAATCTGCAGGTAAAAATACAGCCGGCGAAACAGTAAACGTAGCTGCAATCTATACAGAATCTACAACTGCTACAGGTGCCGGAAACGGAACTGCGACTCCATCATGGGCTCAAGGTTGGACTGTTGGTCTATAATAACCTAAATTAATATGACAAAATGCCTTTCAAAATGAAAGGCATTTTTTTTGGTATAATAATTGAAATATGTTTTATATATTTACAATACCAAATCCACGCTATGGCTAAAAAATACTTTTATATTATATTCTTCTTCCTGTTCCTTTTCTCTGCAAGAGTTTCGGCTCAAGAGTCAAGGCCGGCGGCTAATGGAAAAACACAGGAAAGCACCATCGAAGGTTTGAGTTTCTATCCAAATCCCGTTAGTAATGGTAAGATTTATATTACATCAAAATCAACTTTAGACAAAGAAATTGCCATTTATGATGTACTTGGCAAAAAGGTTTTGCAGTCTGTTGTGACTTCAAAAGAGCTTAATGTTTCTTCACTTTCGCCGGGTGTTTATATTATAAAAATTAAGGAAGGCGAAGCAACTGCCACTAGAAAGCTAATAGTCAAATAGTTGTAATTAAATCCTCTAAATACATTTAACTATAAATTTACACAGATATTTTTGTCTCTGACAAATTGTTTCTATCTTTGCAGTACATTTTTATAACAAAAAACAAGTTAACATGAAAAAACTTTACGCTTTATCATTATTATTGACTGGTACTCTTGCCTTCGGACAATTCACAGAGCCGTTCTCGGGAACAGGTGCATTAAATGCTAATGGATGGACTAATCACAGTGGTACTGCTGGACAAGTACAAATTTTAAGCACAGCTAGCGACAGTGGAAATAGCTTATCTTTTGCAGGTTTAGCTGCTTCTTCAGGAAACCGTGTAGCAATCGTTTCTGGAAATTCAGAAGATTTAAACAAAGCAAGTAGTGCTCCTATTACTACAACAGCATATTTTTCAGCCTTAATAAAAGTACAAAATACTACTGGAATGGCTGTAAATTCTCATGCTTCTGGAGATTATTTCTTAGCAGCAACTTCTACAGTAGGTGCTGCATCAACAGCTTTTCAAGGACGTATATATGTTAAGCAGGGAGTAGCTGAAAATACAGTAAATTTAGGTGTTTTAAATAATAGTGGTGGAACTGCCGCACCTTCATTCTTAACCGCTGATTTTCCAATCAATACAACTATTTTTGTTGTTGTAAAATATGATATAGCAAGTAATACTGCAAGTATTTGGGCAAATCCAACTCCTGGCAGTTCAGAATCTGCAGCTGGCGCCACAAATGCTACCGGAACTACTGCAGCGCCTGCATCAGTTCTTGGCGTGGCAATCAGACAAGGATCTTTGGCTTCTAGCGCTGGAACTACTGGAAATATCGAAATTGACGAAATCAGACTTGGCTCAACTTGGGCTAGCGTAACTCCAGCAAACCTTAGTGTTAAAGAAAACAACATCGCTGGACTTAAAGTTTATCCAAACCCGGTAACAAACGGAAAATTATTCATCACTACAGATGCTAACGTTGAAAAAACAGTTGCTATCTATGATGTATTAGGAAAACAAGTAGTAAATACAACTGCTACAGAATTCGTAAACGTTTCTAACCTAAAAGGTGGTGTTTATATCGTTAAAATCACTGAAGAAGGAAAAACAGCTACTAGAAAATTAGTTATCAAGTAATTCCTTTCTTTCAAAATAATATAAGCATCCCAATAGGGATGCTTTTTTTTTGTATTATTGTTTTCTAATCAAAAAATATAACAAAAATATGAGGAAATTTTACATTTTATTACTAGCAGTTTCTTTTGGAAATAGCTACTCCCAAACTGTCATTTTTTCAGAGAATATGGGTACCCCACCTACTAATCCTGCACAGACTCCTATTGCCAGTCATACTTTCCAAAATAGTAATCCCATTATTTTTACAGGCGATGCAGTAATGGTATTGCCAAACAATCCGGATATCGCAATGCCCTCCTCTGGTTATGAAGGAGCTTCAGGCGGTGGCTGTACTGCTATTTTTGCAACAGACAAGACTTTTATGATTGAAGGCATAAATACTTCAAATTATTCAAACATCACACTTTCATTTGGGCAATTAAAAGGAAATTCTCAAAATTCAAATACTATAATAATTGAAACAAGTCCTGATGGTACTGTTTGGGCCCCATTAACTTACACAGGAATTATTGGCAGTTTAACTACATGGTCGTTGATTACTACAACTGGTGCAATCCCAGCAACACAAAATTTAAGAATCCGTTTTAAAAACCCTCCCTCAACCGTTTCAGCATTCAGAATTGACGATATCAAGTTAACTGGAAACTCTTTAGGAGTTAAAGAAAGCAACATCGCTGGGCTTAAACTTTATCCAAACCCTGTAACAAATGGAAAACTTTACATCGTTTCAGATACTAACATTGAAAAAAAAAGTTACTATCTACAATGTTTTAGGAAAATAAGTAGTAAACACTACTGCTACTGATATTGTAAATGTTTCTAATCTAAAAGACGGTGTTTATATCGTTAAAATAACAGAAGAAGGAAAAACGGCCACTAGAAAACTACTCATTAAATAAATCCTAAAAATATAATCATTTAAACAAAGCCCCAATAGTATTGGGGCTTTTTGATTTTCAGTCATTTATAAATACAAAAGTCATTTTATGAAGTAAATTCTGCTATTTTTTTAAATAACTTTACAACTCAACAACCTTAAAATTTTAATTATGAAACTTAAAAACTTTTTAAACACATCATTCTTATTGTATTGCATTTCATCATTTTCACAAAATGTGTCTTCAACAGCAACATTAACGAGTGGAGGCTTAAACGCGGGAACAAGTGGAACTCAAAATACGTTCTATGGATATCAGGCTGGAAAAAATAATCTATCAAGTAACAACACATTCATAGGGGATAAGAGTGGCTCTTTAAATACCACAGGAGACGCAAATCTATTTAACGGTAGTTCTTCCGGAGCTGCAAACGTTTCAGGATCTAACAACACATATATTGGAGCAACTGCCGGAGATTCAAATAATGGAAACCACAACACCTTTATTGGAAGTGGTGCAGGTGGTGGTTATGAAGGCAACGAAAACGTATTTATTGGCACAGATACCGGACATGCGGGAGCTGGGAGTAATAACATTTTTATTGGTAATAGTGTAGGCTTTGGACAGATTACAAATAATAGACTTGTAATCGAAAATAATGGCCAATCTGTTAATCCACTAATCTGGGGAGATTTTGCTCAGGACCAATTAAAATTTAATGGAAAAGTAGGCATTGGATACGGGTTCGGAAACTTTCCTACAACAGCAGGCTCTGTAAATGTTGCTGCTTATAATCTATTTGTAAAAGGCGGTATATTGACTGAAGAAGTACGCGTCAATCTTCAAAGCGACTGGGCTGATTATGTTTTTGATAAAAACTATAATCTAAAATCACTTGAAGAAGTAGAAACTTTTATCAGCCAAAACAAGCATTTACCAAATATGCCTTCTGCAAAACAGGTAAAAGAAGAAGGGATTGAATTAGGAGAAATAACAAAAATCCAACAAGAAAAAATCGAGGAACTCACGCTCTATCTTATCGAATTAAACAAAGAGAATAAGGTGCTGCAGAAAAAACTGCTGGAATTAGAAGAAAAAATAAACGATTCAAATATCAAAAATTAACTGCTTAACTTTTAGGATTATGAAACTATCAAAATTTTTAAATCTAGGAATTTTATTCTGCGCTATTACTGCTTTTTCACAAAATGTAGCCTCGACCGCTACTTTGACCAGTGGAGGCTTAAATGCCGGAACCTCAGGAACTCAAAATGCATTCTATGGATCTGAAGCAGGTAAAGTTAACACAGGAAATAAAAACACATTTTTAGGTAACTTATCTGGAAAACTTAATACTACTGGATACGACAATACATTTGTAGGCACTGAAGCAGGCACAAGCAATTCCCTAGGAAGAGCAAACACTTATATAGGAAATGCATCAGGTAATGGAAATAATGGAAATGACAATACATTTCTTGGAGCATCTTCTGGTGACACATATATCGGTAATAACAATACTTTAATTGGCACAGCCTCTGGCGTCGGAAGTAGTGGAAACAATAATACTTTTTTAGGATCAGGAACAGGAACAGAAGCACAAGGTTCTGGAAATGTATATATAGGTAACCACGTTGGCTCTGAAATCTCTAATGACAATAAATTATTTATTGACAACACAAATACTATCATGCCTTTAATCTGGGGTGATTTTGCCCAAGATCAATTAAAATTTAACGGAAAAGTAGGCATTGGATATGGATTCGGAAACTTTCCTACAACAGCAGGTTCAGTAAATGTTTCTAATTACAATCTCTTTGTAAAAGGCGGCATTTTGACGGAAGAAGTTCGTGTTAATCTACAAGGAGATTGGGCCGACTATGTATTCAGTAAAGATTATGAATTAATGCCTCTTCAAAAGATAGAAATATTCATCAAAGAAAATGGCCATTTGCCTAATATGCCTTCTGCAAAACAGGTAAAAGAAAAAGGAATCGAATTAGGGCAGATTGCAAAAATGCAGCAGGAAAAAATTGAGGAACTGACACTTCATATGATCGAGCAAAATAAAACAATCGAAAAACAGAGTGAAGAAATAAAAGAGCTAAAAGAACTGGTAAAACAATTGATAGAAAAATAATATGAAAAAACTATATATCCTTATTTTGTTCTTTATATGTGGCCTTAAAAGCTTTGCACAAGGAACAGATGTCATCTTCTGGATTGACAATAGCGGTTCAATCTCTAATGGTGAATATAGCGAAATAAAAGTATCTGTAGAAAGTCTTATCCAAAAAGTCCTTTCATGCAGTCCTGAAAACAGAATAAGCATTATCCAATATAGTGCTTCAAGAGTCACGCAGCAAGGAACAGTAATAACAACACCTCGAATTTGGATTGAAAATGATTTCTCTACTTCAGCCCCAACATTCAACAGAAGGAATAGCATTATGGGTAATTCTGATTATGCTCATGAATCTTTGGGTCTTATAGGAAAAGCACTGGATCATATTGCCGATCCAAATATTTATGGCATATCAAACCTAAATAGAACGCCGGGAAATACGCTGGTAATATATTTTTTCACCGATGCTTTCAGAGATGGACTCGTAAGCCTTTCTTCTCCCGGTTTAGGAACAAATGCTGCTTTTCAAAATTATACAGATTTTAAAACTAATCGTAACGCTACATTTATAGTAACACTCTTGCCAACTGGATCAGGAATGCCTAGCTATGACTTAGAAGCAAAAAAAGCTGCTGCTGCAATTGCAAGTGCTTCTTGTGATGCTCCTTATAATAATGTAATAGAATCTTACCCAAATGATCCTGATGGTCCTGGTACTACTCCACGATTTCTCCTATATAAAACCGATTTTTTTCTTTCGCAACAAGAGATCGACATAACTAGTGATCAGATATGTTCTGTACAACAGGTAGTATGCAGTGAGCATATTGTACTGACCTCACCTTCAAATGATGTGTATGTGCCAGTGCAAGACAATAGACAAGCATCAATTTCTATAACCGCTTCCAATGTTTTAAATTATGAAACAGTCAGCTTTTATCATGCTGGAAAAACCGTAGTGATGTTACCTGGATTCCATGCAAAGTACAGTTCCAGATACAGAGCTTATATTCAAGATTGTGAAGATGAATTTATTTGTGACTTAAGTGTACAAAACAAAAACAAAACAGCCAATTACTCTGTGAAGAAAACCGAGTCGCTAAAATTATATCCAAATCCAACTTCTGACATGACTACCATAAGTGCGGAAGAAAACATTAAAAATATAACTATATCCACACTTCAGAATCAAGTGATTTTTAGCAAAGAAGTTCCTAAGCAAAAAACCTACGAAGTAAATCTTTCGGATTATAAAAAGGGAATATACATTATTATTATTCAGACTGAAAATGGAAATATCCTTACTTCTAAGATTATAAAAGAGTAATTACCAAAACTAATAGCCCCAACAAAATTGGGGCTATTTTATTAATAAATTCGCAAAACGAAATGATTACTTTTAAAATTAATGTCATTTTGAACAAATACAACCACGCGTTAAAATTTGTTTCCCGAAACTTCTCAAAAATATTTAAAATCCATTTTTTATATTAAAATAACAAATTACCTCATTTACAGTATTTTAATTATTTTTTTATACTACAAATAGTGTTAATTTTAGGTTAAACCTTAAATCAACATTATTATGAACTTAACAAAAACCCTATGCGCAGGATTACTGCTTGGCGGAATTTTTTCTGCAAATTCGCAAAATGTCGCTTCGACTAACTTACTAACCAGCGGCGGACTTGATGCCGGAACCGTTGAAAAAGAAAATGCTTTTTACGGCTACCAGGCCGGACGTTTTACCGAAAATGCTTATAATTCCTTTTTTGGGCATTTGGCAGGCGCTAAAAATGTCTCAGGAGACAGCAATTCATTTTTTGGACATCAGGCCGGAATCAATAATGGAGAAGGCAGTTCAAATACTTTTATTGGTGCTAGCGCCGGATCATATAATTATGACGGAAGACATAACGTTTATGTGGGTTATGCCAGCGGCGCATCAAATCAAGGAAATACAAACACTTTCATTGGAGCTTATTCCGGTGCAAAAGCTACAGGAGAAGGCAATGTCCTGATTGGAAGCTATGCAGGTTATGGAGAAACGGACAGCAACAAACTTCACATTAACAACGCTTATAATGTAACGCCTTTGATTTGGGGTGATTTCTCAAAATACCTTATCAAATTAAACGGAAAAGTGGGTATTGGTAACGATTTTGGTGCTTTCCCAATTTTTGCAGGAGGCTTGGATATTTCGCATTACAGACTGATTGTAAAAGGCGGCATCCTTACAGAAGAAGTAAGAATCAACCTGCAGGCTGATTGGGCTGATTATGTTTTCTCTGATAGTTATAAGCTAAAATCATTGGAAGAAGTAGAGAAATATATTGAAGATAACGGCCACCTGCCAAATGTTCCTTCAGCTAAACAAGTAAAGGAAGAAGGAATTGAATTGGGTGAAATCACAAAAATCCAACAGGAAAAGATTGAGGAACTGACACTGTATCTGATTCAGCAGAATAAGGAAATCCAGGAGTTAAAAGAAATGGTGAAAAACTTAAAGCAATAAATGTGAAAAATCTATACAGAAAACCAAAAACAGGGCTACTTATCCTCTTTTGTTTTTTGGCTGGCTCTTTCCATTCAGAGCTTTATTCTCAAGAACAGATAATATGGGATAATGTGCCTGTAAATACGACGGGGATTACCGCAACGTATTCCGGCGGAACCCTGAACGTGATGGCTACCGGTACAGGATTGAATATGGTATTCTACAGCATACCTGCCAATCCAACAGTGTTTCAAACTACCGGCGCATGGAATAATGCTCCATCCAAAGATTTGACCTTTACCTTTCCGGAGAAAGTAATAATAACCCGGTTTCGGGTATATGACATCAATTACGGAACCTGGAACGATTCCTTTAGCTTTTCAAACATTACATTCGGCGGAGTGACTGCATCGGCCGGATGCTGCGCTACAACCAGCGGTGTTACAGTATCTGCCGGGACTCCACCTAATACAGATGTTCATTGGTTGTGTTCTAACGCGGTAGACAACTTTACGATAAATTACGCCAATACCAACGGAACAACTCATGCTTATCTGTTTTATACGATGGAAATCCTAAGGCTACCGTCAATAGGAACGTTATGTTATAACAGTATACCTCCTACTCTGCCTACAACTTTAGGTAATAATATTCAGGGTAGCTGGAGTCCCGCTACTATCGACACGAGTGTGGCCGGAACAACCCAATATGTCTTTACACCAAATGGCGGACAGACGATTCAATGTCCGATAGCAATTGATGTCACCGTATTGCCTTCCGGGCAGCAAAACTGCTGTGTTCCCGACATAACATTAACATCACCAACAGACGATGTGGCATCAGGAAATCAGGATAACCGGGAAACCTCAAACACGATTACAGCCCACAACACCATCAATTCAGGTGCTGTTGGAGTATATCATGCCAAAAGAACCATTACGCTTAAAAAAGGGTTCTATTCAGCAAACGGCTCCAGATTCAGAGGTTATATACAGGGATGTACCGGTACATTTGTAGGAAGAGAATCTCCTACTGCCGAAACGACAGATCTGAAAAAGCTGATAACTGATACTCCTGTTACGGAAAAACTGCTTTTGTATCCAAATCCGGCGACACAAAAAGCCACCATAGAATACCAGCAGCCTATCCGAAACATTCGGGTTACCTCTATTGATGGAAAAACAATGCTTTTGAAAGAGCTTGACGCCAACTCTTATGAGATTGACCTTGCTAACTATAAAAATGGAATGTATATCGTGACAGTACAAACCGGAGACGGAAGGACAATTACTTCCAAACTGTTCAAAAAATAGTTTTCAGGCAACCATTATTTATCAACCCCGAACAGGTATAAAATCCTGTCGGGGTTTGTTTTTAAAATAATTACCTTTGCCAAAAACAATTCCCTTTGATTGCAGCATCAGACATATTCAGTATTTCCAACAATAAGCAGTTTGAAAAAATAGCCCTGAAAGTATTCCGGTTCCAATACGACAACAATAGCGTATATCGTGAATTCTGCCAGTTTTTGAATGTCGAAAAACAACAGGTGAAATCACTGCAGCAGATTCCGTTTCTGCCAATACAATTTTTTAAGAGTCATGAGGTTTTGTCTTCAACCGAAAAAATTCAGGAAACGTTTACAAGTTCCGGAACGACAGGAATGTCAACCAGCAGGCACTTTGTTACCGATATTACTTTATACGAAGAAAGTTATCGGAAAGGATTCGCGCAATTTTACGGAAATATTGAAAATTATGCCGTGCTCGCCCTGCTGCCTTCCTATCTGGAAAGGGAAGGCTCATCGCTTATTTATATGGTTGACGACTTGATTCAATTGTCAAACCATCCGGAAAGCGGTTTCTACCTCAACAATTATGACGACCTGATTCAAAAATTACTTCAGCTTGATGAAGCTGGTGAAAATATAATTTTAATTGGCGTAACCTATGCACTGCTTGACCTTATTGAAAAGCAACAATTCCATCTGAAAAATACTATCATCATGGAAACCGGAGGCATGAAAGGAAAACGCAAGGAAATGATTCGGGAGGAACTTCATGAATTGCTCTGCAAAGGATTTGGCGTTAACGCTATTCATTCGGAATACGGAATGACAGAACTGCTGTCACAGGCCTATTCTCTTGGCAACGGAGTCTTTGAATGTCCAAACTGGATGCAGGTACTTATTCGTGATACCGAAGACGCGCTTTCCTATGTTGAAAATGGAAAAACCGGAGGTATAAACGTGATTGACCTCGCCAATATCAATTCCTGCTCTTTTATTGCCACACAGGATTTGGGGAAAAAACAACCCAACAATTCATTTGAAGTATTGGGTCGTTTTGATAATTCTGATATTCGCGGATGCAATCTGATGGTGCTCTAGTCTTTAGAGTAAATTATTTTTCCGTGTTTAATTTCAGCAGAAATTTCATCCCCCCAATTAACTTTTAATTCTTTTCTAAATACTGTTGTTACCTCAATTGTTCCCTTTTTAACAATATTTGTATGCCCAATGACAGCCTTATAGACAGAATCTTTAGATAATGGTTGGAAAATTTGTGTTTTATGTTTTTTATTTCCTCGTTTAATAATTATTTCTCTTGGCAAAAAAACAACCCTCTCAGATTTGATTTCTTTTTTTACCAATTGTTCATTTTTAATAGGTAATATAGTAAATTTAAATTTTTCAACTTTTTTTGGTTGTTTTACACGGACAATAAATTTCGTATTTTTACCTCTTTGCAAAAGAATATACTTTCCCTTAATTAGAGTATTAATAGTTACTCTAAAATTTTCGTCTTTTATTTTCTCTTTATTTATAGATATAGAATTTTCCTTAAGGGCTCTTCGAGCTTCAGAATTAGATGATAAAAAACCGGATTTTTCATTTAACAAAGTGACAACATCAATACCTTTTTTTATCTCCCTTAATGAAATTTCTGCTTGTGGAACACCTTCAAATACTTCTAAAAATGTCTCATCATCTAGTTCTTCAAATGCTTCCGAATTTTTACTAAATAATGCTTCAGAAGCTTGAATTGCCTTTTCCAATTCTTCTCTGCTATGCACAAAAACCGTAATTTCTTCAGCTAATTTTTTCTGAAGGATACGCAAATGAGGTGCCTGTCTGTGCTCTTCAATCAGAGCTTCAATAGTATCTTTATCGAGGAATGTAAAAATTTTAATGTATTTTTCAGCATCTACATCAGTCGTATTCACCCAAAACTGGTAGAATTTGTAAACCGAAGTCTTGTCAGCATCCAGCCAAATGTTACCGCCTTCGGATTTACCAAACTTCGAACCGTCGGCTTTTGTAATCAACGGAGTAGTCAAGGCATAGGCTTTCGCATTTTCACCGCCCATTCTTCGCACTAATTCTGTTCCGGTAGTAATATTACCCCATTGGTCAGAACCGCCCATCTGCAAAAGGCAGTTGTAATTTTTATATAAATGATAGAAATCGTATCCCTGGATTAATTGATAGGTAAATTCTGTAAACGACATACCTTCTCCTTCTCCGCTGAATCTCTTTTTTACAGAATCTTTCGCCATCATGTAGTTTACGGTGATACGTTTTCCTACTTCACGGGCAAAATCAATAAATGAAAACTCTTTCATCCAGTCATAGTTATTAACCATGAAAGGAGCATTTTTGCCTTCAGTACCAAAATCCAGAAAACGTGACAATACGCTTTTGATTCCGGCTACGTTTTTGGCCAATGTTTCTTCATTTAACAGGTTTCTTTCATCAGATTTTCCAGACGGATCTCCAATCATTCCTGTAGCACCACCTACCAAAGCAATTGGCTGGTGCCCGAAATTCTTTAGATGAACAAGGAGAATGATCTGAACCATGCTTCCAATATGCAACGAGTCTGCTGTAGGATCAAATCCAATATAGGCAGTCGTAGCTTCTTTAAGCAATTGTTCTTCTGTTCCGGGCATGCTATCATGATACAGCCCTCTCCATTTTAATTCTTCAACTAAATTTTTCATTTTTCTATTAATTTGCGCAAAGATAAGGGTATTGGAGTAATTAGAAAATCCGAATGCCTCTCATTTCTAATTTATTTGCATACAATCCAAAAGAAATTGTAGCTTTATCATTCTGGGGCAAAATCCAACAATCTCCTTATATTTGCAACTATGGTTTTAGTAACAGGCGCTACCGGATTAGTAGGTTCACATCTTTTACTCCTTCTTCTTGAGAATGGAGAAGAGGTTCGGGCACTCTATAGAAACGAGAAAAACATTCAGCAGACAAAAGCCCTTTTTGAATGGAAAGGCCGGTTGGATATTTTTACAAAAATCAATTGGGTACAGGGCTGTCTCACAGATATTCCTTCTCTTGAAAAAGCATTTGAGAATATTGATTATGTGTACCATTGCGCCGCTTTTATTTCTTTTGACCCGGGCGATGAAGAACAGATGCGTAAGACCAACATTGAGGGCACTGCCAATATCGTCAATATGTGTCTGTCTTATAACGTCAAAAAACTTTGCCATGTAAGTTCTATTGCTGCTCTTGGTGATCTTCAGGAACATGAAACCATTATTACGGAAGAAACCGAATGGAATCCTGAAATATCCCGAAGTGATTATGCCATATCCAAATTCGGAGCTGAAATGGAAGTGTGGCGCGGTCAGGAAGAAGGCATTCCTGTGGTAATTGTAAATCCTGGTATCATACTTGGTCCGGGATTTTGGAACAGTGGAAGCAGCGAAATATTCCAACGGGTAAAAAAAGGATTAAAATATTATACTGAAGGTGCTACCGGGTTTGTAACCGTAGAAGATGTGACGCGTTCTATGTATCAGCTTATGAAAAGCAACATCCAGAAAGAACGTTTTATTTTGGTTACGGAAAGCATTACCTATCATCGACTTGCAGACCTTATTGCAACATCATTAGGCAAACCAAAACCATCCGTATATCTGAAGCCTTGGGTAACCGGATTGGCATGGAGGATTGACTGGCTGATTTCTACATTTTTCTTTAAAAAAAGGCAGCTGTCTAAAGCAACTGCAGCCTCATTGCACACCCAGTCCGAATTTGACAATTCTAAAATAAAAAATGCCCTCAATTTTGAATTTGAGGACATTCCTAATTATATCTCTAAAGTTTCCGCTACTGTTTAACGTTGTCTTTTTTTTGTTTTACTTCAAATTTCCTTTCAAGAATTTTTGTCGTATCTGTTTCCTTTTTTAACTCGCTGTCTATACGCATTTTTTCTTTTCCTGCCAATTCACTGATCTCATTATACATTTTTTCGTACTCCTTGACATTTTCTATAGCATAGTACTGATCGCTTTTCGCAAACTGAAGGCTATCGACTTTATATTTTTTATAGACATAGGTTGCCGGATCAATTCCATTCGAATCCAAAGCAGCCTGATTGACTCCTTTCATAGCCTGAAGTATTGCAAGATCATAGATGATATTCTTCATCTTATCTTTTGGTATAAGATTGGCAGGCTTTTCAACTGCTTTTTCCTGGCAGGCTACAACACTTAGCAAAACGAACAATAAAAAATATTTCTTCATACTTTTCTATTAACGGTCAAATTCCAATCGCATTCCCGGATGCACGTCTTTTACTTTAAAATTATTATAGACCAGTTCACCATTTACAAATGTATGTGTTATTCTTGACTTAAAGGTATATCCTTCAAATGGCGACCAACCACATTTGTATAAAATATTTTCTTTTTTAACGCTCCATGGCAATCCGGCATTGACAATTGCCAAGTCTGCATAATAGCCTTCTTTAATAAAGCCCCTCTTATTAATCTTGAAAATTTTCGCAGGATTATGGGCCATTTTTTCCACGATTTTCTCTACCGAAATTTTTCCCTGATGGAAAGCCTCAAACATGGCTACAACGGCATGCTGTACTAAAGGTCCTCCGGAAGGTGCAGAAGTATAAGGATTCTTCTTTTCTTCCAACGTATGTGGCGCATGGTCTGTAGCAATAACGTCAATCCTGTCGTCAAGCAAAGCTTCCCAAAGCGCATCCTTGTCTGCCTGGGTTTTAACTGCAGGATTCCATTTTATAAGGCTGCCTTTCTTATCATAATCTTCGTTCGTAAACCATAGATGGTGTATGCAGGCTTCCGCAGTAATTTTCTTTTCCTCCAAAGGAATCTTATTGGTAAACAATTTCATTTCTTTCGCCGTGGAAAGATGGAAAACATGCAATCTGGCACCTGTCTTCTTTGCCAATTCAATTGCTTTTGAAGAAGATAAATAGCAGGCTTCCTCACTTCGGATCAGATAATGGAATTTCATTGGAATATCATCACCGTATTCCTCTTTATATTTTGCAAGATTGTTTTTGATTGTAGTTTCGTCTTCGCAATGTACGGCAATCAGTAACGGAGTGCTGGCAAAGATTTTTTCCAAAACTTCGTCATTATCCACAAGCATATTTCCTGTGGAAGATCCTAAAAACAATTTAAGTCCGGCAACCGTCTTGGGATTTACTTTCAGGATTTCTTCCAAATTATCATTAGTTCCACCAAACATAAAGGAATAGTTGGCTATCGATTTTTCTGAAGCAATCTTAAATTTATCTTCAAGCAGTTCTATAGTTGTGGCCTGAGGATTTGTATTGGGCATTTCTATAAAAGATGTAATACCTCCGGCAACGGCAGCGCGCGATTCTGAAGCAATATCTCCTTTATGCGTAAGGCCAGGCTCTCTAAAATGCACCTGATCATCAATTGCTCCGGGAATTAAATAATTACCTTCTGCATTGATGATTTTTGTTGATGATGATTTTGCGCTGATGGTTTCCGCAATTTCAACAATAAATTCGTTTTCAATTAAAACGTCTCCTTCAAAAATAGTTCCTTCATTTACTATTTTGGCATTCTTAATCAAAACACTTTTCATCTCTTCTTTATTTTTTTGCACATTAAAACTGTGAGGAAATCGCCTTACAGATTGTTGAACATTTTCTTTACTCTTAAAACAATAACCCCAAAAATGGCCTCCTTAATAATAGAATTACTCATTTTTGACTGTCCTTTTGTTCTGTCCGTGAAAATAATCGGCACTTCAACAATTTTGAATTTTTTGGCATAAGCCCTATATTTCATTTCAATCTGAAAAGCATAACCTATGAATTTTATCTTGTCCAGGTTAATGCTTTTTAAAACATTCTTTTTGTAACATACAAATCCGGCAGTAGTGTCGCGAATTTCCATACCGGTAATCATTCTAACATATACTGAAGCAAAATAGGAAAGTAAAACACGACTTAAAGGCCAGTTCACAACATTCACTCCTGTAACATATCGGGAACCAATGGCTACATCATAAATACCAAAACGACAGGAATCATACAACTTTTCCAGATCGTGCGGATTGTGTGAAAAGTCGGCATCCATTTCAAAAATATATTCGTATTCTCGCTCAAGAGCCCATTTGAAACCATGTACATAAGCAGTACCTAAGCCTGATTTTTTGCTTCGTTGTTCTAAAAAAAGTCGTCCGGGATATTCTTCCTGGAGCGCCATTACTTTTTGTGCGGTATGATCCGGGGAATTGTCATCAATAATCAAAACATGAAACGGCTTCTGCAAAGAAAATACAGTCCTGATGATACTTTCGATATTTTCAATTTCGTTATAAGTGGGAATTATAACAATGCCGTCGTTCATATTTGCATAATTTCATCACAAAAGTAAACTTTTTATAGTAGTTGATTCATAATAAAATTATAATAATCTCCGCCTTTCTTAATTTTTATTGGGTTTCTCAGATTTTCGGTCCTTTCTTTTTTAAACTAAAATTCATCTAATTTTCTGACTATCATCAATAGGCTATCAGCGAAAAAAAATAAAAAGAGAAAGTAATAAAAATCATTAATTTTACGCCATGTTAGAAATCGTTTTACAGCCGAGAATTTTAGAAAGCAAAGATTGGGCAACCGTACTGTTTGTGCTGTGCTTTATACTTATTGCGGCTACAAGAGGCGTTTTCGAAGGTCGCTTTTCAGATTTTTCAAGACTGGCATACAGCGACAAATACATCAAAATTTACAGAGACAGCGGTAATCTGATGAACTGGTTTACGATTTCACTGTTTATCGTACAAGTCATTTCTTTTGCCTTTTTTATCCAAATCATATTGAGTTATTTTGGATATACTTCAAAAACAGACTGGGTTACTTACATTCAAATTGTCACACTGCTAAGCATTTTCATACTTTCTAAATACTTGATAGAGAAGATTATAGCCACTTCTTTTAATATTGAAGAATTTAGCGAACAGTTTAATTTACAAAAAGTTAGCTACAGAACCTACATAGGACTTTGTATCCTCCCTTTAAATGTAATCTTGTTCTATAATGATACACCAATAGATTTATTAATATATTTCCTTATTGCTATCATTTTGTTAATAAACATACTTACTTATCTTCTTTCTTTAAAAATTTATCAAAATTTGATTATCGGCAAGTTGTTTTATTTTATTTTGTATCTTTGCGCTCTTGAAATAGCACCTTATTATTTCATGTATTATTGGTTTACAAAAAGGTAGTACACAAGAAAACGTCAACTATGAAAGTGAAAACAATTTTGGTTTCGCAGCCAGAGCCTAAAGTAGAAAACTCTCCATATTTTGAGTTGCAACAAAAGCACAAAGTCAAAATTGATTTCAGGCCTTTTATCCACGTTGAGGGCGTTAGCGCAAAAGACGTGAGACAGCAAAAAATTGACTTGAACAATTTTACAGCCATCATCTTAACCAGCAAAAATTCCATCGATCATTTTTTCAGGGTAGCAGAAGAGATGAGATATAAGATTCCCGAAGATTTGAAATATTTTTGCCAGTCTGAGGCGATAGCCTTTTATCTTCAGAAATATGTAATCTACAGAAAACGCAAGATTTATGTAGGACAAAAAGACTTCGCTGATTTATCTCCTCTAATCAAGAAATATAAAGACGAGAAATTTCTATTGCCTGCTTCAGACCAATTAAACGCTGATGCTCCGCAAACACTGAATAATTTAAAAGTGAACTGGACGCAAGCTACTTTTTACAAAACGGTAATGAGCGACCTGTCTGACTTAGCCGATGTTTATTATGATGTTTTGGCTTTTTTCAGCCCGACAGGAATCAAGTCTTTATTCATGAACTTCCCGGATTTTGAGCAAAATAACACCCGAATTGCCGTATTTGGAAGTACTACGCAAAAAGAAGCTTTGGATCATGGATTGAGAGTTGACATTATGGCTCCTTCACCTGAAGCTCCATCTATGACTATGGCTTTGGAAAAATATATTGCAAAAGCAAACAAAGAAGACAAAGGAAAATAATTCCTTTTCTTTTAATCATAAAAAACCCTGCAGCAAATGCAGGGTTTTTTATTATCTTATAATTCAGGATTAGTCAACCTGAGGACCAGCTTTCACCAGATTTTGACCTTCTTCATTAGTAGCATATTGTGCAAAGTTCTTTACGAACAATTTTCCTAAATCTGTAGCCTTAGTTTCCCATTCTGATGGATCAGCATACGTTTTTCTCGGATCAAGGATGTCAGAGTCTACACCTTCCAGGGCCGTTGGAATTTCAAAATTAAAAATCGGCAACGTTGTTGTTTCTGCTTTTTCAAGTGAACCATCTAAAATTCTGTCGATAATGGCTCTGGTATTTTTGATAGAAATTCTTTTTCCGGTACCGTTCCAACCTGTATTTACCAAATAGGCAGTAGCTTTATGCTCTTCCATCTTTTTTACAAGCTCCTGACCGTATTGTGTTGGATGCAGCGAAAGGAACGCTTTTCCAAAACAAGCAGAGAAAGTAGGTTCCGGCTTAGTCACTCCTCTTTCAGTACCGGCTAATTTTGCCGTAAATCCGGAAAGGAAGTGATATTTAGTCTGTTCCGGCGACAGCTTCGCTACCGGAGGCATAACTCCAAATGCATCTGCCGTAAGAAAAATTACTTTTGAAGCGTGCCCTGCCTTAGAAACCGGTTTTACAATATTATCGATATGGTAAATAGGATATGAAACTCTTGTATTTTGAGTTACAGAACCGTCTTTGAAATCAATTTTACCGTTTGCATCAACTGTTACGTTTTCAAGCAATGCGTCTTTTTTGATAGCATTATAGATGTCCGGCTCGTTTTCTTTGCTCAGGTCAATTGTTTTCGCATAACATCCTCCTTCAAAATTGAAAACACCGTCATTGTCCCAACCGTGCTCATCATCTCCAATCAATTCGCGTTTTGGATCTGTAGAAAGCGTTGTTTTTCCCGTTCCTGACAATCCGAAGAAAACAGCTACATCACCATCTTTTCCTTTGTTAGCAGAACAGTGCATTGAAGCAATTCCCTGTAATGGAAGGTAATAGTTCATCATGGCAAAAAGTCCTTTTTTCATTTCACCACCATACCATGTACCTCCAATAATCTGAACTTTTTCAGTAAGATTGAAAGCAATATATACTTCTGAGTTTAACCCATGTGCCTTATAATCAGAAAATTCAGTTTTTGAAGCATTCATTACTACAAAATCTGGTTCTCCATAATTTTCAAGCTCTTCTTCTGTTGGGCGGATAAACATGTTTTTTACGAAATGCGCCTGCCATGCTACCTCAACAATAAATCTTACTTTTAGTCTTGTATTTTCATTGGCACCGCAAAATGCATCCACTACATATAATTTCTTACCAGAAAGCTGATCTACTGTTGTCTTTTTTAAAGCTTCCCAGGTTTGCGGACTGATTGGTTTGTTATCATTAACCGCTTTATCTGATGTCCACCAGATTGTGTCTTTAGTGACATCATCCTGAACAATATATTTATCTTTTGGAGAACGTCCTGTAAAATCACCCGTCATTACATTTACTGCTCCCAGCTCTGTCAACTGCCCTTTTTCAAACCCTTTGAGATTTGGATTTAACTCTTCCGCATACAGCATTTCATAAGAAGGATTGTAAATCACTTCTTCAACATTCTTGATTCCATATTTCTCTAACGAAATCGTTTTCGTAAATTGGGTGTAATTATCCATAGAATTCTTATTGAGTTGTGTTTAAAATTATTTGGCAAAAGTAAAAATTAAATTTCAGTTTGAATATATTTGATAAAACTTTATGCTTTTTGCTTAAGGATATTCAAAAAAAGCAAAGCCCAGGCTATAATCATCAGCAAACCTCCAATTGGCGTTATAAATCCTATAACGCTGAAATCTACATTTGTTATATTTCTGGTTGCCAAAAGATAAATAGAGCCGGAAAAAAACAAAACACCTGATATAACTAAATAATAGATTGTGCTTTTAGTTTTATCAGACACCAATTTTGTAGTTCCAAGAAATAGCAGAAATAAGGCATGGTACATTTGATATCGTACTCCTGTTTCAAAAGAAACCAATTGCTCAACATCCAGGACCTTTTTCAAGGCATGTGCGCCAAATGCACCTAATATAATAGCGACAAAACCTAAAATTGCCGCCGCAGATATAATCTTCCTATCCATTGTTTTTAATTTACTGCAAAGTTAAGCATCTTAAAAACTTTATGATAATCAAACCCACATTAAGTTTTATAAAATATAACAAATACCTACTTTTGTGTTATTATTAAAAATTTACGGTTTTTCATGAGACATATTCTAATAATCGGGGCCGGAAGGTCTGCTTCTTCACTAATTCAATATCTTCTAAACAAATCGGAAGAAGAAAATCTCCACCTCACTATTGGCGACCTGTCATTAGAACTGGCTCAGAGAAAAACAAAAAATCACAAAAATGCCACTGCTATTGCTTTCGATATCTTTAATGAAGGCCAGAGAAAAGAAGAGATACAAAAGGCAGATATTGTAATTTCCATGCTGCCTGCCCATATGCATATTGAAGTTGCAAAAGACTGCATAACGTATAAAAAACATATGGTTACTGCCTCTTACATCAGCGAAGCCATGCAAAACCTGGATGCTCAAGCCAAAGAAAATAATTTGGTTTTTATGAACGAAATCGGGCTCGACCCGGGAATAGACCATATGAGCGCCATGAAAGTAATAGACGAGATTCGTGACAAAGGTGGTAAAATTATTCTTTTCGAATCTTTTTGTGGCGGACTTGTTGCTCCGGAATCAGACAATAATCTTTGGAACTATAAATTTACCTGGAATCCCAGAAATGTAGTATTGGCCGGACAAGGCGGTGCTGCTAAATTTATTCAGGAAGGTACTTATAAGTATATTCCTTATCATAAATTATTCAGAAGAACTGAATTTATGGAAGTTGAAGGTTATGGCCGGTTTGAAGGTTATGCCAATCGCGATTCCCTGAAATACAGAAGCGTTTACGGATTGGATGACGCACTGACTTTATACAGAGGAACTATCCGACGTGTAGGTTTTTCCAAAGCCTGGAATATGTTTGTTCAGCTTGGAATGACAGATGACAGCTATGTTATGGAAAATTCCGAAACGATGACCTATCGCGAATTCACAAATTCCTTTTTGCCTTACCACCCAACCGATTCTGTAGAAATCAAATTGCGATTAATCCTGAAAATTGACCAGGACGATATCAAATGGGATAAATTACTGGAACTGGACCTATTCAATAACAAGAAAATTGTTGGCCTGAAAAATGCTACGCCCGCACAGATTCTTGAAAAAATATTAAGCGAAAGCTGGTCGTTGGAAGAACATGACAAAGACATGATTGTAATGTATCACAAATTTGGTTATGTACTGAATGGAGAAGAAAAACAGATTGATTCGACTATGGTGTGCATAGGTGATGACCAGACTTATACTGCTATGGCAAAAACTGTGGGACTTCCTGTAGCCATAGCTACTTTACAAATCCTGAACGGAAACATCAAAACTCCTGGTGTTCAATTACCAATACGCAAAGAAGTTTATCTCCCAATTTTAAAAGAACTGGAAAATTATGGCGTAACCTTTAATGAAAAAGAAGTGCCTTATATGGGTTATAATCCAATGCATGTAGCGGGATAAGATATTTTTTGCCACTGATTACGCTGATTTCCGCTGATTAATAAAATCCGAGAGAATCTGCGTAATCTGCGGCATTAATTCCTCAAAATAAAACAAAAATTCATATTTTTGATTAAACTAAAACCGGAAATCTTCAATTCGGTTACAAATCAAAAGTTATGAAGATTAATTCCTTACAAATAGAAATTGACGGCATCGACAAAGAAATTCTTCGTAACTTAATGGAAGATGCCCGAAAACCCATACTTCAAATTGCCAATAAAATAGGCATTTCCGGAGCTGCTATTCATCAGCGCCTACGCAAACTGGAACAAGCCGGCGTTATTTCCGGCTCAAAATTCGTTGTAAACACAAAAGTTTTAGGCTACAGTACCATGGCTTTTGTAGGAATCTATTTGGACAAGGCAGCCCGAAATCCGGAAGCTGTTCGTGAGTTACGGAAAATTCCTGAAGTTCTGGAATGTCATTATACGACAGGAAACTGGTCCATCCTTATCAAAATGATTTGTCGTGATAACGAACATTTAATGCAATTACTTAATACCAAAATACAGGTCATAGAAGGTGTTTCCAGAACCGAAACTTTTATTTCTTTAGACCAGCAGATAGAAAGGCAGATACAGTTGTAGATTTGGGATTTTAGATTGCAGATTTCAGATTTCAGATTTCAGATTTTTGGTGGTGATGTAAAACAGATGATATGTATACAAACTTAAATTGCCATGCATAAGCTATTGTCAAAAAAAATCCGTGCTTTGTCAAACACGGATCATTTCAATTATTCTACAAGATCTAAAATCTTAACTCTTAAATCATAAATTCCCTTTAATCTCTTCTTCCTCCAAAAACCTGTAGCGCCCAATACAATAGCGAAGCCAATGCACCAATTGCAGCTACAAGATAGGTTCGCGCAGCCCATTTTAAAGAATCCTCTGCCCCGGCATATTCTTGCTGTGTCAGCATATTTTTATTTTTTAACCAGGCCAAAGCTCTGTTGCTGGCATCATATTCAACCGGAAGTGTGATGAAACTGAAGATGGTAGCAAATGCCATCATAACCAGACCTGCAACAGCAATATAGAATCCTGCAACAACACCTGTAGCGGCTCCAAGAATCAAACCACCAATTACTAACCATTGTGACATTCCTGAAGTTACGCTCACAACCGGAACCAGTTTAGAGCGCATCGTTAACCATTCATAAGCCTGTGCATGCTGTACGGCATGTCCTACTTCGTGGGCCGCAACAGCGGCAGCGGCAGCATTTCTTTGATTGTATACTGCTTCACTCAGGTTTACTGTTTTGTCTGACGGATTATAATGGTCTGTCAATCGGCCCGGAGTCGAAATTACACGTACTCCTGTAATGCCATGATCCTGCAACATTTTTTCGGCTATTTCAGCACCACTCATTCCGTTGCGCAAATGTACTTTCGAATAAAATTCAAATTTGCTTTGGAGCCTGGCACTAACAGCCCAGCTAACCAACGCGATAACACCTATTAAGATATAATATCCTATCATTTTTTAAGTTTTTTGATTGTTTGATAATAAACAAAAACCTCGCCAATATAGCGAGGTTTTGTCAATACTGAAAGTTTGTCAGTGCTAATATTCTCTTAAAATCAGCCTACCAAATTGATTATTTTGCCAGGAACAATAATAATTTTGTTTGGTGTTTTTCCATCCAACTGTTTGATTGTCCTTTCATCAGCCATTACAATATTTTCAATTTCCTTAACGGTCAAATCCAGTGGGAGATTGATTGTAAAACGCATTTTGCCGTTAAACGATACCGGATATTCTTTATTGTTTTCTATCAGATATTCCGGATTGAATCGTGGAAACGGTACCGCTGAAATACTTCCCTTATGGCCTAATCTTTCCCATAACTCTTCCGCGATATGAGGTGCATAAGGTGAAATTAAAACTGCTAAAGGTTCCAAAATAGAACGTTCGTGGCAGTTCATTGCTGTCAATTCATTTACCGCAATCATAAAAGAACTTACGGAAGTGTTGAATGAGAAGTTCTCGATGTCTTCCTGTACTTTTTTGATTGTCTTGTGCAAAGTCTTTAACGCTTCCGGTGAAGCAGGATTTGAATTTACTATCAAACCGCTATCGTCAAAATACAACTTCCAAAGTTTTTTCAGGAAACCAAAGACACCTGTAATTCCGGCAGTATTCCATGGCTTGGCTTGTTCTAACGGCCCAAGGAACATTTCGTATAGGCGTAATGTGTCTGCTCCGTATTCTCCACATATATGATCCGGATTGACAACATTGTATTTTGACTTCGACATCTTCTCTACTTCCCTGCCTACAAAAAACTTTCCGTTTTCAGTCACAAATTCAGCATCCTGAAATTGTGGCTGCCATTTTTTCAATTGTTCAATGTCAATCTCATCTGAAGCGTTCACAAGGCTAATATCAATGTGAAGTCCTTCTGTTTCATAATTGTTTTTGATGTTTTTAGAAACATAAGTATTAGTTCCGGAAATCCTGTAAACCAGAGCACTCATTCCTAAAATCATTCCTTGATTGATTAGTTTTTTAAAGGGCTCTTCCTGATTCACAAAACCTCTGTCTTTCAAGAATTTGTTCCAGAAACGCGAGTATAGCAAGTGGCCTGTAGCATGTTCACTACCTCCTATATACAAATCGACATTCTGCCAATAATTCTGGGCTTCTTCAGAAACAAACTCCTCTTCATTATGTGCATCCATATAACGAAGCCAGTACCAGGAACTTCCTGCCCAACCCGGCATCGTATTGAGTTCTAAAGGAAAAACAGTCACATCGTCTATCAGCTCATTGCTAACAACCTTAGCATTCTTAGTATCCCATGCCCATTCTGATGCATTCCCTAACGGCGGTTGCCCGTCTTCTGTTGGCAAATATTTTTCTACTTCCGGAAGGCGAACCGGCAAATGTTGCGTTTCAATCATCTGTGGCAATCCGTTCACATAATAAACCGGAAAAGGCTCACCCCAATATCTTTGGCGTGAAAAAACAGCATCGCGTAAACGATAGTTGACTTTTCCTTTTCCTTGTCCTAATTCTTCCAATGCTTCAATTGCCTTTTTAGTAGCCTGTTTGTAATCCAGTCCGTTTAGAAAATCGGAATTATCAATGACCACGTTGTCTTTTGAGGCATAGGCCTCTTCAGAAATATCCACTCCTCCGAAAATATTTTTAATCGGAATATTAAAATGCTTGGCAAAGGCATAATCGCGTTCATCACCGCAAGGAACCGCCATAACTGCTCCGGTTCCATAACCCGCCAATACGTAATCTCCAATCCAAACCGGAATGGCTTCTTTCGTAAACGGATGTTCTGCATAAGCTCCTGTGAAAACACCTGAAATAGTTTTTACATCGGCCATTCTATCACGCTCGCTTCTTTTAGAGGTAGCTTCAACATAGGCCTCTACAGCTTTCTTTTGTTCTGGTGTAGTAATCTTTGCTACCAAATCATGCTCCGGAGCCAAAGTCATAAAGGTTACACCAAAAATGGTATCAGGACGGGTTGTAAAAACTTCAATCACATGATTGTTTGTTTCATCTCCGCTCAAAATATAATCTACCGCATTTCTTTCAAATTGAGAGTCCTTTACTTTAAACGTAACTGAAGCACCAACTGATTTTCCTATCCAGTTTCTTTGGCTTTCTTTCAAAGATTCTGTCCAATCAATTGTTTCCAATCCTGAAAGCAGACGCTCTGCATAAGCTGAGATTCTCATGCTCCATTGCGTCATTTTTTTACGGATTACCGGATGTCCTCCTCTTTCAGAAACGCCATTTACAATTTCGTCATTTGCCAAAACAGTTCCCAATGCCGGGCACCAGTTTACTTCTGTTTCTGCCAAAAACGTCAGACGGTATTTCAATAAAATTCTTTCCTGTTCTTCTGTGGAATAGGATTTCCATTCTTTGGCAGAAAACGTTGGAATCGCATCATCAGCAACAGCGTTTACTTTTTCGTTTCCGTTTTCTTCAAATTCAAGGACAAGGGTTCTTATATCGCGTGCCTCATCAGCATCTTTATCATACCAGGAATTGAACAACTGGATAAAAATCCACTGTGTCCATTTGTAATATTCAGGACTGGATGTTCTTACTTCCCTGCTCCAGTCAAAGGAAAAACCAATCTTATCCAACTGCTCTCTGTAACGGGCAATATTCTCTTTGGTTGTTTTATCCGGATGCTGCCCGGTCTGAATAGCATACTGCTCTGCCGGAAGACCAAAGCTGTCATAACCTTGCGGATGCAAAACATTAAATCCCTGGTGTCTTTTAAATCTTGCATAAATATCTGAAGCAATGTACCCAAGCGGATGTCCTACGTGGAGGCCCGCCCCCGAAGGATAAGGAAACATGTCCAAAACATAATATTTTGGCTTTTCAGAATTATTCTCTGCGTGGAAAGTTCCGTTTTCTGCCCAGTATTTTTGCCATCTGGCTTCAATTTCGTTAGGATTGTATTTCATCGTATCAGATTCTAAGTCGCTAAGATCTTTAGGTTTAAGGTTAATGTTCTGAGAGTTATTTTGCTATATACAAAAAAAATCAATTCAAGGAGGCAAATTTACGTTTATTGTACGAAAGTCAAAACTTTGAGCGTTATAAACTGTGTTTAAAGAAATCTTTATTATTTTTACAGCATTAAATCAAAACTATGGCTTCATCATTTGAAAAATTTCAAAAACGACGACTTATTTCTTCTTATTTTTCCGTGGTATTGAGTGTTTTCCTGGTGCTCTTTTTGTTAGGAATTTTGGGGTTATTTGTAATCAATTCAAAGAAATTGTCAGATGACTTTAAGGAAGAAATCGCCATGTCGGTTTATTTTAAAAATGAGGCTAACGACAGTATTATTAATGCTTTCGACACCCAATTAAAAACCTCAAAATTTGTAAAGTCTTACGAATTTGTAACCAAAGAAAAAGCTGCCAAGCAGCATACGGACATTATTGGAGAGGATTTTATGGCATTTTTGGGCGAAAACCCATTGGAAAATTCATTTGACATCCACTTAAAAGCAGATTATATAGTCGCGGACAGCATCAAGAAATTTGAATCAACAATTGTTACAAATCCTATGGTTTCTGATATTGTTTATGATAAGGTTTTAGTCAATCTGGTAAATGACAATATCCAGAGAATCAGTTTCTGGATTTTAATTGCCAGCGGATTTTTGGCGCTGGTAGCCGTTTTACTGATTAACAGCTCCATGCGTTTATCCATTTATTCGAACCGTTTTATCATCAAGACCATGCAAATGGTTGGCGCAACAAAATCATTCATCCGCAAGCCTTTTATCTGGCGAAGCATCAAATTGGGAATCATCGGATCGCTTTTGGCCATCTTCGCTTTGATTGGCGTATTGTATTATGTAGACACTAATTTCCCAAATCTGAAAATCATGGAAGACCAGTTGATGGTTGGCCTGGTATTGGTTGGCGTGCTAATTGTTGGGATTCTGATTACCTGGTTCAGCACTTTCTTTGCAACCCAACGATTTTTGAATTTGCGTACGGATGATTTGTATTAATATTGGATTTTTGATTTAAGATTTTTGATTTAAGATTTTGGTATATATAAGAATCTTTGCTATTAACTTTTGACTTAAAATTTATGAGTACTAAAGAAACAAATACACAAAAAAACGAGTTCCTTTTTGATAAGGTAAACTATAAATTTTTACTGATAGGAATTGGTGTTATTGCACTCGGATTTATCCTGATGTCTGGAGGCGGTTCAGACGATCCGGCTGTTTTTAGCGATAAGATTTTTGATTTCAGAAGAATCCGTTTGGCTCCAACTACTGTGCTGATTGGTTTCGGAATTACAATTTATGCCATTTTAAAAAATCCTAAAAAATAAAATCAGGTCTCTATTTCGTTTGGCGAAATAGCGTCTGATAATTGACAATCTTACCTAACAGAATGGATTTAATCGAAGCAATTTTAATCGCCATCGTTGAAGGCTTAACAGAATACCTGCCCGTTTCTTCTACCGGACACATGATTTTCACAAGTTCCTATTTTGGAATACAGGAAGACGACTTTACCAAACTATTTCAGGTTTCTATACAATTTGGTGCCATCCTGGCTGTCGTAGTTTTATACTGGAGAAAATTTTTCAATTTCAGCAAGCTGAATTTTTATATCAAATTAGCCTTAGCGGTAGTTCCTGCATTAATTTTAGGCTATCTTTTTGATGATTATATTGATGAAGTATTAGGCAACCCTATTCCGATTGCAATCGTATTGATTGTTGGAGGTTTTATACTACTTTTTATTGACAACTATTTCAAAAATCCTGTCGTTGCAGAAGAAGAAGATATTTCGATAAAAAAAGCTGTAACTATTGGTTTTTGGCAATGCCTGGCCATGATGCCGGGAACGAGCCGTTCTGCTGCCTCAATTATTGGCGGTATGCAACAAGGACTGACCCGACAGGTTGCTGCAGAATTTTCATTCTTTTTGGCCGTTCCAACCATGCTTGCTGTTACCTGCTATTCTGTATTTTTAAAAACCTACAAAGTATCGGGATTAAAAGGTTATGAATTGCTGACACAATCTGGTGACAATCTGAAACTATTTGTTATTGGAAATATTATCGCCTTTATTGTTGCAATTATTGCCATCAAATTCTTTATAGGTGTTATCAAAAAATATGGTTTCAAACCATGGGGTTATTACAGGATAGTAGCCGGAACATTACTCTTAATTTACTTTATTTACATTAAATGAGTTTTGTAAAGTCATATGACATTCTTAATAAAATAAGGAAATCTATTGATACAAGTTTAGATGACAGCATAATTTTAGCCGAGTTAGAAAAACAGGAAAAAACAATCAGAGATGTAATTTCTGAAGATTTCCAACAGTTATTCAATATAAAGCTAAACTTTATCAATTCCGTCATTTATTATGATGATGGAAGCTATCGTCAAGGTGCAACTGCCATTTTTTTAAAAGCCAACATCTTAAACGAACAAGATTTTCTGATTACTTTTGAATTCTTAATTGATTTTAATAAAATATTAGTCGGTGTGAAAGGAGAATCTGTCAACAGCCACTTGCAAACAGTTTGTAACAAAATTGAAAAGGCATACAATTCTGAAAACAAAGCAGAATTAAAAGAAATATAAATTTGATTCAAGAATTTAACAGAAAACCAGTGACAGCACAAGATTTTCAAGACGGACAGGTTTTACAGATTGACAAGCCTTTGAACTGGACCTCTTTTCAAGCGGTTAACAAGTTAAAGTGGGCCTTGAAAAGCAAGCTGGGATTAAAAAAAATTAAGATTGGCCATGCAGGCACATTGGACCCGTTGGCTACCGGACTACTTTTGGTCTGTACCGGAAAATTCACTAAAAGGATTGCCGAACTGCAAGGACAGGAAAAAGAATATACCGGAACGATTACCGTTGGCGCAACAACGCCTTCTTACGATCTGGAAACGGAAATCAACGAAACATTTCCAACAGAACACATTACTGAAGAACTTATCCATGAAACCGTAAAACAGTTTCTTGGCGAAATTGACCAGCGTCCCCCTATTTTTTCGGCCCTGAAAAAAGATGGCGTTCGTTTATATGAACATGCCCGAAATGGTGAAGAAGTTGAAATCCCAACACGAAAAACCGTTATACACGAATTCGAAATTACCCGGATTGCACTTCCCGAAATTGATTTCAGGGTAGTTTGCAGCAAAGGAACTTATATCCGTTCACTGGCTTTTGATTTTGGAAAAGCCTTGCATTCCGGAGGTCACCTTACTGCTTTACGCAGGACTAAAATTGGTAATTATGATGTAAAAGACGGTTATGGGCTGGAAGCTTTTGTAGATTCTCTTTCTGAAAAAACAGAATGATCATGAAAAAAACCATCTTATTACTGCTTTTCTTTTTCTCCTGTTTTTCATATGCCCAAATAAATCCATCCGATTTAAAAACCGGCGATTTTATTTTCCAGGATATGAATTGCGGTCCTTTGTGTGATGCTATTGAAGCCGTAACCGAAGGCTACAAAGGCAATGATTTTAGCCACATGGGATTGGTTTACAAAAAAAACGATACGATTTATATCATTGAAGCGGCCGGAACAAAAGTGCGATTGAATACATTGGAAAAATTTTCAAAAAACACTTCTAAGCCTATGTATATTGGTCGTGTAAAAAAGAAATATACCCCATTGATTCCCGAAGCAATTTCTTTTTCCTTAGAACAAATAGGCGTTCCTTACGATGACGACTATGTGTATGATAACGGAAAGTATTATTGTTCGGAATTGATTTATGATGCTTTTAAAAAAGCCAACAAAAACAAGCCTTTTTTCCAATTGTTCCCAATGACTTATAAAGAACCGGGAACTAATGAGTTTTTCCCTGCCTGGGTTGAATATTACAAACAGATAGGTAGTGAAATTCCGGAAGGCAAACCGGGATGTAATCCGGGCGGAATGTCAACATCCAATAAGATTTATATTCTTGGAACGTTGAAGTAGTTCTAAAAATCAAACATTTCTTTATTGCCCAGATTTTCTAAAATCTCTTTGGAGGGATAATTATTCCGGTCAATAAAATTTCTCATTTCAGGAATATTGTCACAAAAAAGTACATCCAGTGAAAATCTATTGTGTCCGTAAAGTCCTCTGTGAATCATGTTGGCAGAAAAAACCAACAAATCGCCCCTATTCAATCCGACAACTTTTCCTCGTTGCAAATCATTACTAGGAAAGGCACCATTCAAAGAATTCCTGACATCGAATTCTTCCGGCAAATCCCATTCACGATGCGTTTTAGGAATAAGCTCAATTCCGGATTCCTTTTTCATCGGAATTCTGAAATGAACCACATTTTGATTGTGAATGGCTTTCTTTTGTTCTTCAACCGACATTCCGGTGTATTGGATGTCCCGATGCCAATAGTTCTTCTGTTCGCTGTTTTTAGGATCAAAGAAAAGCTGTGTATTCAGGAAGATTGGAGTTTCTGAAAAAACTGTTTTCAAAATTGTTTGCAGCTTATTTTGAGTAATAAACTTAAAAAGTAACGTTTTCTCTTCCTCATTAAGATAATTGCCCGAAGTAAGACTATGGCTGTTTAACAATCCTTTTTCATAATAGACGGCATTGTCTTCCAACCATTTTATATGAAATTTATTCAGAATGTTTTCAATTGCAATGATTTCAGCTTCAGAAAAGAAGTTTTTAAGATATAAATAGCCCTGTTCTTCGTAGCCTGCCATTATTCCTGAATTTCGATTAGCCGCATCATTTCTAAAAGCTCATTTTGAGTACTAATTCCTTTATCGTGAAGATACCACATCTGCAATTCTGTTTTGATTGTTTCGTCTATAACACCATGCTTTTCTTTATAGTTCTTCACTAAATCAAATGCCTCTTTTGGTCTTGGTCCCCAATCTGCCAAAACATCCAAAGTTTCTTTATCAAGAACTATCAATTTAGGAATTGATTTTCCGCCATTAGTCAAAAACTTATTCATCAAGGCTTCATTTTCATCGCGAAATACTATCTTAAAATCAATATGGTCCGTTAGAACTTCCATTTTATGCATAACAGGAAGCAGTTGCGCAGCATCGCCGCACCAACCTTCAGAAATAACCAGCCAGATATATTGCTTTTTTAACAGCTTCAGCCTTTCTTCAATTTCAGCAGAAACCACAATCGTTTTTTCCAAGCGGTTCATTCTCGTCTCATTCAATTTGCTGTAATGCAATAAATCATCAGATTGGACACTACCGGTTGATTTCCCTTCCAAAAGTTTATCAGCAACTATTTTTCTGTATTCTAAATAAGTACTGCTTTTTTCTAAACTGTTCTTAATAATTTCTTCCATAATCTCAATTTAATGGCGCGAAAATAAGCTTAAAATTACGAATTACTTTTTTTTCGCCAACTTATTCCAAAAAAACAGATTATGACTATATTTGCACAACTTAAGCGAAAACAAAGTCAACGGATGAAATACAAAAGAATACTCCTGAAATTGAGCGGAGAAGCCTTGATGGGCGACAGACAGTACGGCATCGATCCGAAAAGATTAGCGGAATATGCAGATGAAATCAAGGAAATTCATGACAAAGGCGTTGAAATTGCAATCGTAATTGGAGGAGGAAATATTTTTCGCGGTGTTGCCGGAGCCAGTAATGGAATGGACAGGGTGCAAGGTGATTATATGGGAATGTTAGCAACCGTAATTAACGGAATGGCACTTCAGGGAGCTCTTGAAGACAAAGGAATGTTGACACGCTTGCAGACAGCTTTAAAAATTGAGGCGATAGCAGAACCATATATCAAAAGAAGAGCAGTCCGCCACCTTGAAAAAGGAAGGATTGTAATTTTTGGAGCAGGAACCGGAAACCCTTATTTCACAACCGATACAGCCGCTGTACTACGAGGTGTTGAAGTTAATGCAGATGTTATCCTTAAAGGAACCCGGGTAGATGGTGTTTATACGGCTGACCCGGAAAAAAATCCGGATGCTATAAAATTTGACGCCATTTCATTTGACGATGTTTTGAAAAAAGGCCTCAATGTAATGGATACGACAGCATTCACACTAAGTCAGGAAAATGCCTTGCCGATTGTTGTTTTCGACATGAATAAAAAAGGAAATCTTTTGAAAATCTGCGAAGGAGAAAACGTAGGAACTGTAGTTAATGTATAATTAGAAACAGAGTCAGCATAATAGCCGGAAGGCTGAAATCTGAATCTGAAATCTGAAATTCTAGATAAAATGACTGAAGAAATTGATTTTATATTAGATAGTGCTGAAGAATCGATGTCAGGTTCTATTGCGCACCTTGAAAAAGAATTTTTAAATATCCGTGCCGGTAAAGCAAGTCCTGCCATGTTAGGTAGTGTATTTGTTGATTATTATGGTGCTGCGACACCTCTTAGTCAGGTATCAAACATAAACGTGCCGGATGCCAGGACCATTACAATCCAGCCTTACGAAAAAAGTATGTTGCAACCGATTGAAAAAGCTATCCAGATAGCGAATATCGGATTTAACCCGATGAACAATGGTGATGTAATCATCATCAGTGTACCGCCTTTGACAGAAGAGCGTCGTCGTGACTTGGTTAAACAGGCTAAATCAGAAGCGGAAGATGCAAAAATCGGAATCAGAAATGTCCGCAAAGATGCGAATACCGATATCAAGAAATTAGAAAAAGAAGGAACTTCTGAAGATATCTGCAAAAGTGCTGAAGAAGAAGTTCAAAACCTGACTAACTCTTTTATCAAAAAAATAGATGAACTTTTGGCTGCTAAGGAAGCTGAAATCATGAAAGTTTAATGCATTTATATCCTATTTGTATTACTAAATATTAAAATCCACTTAAATAGTGGATTTTTTTATTGAAGTCGATTACTTTTGCAGTGTGTAACAAAACTACCATCTATTCGTCTGTTACATAACTTTATGAAGCACCTGACCTTTTTATTTTTTCTTCTTTCGGTTTCGGTACAGGCACAATTTCAGGTTTCTGGAATCGTGCGGGATGAAAACACAAAAAAACCACTTCCCTTTGCAACAATAACCGACACTAGTTTTTCCACAGTAACGGACGTAGACGGAAAGTTTCTGTTGCAAAACGAAAACCAGATAAATAGTTTTACGATATCTTATATTGGCTATGCTCCTAAAACAATAGCTGTTACGGGAAATAAAAAATATTATGACCTGCTGCTTGTACCAAAAGCAGAGCATTTGGATGAAATACAGCTCACTTCAAGTGAAAATCCTGCGAACGGAATCATAAGCAAAGCCATTAAAAACAAAAAGAAGAACGACCCGCAACAAAAACTGTTGAGTTTTCAATTCAAATCTTATAACAAACTGATTGTTTCCGCAAATCCGGACTCTATTGATGGAAGCATTGATTCTGTGTTTGTGGAACGCTATACGGGAAGGGAATTTAAGAATGTCGATTCTACGAATTACAAATTCAAAAAAATTATTGACCGTCAGCATTTATTCCAGACGGAGAAAGTATCACAGTTCCAATTCAATGGCAAAAAGCTGAAAGAGACGATTCTGGGCACGAAAATGGCCGGATTCAGGAATCCTATCTATGAGATTATTGCTTTCAACCTACAGTCTTTTTCCGTTTATGACTCAAAATACGAGTTGTTTGAAACAAAATACAATAGTCCCATTGCTCCCGATGCTTTTAAAGATTACCGATTCAAAATATTAGATACGGTAAAGCTTGATAACCGGGACACGTATATGATCTACTTCAAGCCAAAGAAAAAAAGGAAATCTTCCGGGCTGGAAGGTATTGTGTATATCGACAAGGAGAATTATGCCATTGCAAAAGCCATCATGCGAATTCGCGGTGTTTTGGATATTTCTGCTACACATGAGTTTGAATATCTTGAAGGGATGGATATCTGGTTCCCTACTCAAAAAGAGTTCAAAATTGTCAAAGGAAAAAACGATGATGACATTCGGATACTGGGCGGTACAATCAAGTTTGAGGGTGATTTAGACAATAATAATACACATCGAAAAAAAGACGCTTCGGATTTCACCTATCTGCTTTCAAAATCATATAATTTTGGCAAAGAGCTCAATACTCCTGTAAAAATAAGACATGATGCTATTGCTATTGAAATTAAGGATGATGCAGTCAAAAAAGACGAAGCCTTCTGGAATAGTTTCCGGAAAGACAGCCTGGATAGCCGCAGTGAAAGAACCTATTTTGCCTTAGATAGCATTGCCCAAAAAGAACGGCTTGAAAAAAAGTTACGCCTGGGAAGAAAAATACTCAACGGTTATGTACCTATCGGACCGGTAGATATGGATCTCCGATATCTCTTAAGTTATAATAACTATGAGGGTTTCCGAGTAGGTTTGGGAGGGATTACTAATGAGAAGTTTTCCAACAAATATCGCTTAGATGGCTATACGGCTTACGGAACCAAAGATGGCGATTTCAAATACAGCATTGGTGGTGCTGTTCGGGTAGGTATTTTTTCAAATTCATGGATTGGCGGAGGTTACACAGATGATGTACGAGAGATTGCGAGTACTTCTTTTGCTATTGACAAAAGGGTTTTTAAAATTTATGATCCGCGACCTATCAACCTGAGTACCTTCTATAACCATAAGACATGGCGAGGGTATATCGAAACGAAAATCCTTCCTAAAACGGAAAGTATCTGGCAGCTCACCCATAGCCGGATTGAGCCAAAGTTCAATTATATCTATACTGTTGATGGAAAATCCTATACAAATTATGATATGACCACCGCGATGGTTTCCTTGCAATGGAATCCGTTTAGTGATTATATGCAGACTCCTACCGGAAAATTAGAGATTGAAAAACGCTATCCGAAATTCACATTCCAGTTTACCCAATCCTTGCCAAAAGTTTTTGAAAACGATTTTGCCTTCTCCAAAATAGATGTAAGAGCAGAGTATGAAAAGCGCTACCTGAACGGACAAAGAACGGCCTTGTTAATGGAAGCAGGCTATGCATTAGGCGACGTTCCTATTTCACACCTTTACAACACTTCTCCTAACAGCCTTACCAAAGAAAAACTGATAGAAAGAATTACGATTGCGGGCAAGAACAGTTTCGAGACCATGTATTTTAATGAGTTTTTCTCCAGTAAATATGTGATGTTCCAATTAAAACATGGCTTTAAAAGAGTAACCGTTTTTAAAGGAATAAAACCTTCATTAGTTTTGGTTTCCAGAATGGCCTGGGGTGATATGGAAAAACCGGAACAACACATCGGACTTAACTACAAAACACTTAGAGACGGGTATTTTGAATCGGGTATCGAACTGAACCAAATCTACAAAGCTTTTGGTTTATCCGGATTTTACAGATATGGACCGAATCAGTTGGCTAAGTTTGAAGATAACCTTTCGATTAAACTAACCGTAATATTGAATTTGGGACTTTAAAACCGTTTTAAAATATAAAACCTGCTATGGACAACATAGCAGGTTTTTAGAATTAATAATAACGTAATCTTTATAAGTATAATTCAATACAAAAATAAAAATTTAAAACTTTTACGGCTTAATAATTAACACCGAAGGCGTATTATTTAACCAAACGCTCTGTGAGTCAACCAATTTTTTCCAGCTATCTAGACTGATAATCATCAGGTCTTGTTTCTCCAGAAATTCTTTTTTCATGGTTTTTTCACCTGACATGGCTATGTGGTTTGGAGCAATTTGCTCTATAGCACGTATGCTTTCCTTAATTTCAGAGTTGTTTTTTATTTCTCCTGTAGGATCCAATACTGTTACCTGTGAGCCATTATTGTGAATCAGCTTCTGTGCGTATTCAATCAGGAATCGGTCTTCAGCAGAGAAAAGCGGCATGAACACCTGATCGATTTCGTCTAAATTTTTATCAACCAGAATACCAACCGGCATTTTGCTGTAGGCAATAATATGGCGTGTTCTCTCATCAAAAGGAGAGTTTTCAAACAATCCTTCTTTTCCTGTAAATTTATCGATAAGTCTGTCAGGATTTATGATTCTTGTAGTATAGCCTAAAACTCTTCCCAATAATGTTCCTTCAAAAATAGACTGTCCTAATCCTATCAACAGCAAATCAAATTCGCCCTGGTTGGCAATTTCGGTTATATCTGAGTCAATGTCTACTGATGCCTTAAAAAGTGTAATGATTTTTTGCTCCAGATTTTCGGCTTCATTAACAATAGGCTTGAACACTTCCTGTTCATAATGGCTGGCGTCAAATCCGTGCAGTTCGTTACTGGAAGACAAGTGCATTGCCGTAACGATGGCATTGCCATTTTGTTTTCTTACCAGACTGTTCGCTACTTTCAACAAGGAGATTCCCCTATCCGGAATCGCAAAAGAAAGCAATATCTTATACTTTATCTTGTTGCTTATCGTTTCCGGTATGATTGAATTTTTGGTCTTGAAAATAAAATTAATCAAGTCTAATGCCGGGCCTGTCATAAAAGTCGTTACTAAAGCCATGATTACCATCATCGTAAAAATCATTGGTGAAAGTACGCCCAGTTCATAACCGATATTAAGAACGATTAACTCCATTAATCCACGGGTATTCATCAGCGCACCTATGTACAAACTGTCTCTCCAGTTTTGTCCCACAAATTTTGCAGCCAATGTACTTCCCAAAAATTTACCTGCTACTGCCACGGCAATAATTAATCCGGTTACCTTCCATAAATACGGATCATCCAAAAGACCGATTTCTGTTCTCAATCCGGTAAACACAAAGAATAGCGGAAGCAATACAATCAAAGCAACATCTTCTACTTTTTCAATAAAAATACTTCTGAATTTGGCACTTTCCGGCATAATTACACCCGCCATAAAAGCTCCAAACAGCGCATGAATTCCGATAACTTCTGTCACATAAGCCGAAATAATAAGTGTCAGAAAGAAAATAGCGACAACTGGTTTGCTCAATGTTTTTCTGGAAGAATACAGGTCACCTACTCTTTTCAGGAACGGCTTTACCACCATAATCATCAGGAATACATAAGCCACAGCCAGAGCAATAATATACAGAGAACTTACAAAAGAACCGGCTTTAACAATAGCTATAACAGCCGCCAGAATACACCAGGCTGTAATATCATCTGCCGCTGCACAAGTGATTACGATGCTTCCCAATTTTGTCTTGTGAATGCCTCTTTCCTGAACGATTCTAGCCAAAACCGGAAAGGCTGTGATACTCATCGCTATGCCGCAAAAAAGTGCAAACGACAAAAACTCGATGCCTTCAGGAGCAAAGGACTCATACATAAAATAGGCAAGCCCGATTCCCAGTGTAAAAGGAAAAATGATACTGGCATGACTGATTACTACTGCATCATGCGCCTTATTTCTCAGCACTTTCAAATCCAGTTCCATACCTATAACAAACATGAAGAAAATCAGTCCAATCTGGCTTAGGAACTGCAAATTTCCAAGCGATGCTACCGGAAAAATGGTTTCTTTAAATTCCGGAAAGTACAATCCCAACAATGATGGTCCAAGAACAATTCCGGCAATGATTTCACCTACTACCGATGGCTGACCAATTTTTCTGCAAATCCACCCAAAAAAACGGGCCACTAAAATAATGGTAAGTATCTGGGCCAACAAAATCGCCAATGGATGTTGCAAACTATGCTGCATGGAAAGGATAAACTCTTCCCATTGGGTTTTATCTGAAGTTTTTTCAATAATTGTCCTTCCATGCTCCAGGTGTTTTCCCTTATCGAGGAACCAATACATTATTGCAGAAAAAACAGCTATCAGAAGAACATAAAAAATAGAATTTTTGTGCTTTTGCATGAGGTAAGTAATTTGTTGTTGCAAATATCTGTATTGAAAATCTCTTACAAATTGATTTTGTAAAATACTTTGGGGCTATTGTAACAAGAAGGAAAAATTTTGTAATAAAACTCAAATATTGACTTTACACAAGAAATCGGAACGGTAAATATCGCTTAAAAAAAGTACCAGATTCTTTCCGTTCTTATCCATAATTGTAGCCGTAATTTCATCATGTGCAAAGAATTTGACTGTCTTCATGGCGATAATCTCCTTCTTATTGATTCGGCAAAAATCAGCTTTAGGCAAATGAGAAAGCAATTTGGCAAAAGTGATATTTTTGAGCAGGATTATATTTCCATCCTTCATTAAAACTTCCTTGTCACGACTGTCCGTTTCTGATGGCTGTATGTATAAAATCTGGTCAAAAAACAGCAGCGCTTTTCCTTTATCCGTATTCAACTGAACAAACTTCTTGTTGGTTGCTTTCTTGTTGTTTTTTTCCAACGCCTTGACCACAGCTTTCTGTAACCGTTCTTTCTTTACCGGTTTGGTAATGTAATCGATAGCCTCTATATCAAAAGCATCGGCAGCATACTCTTTGTAGGCCGTCGTAAAAATGACCATTTTATCTTTCAACAGATTGGCAACGCTAAGACCGTCAATACCCGGCATTTCGATATCTGTAATGCAGAGGTCAAAATCCAGGTTGGCCATTTCGGCAAGCAATTTTTCAGGATTGTCAAAAGCTTTCACGACTTCCAGTTCCGGAATCTGTTCGCAAAGCATTTTGAGATAAGTCAATCCCGGCAATTCATCGTCCAGCAGCAAGCATTTGAGCTTTGTATTCAAGTAAGTCTATTTTTAGGTGAGCAATATAAACATCGTCCTCGACAAATTTATCGAGCTTGTAATTATTGTTATAAATTATTTTAAGTCGCTGGTCCAGCGTATTTGAACCCAATCCGCTATATTCTTTTTTCAAAGTCCGATGGTCGGATATTTTATTGGAAACGGTAAGGTAAAAACAGCTGTCCCGAAATTCAAATACGATGGAAATAAAAGCATCAGGACTTTTCAAATCAGCATGCTTGAATGCATTTTCAATCAAATCAATCGAAATCATGGGCGCTAAAATCGGCTGTTCATAAAGCAATTCCGCCTCTTTGATTTTCGTTTTTACTTTTAATTCAAAAAGAGGACTGACCTTAATTTTATTGATTTCAATCAGGTTTAACGCAAACTCTATTTCTTCTCTTGGAGAAACAAATTTTTTCTGGCTTTCATACAAGATATAATCCAGAACATTTGCCAACTTGTCAAGCGCATGATAGGTCTGATAGGCATGCGATTGTATCGAATTCAGTATGTTCTTAAAAAGATGCGGATTTAGTTTTGATTCCAGAGTTTCTAATTTCAGTCCATTGACTTTCACTTCAAGCGTATTATATTTTTCCTCAAATTCTCTTCTTTGGGCTTTTGCCTTTTTTAATTTGTAAATAAGAAAAAATACAAGAATCACGAGAATTATGATGAACACAATCCCGATGACATACAGCGTATCTGAGACCAAAATATTGGTTTTCATTTTTATTTTTTTGTAAAATTAGAGAAAAAAACGGAATACAGACTTGACAACACAACAGGCATCTCCTGACTGATTTTTTTATTATCTTTGCGTTCTGTTTTTCAGAGCGAAAAGCCTGTCTTTTGGCTCGCAGGAATAAATCAAAACTATTTTATAACATTAAAAATGAAACACACAAAAGTTAAGGAGCTATTGAATAGTGCTCAAACATTGCAGGAAGTTTATGTAAAAGGCTGGGTAAGAACATTCAGAAATAATCAATTTATTGCTTTGAATGATGGCTCGACTATAAATAATATCCAATGTGTGGTTGATTTTGAAAATACTCCGGCTGAAACGCTAAAACGTATCACTACCGGAGCGGCAGTGGCTTTAAAAGGTTCTTTGACAGAAAGCAAAGGAGCCGGTCAGAAATATGAAATTCAGGTAACAAGTCTGGAAATTTTAGGTGATTCCGATCCTGAAAAATTCCCGATGCAGCCTAAAAAACATACGCTTGAATTTTTGCGTGCCAACGCTCACTTGCGCGTTAGAACCAATGCTTTTGGTGCTATTATGAGAGTGCGTTCGGTATTGTCTTTTGCCGTACATCAATATTTTCAGGAAAAAGGTTTCGTATATGTAAACACTCCGGTAATTACAGGAGCCGATGCAGAAGGTGCCGGTGAAATGTTCCAGGTGACATCGTTGCCTTTAGACAATCTGCCAAGAACAGAAGAAGGACATATCGACTATAAAAAAGATTTCTTTGGAAAGCACACCAACCTAACCGTTTCCGGACAGTTGGAAGGCGAAACTTTTGCAATGGCTTTAGGACAGATTTATACATTTGGACCTACATTCAGAGCTGAAAACTCCAATACTTCCCGTCACCTAGCGGAATTTTGGATGATTGAGCCGGAAGTAGCATTCAATGATCTGGATGACAACATGGATTTGGCGGAAGATTTTATCCAGTATGTAATTAAATACACAATGGATAAATGTGCTGACGACCTGAAATTTTTAGAAGGCCGTTTGTTAGAAGAAGAAAAATCAAAGCCTCAAGCGGAAAGAAGTGAAATGACTCTGCTTGAAAAATTGAACTTTGTTTTGGAAAACAATTTCAAGCGCGTTTCTTATACCGAAGCTATCGACATTTTAAAGAATTCAACTCCTAATAAAAAGAAAAAGTTCCAGTATATCATTGAGGAATGGGGCGCTGACTTACAATCTGAACACGAACGTTTCCTTGTTGAAAAGCATTTCAAATGTCCGGTAATCCTTTACGATTATCCAGCAAACATCAAAGCTTTTTACATGCGTTTGAACGAAGACGGAAAAACAGTTCGCGCTATGGATATCCTTTTCCCGGGTATTGGAGAAATTGTGGGTGGTTCTCAAAGAGAAGAACGCTATGATGTTTTGGTTGAAAAAATGAAAACATTAGGCATAGACGAAGAAGAACTTTGGTGGTATTTAGATACCAGACGTTTCGGAACTGCCGTTCATAGCGGTTTTGGTCTTGGATTTGAAAGACTGGTATTGTTTGTAACTGGAATGACAAATATCAGAGATGTAATTCCTTTTCCAAGGACTCCTGGAAATGCAGAATTTTAACAAATAGCAAAAAAATTATATTAAAAATTCATGGCTTATAAAGTTTTTTGTTAACTTAACAGAAACTTTATAAGCCATGAAACTATTTAAGCACTTTTTAAAAGTTAGCATTTTATTACTGTTAGCTATAAGTTGTACTAAAGACGACACCTCAGAACCTACTGAAAATATTCAAAAAGAGTATGAACTTATAAAAACAAATTTTGCAGAACTAAGCAAAAAAGAAGAATTTATAAAGACTTCCTCTTTACTTTCGAGGCATATATCTGTAAACTCTGGTTTTTTAAAAAAATCTCCACTCGAAGACGTTAATGGTTTTACTATCGATTCTACCCAAATAAATAAAATTAGCGCAAAAGGATATACTTCCTATACATTTGCCATATTGAGAGATAAATCTGATGAAAATTCATTTGAAAATCTCTTAGTTGAAATTATAGAGGGAAAGGAAGAGCCAAGAGTTTCTGTCATCAAATACAAATACAACAAAGACACAGATGGTCTGGCTGTAGTTGAAACCTATTTTGTAGATTACAAAACAGGTGCCCGAATGGGAATAGGAGACTGTTATGCACTCACATTTGTAACGGAAAAACAATGCCCCTGTGCAGGACACTGGCCCGGACAATCATGCAGTTGTCAAAGCGGTCCAAGCAGTAGCACCTCACACATGTTTATTTGTAGTGCTTCAGGTAGCGGCGGTGGAGGTGGCGGAGGTTATATAAATTACCCGTCAAATCCTACTCCTATTCGCGGTCCTGCTCCAGGCACATCAGTCCCAAATACAGTACCTGTACATGGAGATAATGTAAATGTTGGCAGAAGGTTGTTTTTAGCAAGTTTATCACCCGAACAGCGAACCTGGCTTGCAGGCAAAAGGCCGGAAGCGGTTTATCGCTCAATATTTAATTTTTTAATTTCAAACAATTTTTCAACTCCAAGCTCACTTTTTGCAAAAGAAGCTATTGATGCGATGATGCGTGGTGGAGAAGTTGATTTTACATATAGAATAATAAAAGACCCAACTTTTGAGAATAATCCTTGCCTAAATAATGTATATACTCAATTAGGGAATGCTCCCACTTTTCAAAACTATTTGCAGAACTTTGATGGAGATTTTTCTGTAGCAAATTTAAAGTTTAGCGCCAGCGGAAACCTAGCAGATTTTAATAATGACCCTGCTACAAATGCTCAAACCTTAACCCCGCTTACCTCTAATTTAATTGAAATACAATTTAACACCAATAACCTCAACAGGCCTTCTTTAGAAGTTGCAAGAACAATGATACATGAAATGATCCATGCTGAAATCTATCGTAAAATGCTTAGCTGCACTAATGTTCCTCATGTAAACTTTCATAATTATTCGCAACAACAATGGGTTACTTATATCAATAACCTTCAAAGTAATTTCCCAGGTATTTATGATTATTATATAAGATGGGCGGTTGGAAACAATAATCCTGGCGCGCAACAACATGAACAGATGGCACAACATTACATCAACATTATTATTCAAGCTTTAAAGCAGTTTGATAATAACTCTCAGTCCGACGACGTTTATAAATCATTAGCTTGGGAAGGATTAATGGGAACCGGTCCTTTTAATGAATCTACAGGACTTCCTGCAAACCCTACTGTAGCTTGGAATCACATTCCTCTCGCAGAACGATTAGCCATAAGAGCTGTTAGGCAAAATTATTTAAACAATAATACTAATTCACCATGTCAATAAAAGGAATTATAATACACAGTTTTTTCTTCTTTACGATTCAAGTGGTTTTTTGTCAAGGACAAAACAAGCCTAAAGAAACTATTTATATTTTTTATGACGACAAGGACATCAACAACAAGGAAATTAAAATTGATTCAATTACTACTAATTTTTATATAGGAAACAGAAGTTATTTCAGCTATAATAAATCCAAACAAAAGCAGAAATGCATTTCAGAAAATGATATTTCAAAATTAATTACAGAAAAAATGGCGGTTGAAAAAATCATGAATCAAAGAAAAAAATATGTAAAAAAATGGAGGCAGAAAAATCCTAAAAATACCCCTCCACCTATCATAGAAACTAGCTATAATTCTTATTTTGAAAAAGTTTTTTTATACAAAAGAACTTCCCCTAATGCTGGCATTCTATATGAAGTCAGTTGGCATTATTATAAAGGCATTGAATAAAACAACAAAAAGTGTTAAAAATAATCAGCACTCCTTCTATTATCATTAGCTTTCAATTTGTAATATGAAATAGTAAATTTTCAATTGTTGTTTGACAAAATATTCCTTTATGACAAAGAAGCGAGATTATAAACATAATAACTAACAAATCCACCATGTCAATAAAAAATAAATATATAGTTTATTATTTGTCTTTTTAATCATAAATAACTCAAGCTCACAAAACAATGAAATAAAAAAAGAGACGATTTATATTTGTTTTGATAAGAATAACGGTGACGAGAAATACTCTGATAATGAAACCATAAATTTTTATTTAAAAGACAAATCAGTCACTAAGAGTAATCATAAGCTTGCTTTTGTATTTGATAGCAGTGGTATAAAAAAGGAGGTCAATTTCAAAGACTATGAAAAAAAAATTAATCTCTGGAAAACAGGCCATTCAGAAAGTCGACAATTATTTAAAAAAAATTAAACGGCCTGTCGTTGCATACTATTATAATGATTATTTCGATAAAATTTACATCTATGAAAAACTAAGTGATAATAAAGGTATTCTATACAAGGTAAAATGGAATTGGTCTATTGAGTGATATAAACCAAAATACAGTTATTTGGAATAATTTGTTTCAACTACAGAGAATAATTTCACTAACGTAACAACTTAAAATTCGAACACTAATTGTAATTAGCTATGATGAGGAAATATCTGATAATTCTTTTTGTAATTGTTTTTACAGAAAGCTTTTCGCAAATCAACAAAGAAAAAGTTGTCATCATTTTTGATTCCTCAAAAGACGGTTTTAAAGATGGCATATTCGCAATTGACAACCAAACCTTTGTATACAACAAAAAGAAGAAGAAAAAAGAAGAAAAATTCGAATTAATTAAGGATGATGTCTGTACAATTGAGGACTTAAACAGTATGGTTGCAAAAAAAACAAAAACTAAAAGAGAAAAAAAACCTGAATTTTATTACTCAGAATTCTTTGATATAAGTATTTACATAAGAGATAAAGAAAATTTCGGGCAATTATACCCTGTTGAACGGGTTTGGCTGGTAGAAAAATTAATTAAAGACTAAATTGGGTCAAGAATAATATTTTCATTTCAATATAAAAACTAATAAAAAGGATTTAAAAGAGATAATCACACCTCTCATTTTTCAACCAAAAGCTACCCTATTTAAAAATTAATTATAAAAATTATCCCTAATTTATTGTGGATTAATTTCTTTATAGAACTCCTTATCAAAATGGCACAAGTTTATCTTAACGTGTGCCATTTTTAGTTGAAAATGTTTAAATTTGAACTATAAATACCAAATAACTCAATAGATGCTTAAGCAGTTTTTACAACTTAAATTGTCCCAGAAATTATCTCCACAGCAAATTCAGCTGATGAAGCTAATCCAATTGCCTACGCAAGCTTTTGAACAACGATTAAAAGAAGAAATGGTGGAAAATCCGGCATTGGAAGCCGGGAAGGAAGAGGATGAATACGAAAGAGACGAATTCGAAAACGATGATTATGACGAATATGATGAATTCGACAATGACAGAATTGATGCCGAAGACATCAATATTGATGAATATTTAAGCAATGACGAAACGCCTGATTATAAACTTCAGGCAAACAATTACAGCGATGACGACGAAGACCGCAGTATGCCTTTTGCAGCGCCTGTAAGTTTCCATCAGGACCTTATCAATCAGCTGAATACTTTTATATTGAATGACGAGGAACGCGAAATCGCAGAGTTTTTAGTGGGCAGTATTGACGATATGGGCTACATCCGCAGAAGCGTTCCCGATATTGTTGACGATATGGCATTTACTCAGGGAATTTACACCGATGAGAAAAATGTGGAACGAATACTCCATATTATTCATGAATTAGAACCTTCCGGAGTAGGCGCGCGCGACTTGCAAGAATGTCTTTTACTGCAACTAAAACACAAAACACCAACCGAATCTGTTGAATTGGCTATTGATATTTTGGAGAATCAATTCGAATCTTTTACCAAAAAACATTACGATAAATTACTTCAAAAATATGGTGTTTCACAAGACCAGTTGAAGAAAGCCATTGATGAGATTGAAAAGCTGAATCCTAAACCGGGCGGCGCTTTTACCGGAAACAATAAGATGATTGAACATATTGTTCCTGATTTCACTATCCGGATTGTTGACGGTGAACTGGAATTGACTTTAAACGGACGAAATGCTCCTGAATTGCACGTTTCCAAAGACTATCAGGAAATGATGCAGACTTATAAGGCCTCCCGTGACAAGTCAAGCCAGCAGAAAGAAGCCGTACAATTCATTAAGCAAAAACTGGATTCAGCCAAATGGTTTATCGATGCTATTCGTCAGCGTCAGGAAACCTTATTTGTAACCATGAATGCCATCATGCACTACCAGCAGGAATATTTCCTTGACGGTGATGAAACCAAGTTGAAACCGATGATTCTTAAGGATATTGCCGATATGATTGGTCTTGATATCTCTACAGTTTCCCGCGTGGCAAACAGCAAATATGTAGAAACTCCTTATGGCACAAAACTGATTAAGGAATTCTTTTCTGAAGCCATGAAAAATGACCAGGGTGAAGATGTTTCCACTTTGGAAATCAAGAAAATATTGCAGAATGTTATTGAGGAAGAAGACAAGCAGAAACCGTTGCCTGATGACCAATTAGCCGAAATATTAAAGGAAAAAGGCTATCCGATTGCCAGAAGGACAATTGCAAAATACAGAGAGCAATTAGATATTCCTGTAGCACGAATGAGGAAGAAAATATAGATAGTGAAAAGACTGCTTTCTATAATTTCCTATGTTTTCCATCCGATGTTTATTTCGGTATATGCAGTCCTGCTCTATTTTTTCCTCACAGAACGATACCATCCCTATCAGGAAGTTTTTTTGGTCACGATTCAGGTTATCATACTAACAATCCTGATTCCGATTTCCATATTTTATTTCCTTATGACTCTGGGCAGGGCCAATTCTTTTATGCTTTCGGAAATTTCGCAACGAAAAATCCCATTGGCTGTAAATGTCCTATTGCTTTATATACTGATTCGGGAAAGCATTCGCATTGAACTTATCCCTGAGCTTTATTATTTTTTCTTTGGAGCTTTGGTCAGCACGGTTTTAGCCTTACTTTTCGTTTTTATCAACCTGAAGGCAAGCATACACATGATTGCCATTAGTTCGATAACCGTTTTTGCAATCGGATTTAGTCTGCACACACAAACCAATCATATTTATCTGGTAGCTTTTCTCCTGTTACTAAACGGAATTGTGGCCACTTCAAGATTGTCGATGAAAGCCCATGACACCAAAGAATTGATAGTGGGATTTTTATCCGGAGTGATACCCCAAATAGGACTTCTTTATTTTTGGTTATAGTATATAGAACATCAGTCCTATATTCAAAGTATTCATATCAATTGACTTACCGTCAATTTTTGCTTCCGATTTGAATAATGAATTCAAGCCATAATAGGCATGGAAGTTCCATGTATTATAACCGAAGGAAATATAAGCGCCGTATTGCAGCTTATTAAAATCGTCATTGCCAAAAATCCTGACTTTCTCATTTCCCTGGACATATTTTGATTTATTAAGCACCAGATAGCTAAGCTTAAATCCGGTATAAATTCTCCAAAAACGGTGGCTTTGGATTGTTGAAGTTCTCCATCGGAATTCGATTGGCAGGTCTAAATAATGGAGCGCAAATTTATTCTTATCGAAATTCACATCGTTTTCGTTGACTACTTCATAAAACGGTTTTCCATCAACTTCGGTAATCTTTATGTTCTGCCTGTAATCATTCATGGAATAGCCCAGACCAACGGCAATGGCAATATTTCTTCTCTTGTTGAGCGGAAAATCTCTTAAAAAACCAATATGAACTCCGGATGAAAATGAATTTTGGCTAACACCATCCGGCCTGTTCTGTAATAAATCATAAGTCAGTCCAATGTAAAACTGGTCTTCCCTGTATAAGGAGTCGATTACGGTTACCGTAGCGCTTATAGAATCTTTTTTCTTTTTATCCTCTTCTACTTTACGGATATCGGTCGTTTTATCATTGCTTAAAACTTCCTTTATACGCTCCTGCTCTTCTCGTTCCTGTGCCTGCTTAATCTGCTTTTCCTTCACCGGATCCTGGGCAAAAGCGCTTAAAGAAATAAAGAATATAAAGATGCTAAAGTACTTTTTCATAGGTAGGCAGTTGAGCAAATAAAAGTAATAAAAAAAGATAATCTAAGCTGAAGTTTCCTTTATTAGATTCCAATTTTTAAAAATATCAACCAATTAATCATCGTCTTTATTATACAAAGTCATATTATTTACCGAAAGCCTTTCTTTGAGCCATTGCCTAAATCTTACTTTATCTTTCTTGTCCAATTTTACAGAAGTTTCATAAACAACTGCTGTTATCGGAACGATGCTGTCTTTTTGAACGGCGATATTATTTTTATATATGCCTATTGAAGTAACAGAAGGAAAAAGCGCTTTGGTTTCTTTTAGGATTTGCACATTATCAAAACGCATATCTGCAAGTTCTTTTTCAAGTTTCATAATTTTAGCATCCTTGCCATCCACTTCATTTTCATTACTTCGTATTTGGTTTAGTATATCCCCTTTCAGTGCCGAGAGCCTGTCTGTGCTGTCCTGGCGGATAACAAGTCTGCCTCCTTGCAGATATTTATTCTTTACAAATTCCCGTTGAAGTTCTTTAAGTTCTGCCTTATCAAATCTTTTAGATAAAAAAGCCAGTTCCAGTTGCTTTCTTCTGGAACTATATTCAGTTTTTTTATAGATAACCGTATAACCATTGCTTGTAAATTTATTTTCAATAAACAGATCTGCATTTTTCTTGAATTGTTGTTCTCTGTATAGTGTATAGGCCAGGTAGCTACTCGGAATAATCATAATTGCAATCAGAAAAGAAATAATATATTTGACCTGACGCTGTTGCTTTTCATTTACCTGTTTTACAGCAGGATAATTAAGATATTTTATAATTAAAAAGGTAGCAAGTCCAATAAAAACGCAATTGATACAATACAGATAAAAAGCACCCAAAAAGAAAGACCATTGTCCGGTCGCAATACCATAACCTGCCGTACAAAGCGGCGGCATCAACGCCGTGGCAATTGCAACCCCGGGTATTGGATTCCCTTTCTCAACCCGGGTTACTGCAATAACGCCAACAATCCCTCCAAAAAAAGCGATAAGTATATCATAAATATTGGGTGCAGTTCTTGCCAATAATTCAGACTGAACATCTTTGAACGGACTTAAAAAGAAATACAGCGTAGAAACCGTCAAGCTAACTGCAGTAGCAACTAATAGGTTTTTAAGTGATCTTTTCAGAAGTCCAAAATCGTAAATACCCAATGCAAAACCGGCTCCAACAATTGGCCCCATAAGAGGCGATATAAGCATCGCTCCTATTATGACAGCGGTCGAATTTACATTGAGCCCTACTGATGCTATGATTATTGCACAAGCCAAAATCCAAAGATTGGCTCCTTTAAAAGAAATGTTTTTCTTTATGCTTTCGAGTGTCTTTTCCCGGTTATCTTCTCCTTCACTTAGATTAAACAGGGTTGTAATTTTCCTCATATTCCCTTATTTTTAGCATAAGGTAATTAATTTAATTTTAATGTCAAAATAGACGAAACCTATCCTTCAAGTGAAAAAGTATTAGCAGAATATTTAGACAAAGAAAAAGCCGATACTTGACTTAGTACCGGCTTTATATTTTCAGCAGGCTAAAAGATATTACTATCGAACTTAATACTTATTTTGACGTTTTTGGATGGGATTAGATAGTAAAATATCTTGCCTAGAACTTTTCTTTAATCCAATATAGTGGTATTTTCTCCTGTTCTAACCTCCAATTATTTATTTTCAATAGTTCATAAAGTTGTTGTTCCTGTTCTGTAAGATTAAGCATCGCAGAAACATTTGTCGGAGTACCATTATCATTTTCAAAGAACTTTTCGAAAGTCACTTTATCCATTAGCATACTTTGGGCGTGTGGAAAATAACTTCTGAATTGAGATAAAATTTCAAAACCTTGTACATCAATATCACCCCAATAAAATAGTTCCACAGCGGAAAACCATTGTGTGTTTTTAAGATTGTTAACACTATAACCACTTCCAAATATTGCTATCGTTTTGTCCATTTTGGGTAACGTTAAAGTTGTATAAAGTGTTGTTTTATTTTCAACCACCAGCACTCTTTTAGCCGGTAAATTCAATGTTTCAAATTGACTCGTAGGAATAGCAATATCATCAAGTCCTGAAAAGTATTTTTGGCTGATTTCCTTGTCCAATATTTTAAATCGGATAAGTAGTTCACTGAATTTAAGATGAAATCTTTTTTCAAATTCTTTATACTCGTAGTTAATATGGCCTATGAGTAGAATATCTAGCAATTCTCTAATAACGCTCTTATTTCTTTCAATGAATTTTGTGTGGACATTTATTGGTAATTCCCTGATGTATAAATTCGGTTTAGGATTCTGCCTAAAGTATTGACACACTCTAATAATGCCATCCCATTCGGTATAATTTGTAATTACCCTTATAGGATTTTTAATTACCCATTCATGTAGTTCAGGAAAAGCTATGATGATTTTTCCAACACTCGTTTTGAATAATTCAACTTCTTTTTCTTTGCCTAAAAATTTCAAAAAATCTTTTTCGCTATCAAAAAAAATTGAGACTGGCAAGTCTTGTGTACCTAAGTATTTTGTTTTAACCCTTTGAAAATCTAATGAATAACCAAAGCCTTTTTTCTCTTTGGATTGGCTGATGATTTGCTGTATCTCTTTCTCAAACTCGGGTAATGATGATTTATTATATATCTTATTTCCACGAATGACCAATTTCGAAAATGGAACTCCTTCCACCAATGATTGAAGAAAGAGGATGTATTTTTTGTCTGTTTTACTTCTTATTTCTTGTGGTGTAATCATTGATTCAGATAATTCGCTTTTTCTTCATTAAATTGCTCAATGGGCATATCATACAGCCAGGAATGTCTTTCCTCTTTCCGCTCCACAAAATGAACGAATGAAATATCATTTTCAACAATGTGGATGTTGTCGCTTGGTGTAACTACCAACAACTGCAAATGAAGTTGTTTGCAGAGCGTAATCAGGTATCGGGCTTTGTCTTCGTCCTGTGCTTTAAAGGCTTCATCAATAGCAATAAATCGGAAAGAGTTGCTTTGTAATCCTTCTTTGGTCAAACCAAATTGATAAGCTATTGCCGAACCCAAAATGGTATAAGTAAGCTGAGCCTTTTCGCCACCGGAAAGCTGTCCCATCGCTTCATACGTTTTAAACTTTTGGTTATTTTCTTTATAAAACTCTTCGGCTTTGTAGCTGAACCAAGAACGGACGTTCATTACTTTTTTTCGCCATTCTTCCTTGTCCAATTTTGAAATCAGCGGTTCTATATGGTTGTAAAAATGATTTTTCCGACCGTCAATGGAAGCGTTCACTTCTCTGATATTGGGAATTGCAGCGTTAAGTAGATTTCTAAATTCTTTTACTTCATCGTTGATTTTATTCGGAGCAACCAATTGAATGTATGTTCTCGGATTATTTTTAAAATCGATTTCTTTTAAAGAATCGTTCAGATGCTTGATATTTTCCTTGATGGAATCCGACCAGTTTTCAAAAAACATTCTGAAATCACCAACCTTATTGGTAATGGTCTCCTGCAAATAGTCGTTGAACTTCTTTTCAAATTTTGGAAGATTATCTTTCTCTAACCTGTCCAAAAAAAGCTGATACTCGCTGATAAATTCCAAATGGGTTGAATCGGGGAGCGAACTCACATCAGAACGCCAATCTTTGAATTTGTTGGTGATAATTTCCGACGGCTGTTTAAATGCATTGATTTTTATACTGACTTCTCTTTCGTTTTGTTGTTTTTGTCTGTTTAGCTCTGATATTTCTCCCAAATTTTTTTCCTGAAAATTCTTACGGCTTGTTTCAAAGTTTGCGTATTCAATATGCAACAAATCGGGATTTTGTGTTTCAAATGCTGATACATCAATATCTCCAAAAGGAGCAACAATAGTTTCATTATCTCTTATTATTCTTTCAATGTTTTTTTGCTTTTCTTCCGTTTGAAAAATTTCCCTGTCTTTGTTTTTAATATTAACTTCCGATAGGTTCTTTAAATCTTTTTGAACTTTTTCTAATTGCTCTTGTAATTTCTTGACTCGGTCATTGGTTTTCTCTAAGGCTTCTTTTTGTTCTGTCTTTTCCTGTATTTCATTGGCATAAGATTGCCAATCGATATCATCGTATTTCTCATATTTCGAGAACAGGTTTTGACATTCATCTCTGTACGTTCCTAACCTTTTTATCTCGGAATTTTTATTGACAATCGCTTTTTTGTTTTCTGTTTGCTGATTTTGCAGATGGGTTAACTCTTTCCTTAAAACCGTAATTTTTTCTTTATTGTCCCAGCCCAATACATAGTTTTCTTTTCTTGAAATGTGTGGACGGTCGTCTTTTTCGTGTTTTCCTCTTTTAAATTTTATCAATCCGTTTTGCGTGATGGCCATTTCGGAGTAACGTTCAAATTCCGAAAGATTGTCCACACAAACAAAATCAAACTGAGCTTCCAAATAACTCTCAATCCATTCTTGATACGCTGTTTTGGGTTTTATGTCAATTTTATGGACTAAGGATTTTTCATTGATATCCTTCTGTCGTAAGTTTTTGAGATAGTCCTGCTCTTCGTATCTATCGTAACGGATTCTACCTTTCAGATTATGACTGTTCACATACTGGTTTACCTGTGAATAATACGTTGGAGGAACAATCAATCGCAAAGCAAAGTTGTGCAACACTTTTTCGATGGAAGATTCCCAGTTTAGTTCATCTTCTTTTACTTTAATCAATTCGCCAATGAATGGAATTTCTTCTTTACTTGCTCCAATGTGTGCAATAATTTCGTCCCTTATTTCAGCTTCACGACCAGCGATGTTGTTTTTATTTTCTTGAAGTGTTTTTATCGTTTTTACCAACACTTCTGTATCTTGTTTAAGTCTGTCTTCTTCATTTTTTAATCCACGAAGATTTTCATTTTCTTCATAAATATCCTGATCTGTACTTTGTTTTAATTGTTTTGCTTTTCCCCGGTTTTCAGAAAAAGCTACTTCATCTGGATTGGTGTTTAGCGTTATGATTTGTGCGATTTTATTATAGTCCTCTAATTTTGATTTACGGGCATCACGAAGCCGTTCGAGTTGTTTGATTTCCTTTTCTAAATCTTTGATTTTACTTCCAACTTCATCTTTTTCAATAGCAATAGAAATGGTTCTTTCTTCCTGTTTCAGGTCATCTTCTTTAACTCGAAATTCAGCTAATTTCTCCTCTAAAAGTTGTAATGTTTCTTGGCATTTTTCCAGTTCCTTTTCTCCCAATTCAACACCTTTTTGGGCAAACCAGTAAAGGGCTATTTCCTTAGATTTTTCTAATTGTTGTATATCATCCTGAATTTTATTCAGTTTATTAGCAATGTCATTAATAGGTATTAGCTGTTTGATTTGCTCTTTAGCTTTTTCAATATTGGTTTTAGCATCCATCAACGTCAAAAAACTTTCTTTGAGCTGTATAAATTCCGTTTCGGCATCTTGCTCCTCCAGCATATTTGTTCTGATAAACTCGTCTAAATCTTCCAGAACTTTTACACCTACTATCTGATTAAACAGACTCAATGCTTTGACGGAGCGCATTCCGAACAGGTTGTACATTTTTTCAGCATACATTGTTGGACCATCTATAAATTCGATTCGCTTTTTAGTTGTGTTAGCATTGTAGATTTTCTCCAATCTCCTTTTCCACAAGCCTTTCGCATCAAAATCCCGAAAATCTTTTTCTACTTCCAACGGAACGTGTGCAATACCAAATTGTCGCCTTAGCTCGTTATTGGAGAACCAACGAACCTGAAATAATGTAATTTGTTTTTGGTCGGTGTTTGAAAATGAAGCAAGAATTACGGAATAAGTATTCGTGTCCCGTAACTTTTGTGTAGATGTTGAGCTTTTGCCTTCTTCTTGTATGTTTCCATAATGTCCCAATACGTAGGTTTCTTCAGTACGGTCGCCTTTCTTCTCAACGCCTGACGATTGATTGTAAAAACGGTCTTTCTTTGCAGGAACAATCAAGGTAAGCAAAGCATCTATATAAGTGCTTTTTCCCGAAGCATTTGCACCGGTCAATAGCGAATTATTTCCCTGCGGATTTATTCTGAATACTTTTTCATTAAATGTTCCCCAGTTGTAAACTTCCATATATTGGAGCCGGAAGCCCGCTTTGCCAGAACTGGTACTAAACAGACTCAACATATTCCTGCAACTTTGTTCTGAAATCCTGTAATATATCCAGTGTTATTTTTTCTTTGATAATGCGGTGTATCTGATATTTTGTTTCGTTATCTTTTTCACTAACCACTTTCAGGTACCCTAAATCCACGACATTCCGAATGTATTTGTCCAGTTCTTTTTTGAATTTTAATTTATTGTAACCTTCTTGCAGAAAGAGTTCCAACTCATCTTTGACTTCCGAATCGGAAATGAATTTTTCCGTAGCCAACTGCGTGGGATTACTGTCAAATTCTTCTAAAATTTGCCTCAGAACCACCAATACGATGGAGGTTTCAAAACCGATTTGCCGTCTTGTTACCAAACCGAGCGTATTTCCATCGCTATCCTCAAATTGTTTTACAAAAGCAAAACCTTCTTCTTTTTTTACAATCAGTTCCAAACCAATCTGGCTAATGTATTCCTGAATTTCTGTTTGGTAATGGATAATATTATCCCACACATTTGAGGTTCGCTCCACGGGTGATTTAAGCAGTTTCACGATTGCTTTACTGTAAGGCGTTATATTTTGTTCTAAATTGTTCATCTGGTCAGGATAATTTCAGGAATTTTAATTTGTTTTCTGTTTTCAGCATCAAATACAATACTTTGGGTTTTGTTGGTACTGATGGTGTGTTTAAATTCCTTTACAATACCAATGTATCCAAACAATTCAGGCAACCCTTTTTCAATTCCGCCATAATTTTGAACCACGTCTAAAAGTGTTGTCTGTGATTTTTCCTTTAGAATATTCTTTATTCTTTGCCGTAATAATTCTTTATCAATGTTTGATTGTGAAAACAACTTGCCTAAGTGAGCAGAGGTAGTAATGTCTTCGTTCGCTATTACTGGTTTGCTGGAGTAGGTAATATCCTCTTTTTGTTCAAAAGTCAGTTTTCGCTCAAACGGAATATTGATTTCCAAATCGGTTTCCAGCTCAAACGATATATCAGGTTTTTTCTTCGTCTTGCTGATGGCTACAAGTTGCTTCTTGATTTCCTGAATAATGCCCTTGGTTGCTTCCGATTTTGAGTTTTCATTTTCACGGATAATACGGCTTAATTTTTCAGCCATCTTATCGTTGGCTTTGTATACCTTTTGTCCCGAGCTATGCAAGTGCTTTTTCATTCCTTTCAGAAAAGGGTCGTTTAAGGGAATTGCCTTTTCCTCCAATGTTTTGTATAATTCTTTAGTCAGACTTTCCCACCTGTTTTGCAATTCAGGGTTTAAAATGAATGACCAAAAAGCATAAAAACTTTTGCCTTGCGGACTCTCTTTCAACTCGTCCAGTGCATCAAATGTAAATTCCAGAATATCGCTTTTAGTCAGACTGCCTTCTGCATGTTTTTGGTATATACCTTTCGTTATTTCTTTAAAATTATCTTCTACTTCCTTGAAGTCTGACAATAATTCTTTCGCTAATTGATTAAGTTGGTTGAAACGTGGAACAATTTCAAATTCTTCAAATACTTTTACATCTTCACCAATTTTTATGCGTTGGATTTGCTTCTCGATTTCCAATTTCTTTTCTTCCAATAACTGAATACGTTTTTCGGTATCTTCATTGGTAAATTCCACCAGTTCTTTTAACTGATTTAGAATACTGTTGAATTTTGATTCGGTACCGATAAATTCTTCTTTCTTCAAACTCGCCAACCAGTCTATAACTTTAACTGAATGGGCAGATAGTTCATAGAAAACTTCGCCTTGCTCGTCGGGATAATTGGTTAAGAAGCCTTTGTTTGTCCAATTCAGGATATACTTTTTAGCTTTTGTTTCATACGTGTCAAATGCACTGATCTCATTCTCCTCGTCATTTTCAACTTCGTGTTCTTCTAAAAAATCTGCTAATTTTGAATGTATATTTTCAGAATAAATTGCTCCTTGCCCGTTTGTGAATGTCTTTGCAAAAAATTCAATAAGTATTTCTCTGTTTCGTAAACGCAACAATTCAACACTTGGTGAAGTGTTTAGTGTGTTTAGTATTTGAGAAATGTCTGTCATTTCAGTGTATTAATTTCATTTTCTATCAACCTATATCTGTCTTTTACATCTTCGCCTTGATAATAGTCCAGTAAATCTTTTTTGGTAAGTGTTCCGTCCTCCAAAAACTTTTTCAGGTACTGTTGATTGAATTCCATCAGAAGAATGGATTTCTCTAATTGTTTTAGAATGGCTTTGTTATTATCAATGTTATTTTGAACTAAGTTTTTTATTGTTGTGATTTCGTTAATATCTTTAATAATACGGTTTACAAGGATTGCTAATAAATCTTTATCCAATTCAACTTCTTTGGCATTTAAAGCGATATCTCTTGCGAGCATATATGCAATTGCCAAATTGGAATAATCGCCTTTTTGAGAATTGATGATTGCAACAAAACCAATTCCTTGAATATAACCTACATTTTCAAAATTTTTGAGAATGGAATTATCAACCAATGAAATATCAAAAACAATTAAGCTTACTTTGCCTTCACGGTTTGCCTGAGCTTCTATTAATTGACTCCAAGCAGTATCCGTTTTTCGAGTGAAAATCTCCTTATTTTCGATTTCTCCCATTCGGATACTTTTATCGAACTTACATTCAATTGCAATTCTAAGATTTGAATTGCCGTCAATTTCACAAATGATATCTCCGGTTTTATTTTTAGGAATACTTCCTGCCGTATTTCCGGTTAAAAAAGCTCGATCTTTCAATCTTTTCTCTTGAAAATAACCGTTTAAAAACTCAGCTATTTCATCTTCTGCCAATATTCCTTTAATAGTAGATTTATAAAAAAGTTCTTTTTTCATTTCGAAAATCATTTTCAGGCTTTCCAGTTCCGTTCCCAATTCATTGCCGGTTTTTGATAAAAAAGCTGATATCCTATCTTCCATTAACGCCAAAACTCCGATGTAAATAGCCCGGAGTAGTTTTTCATCTCTTTCTGAAGTAGGAAGATTGTCAAAGTAGTTGAAAACTATTTGATTTTCGATTTCAAATTCTTTTATTTCAACTCGTTTGAGTTGTTGGTTTATTTTTATTGTTGACATATTTAATTTGTTACAGCATTATTTAATGCTTCATAATGAAGCTTATCCTTCTTTTTAATGTGATTTACCAATTCTTTACAAGCAATAGGTATATCCGCCATATACTCACTTTGCTTTCCTATTCTATCAATATTGTCTAGATGACTAAAAAAATGGAAAGGTTTACAGATTCGTTTAGAAACTTCAGGCGTAAAAATTTTATCAGCTCTTCTATCTACGTTTTCTGAGCTTGGGAATTTAGTTAATGTATACATCTCCAAAAACCTTCTCAAAATATTAGGGATCACTAATAATTTATCTGAATCCAATGGTTTTCTGAGCCTATTAAAATCATTTATTTCCTTAAATAGATAGTGATACTCTGAAGAATACTTGTCAAAAATTTCCGGCAAAACCTTTATTTCAGATATATTGCTTGCTCTATTTCTTTCTATGAAATACCTGGATTCTTTTTTGTTTAAAGGTAGTTCTTTCAGAAGATTAAAAAATTCGAAATTATGGGATGAAAAAAACAATTGTTTACATCTTATTTCCCATTGACCTCCAGGATTTTTATTTGAAAACAACATTTCTTTCAATAATGAATTAATTTGAAAAATGTGGTTACCATCCAGACTTGAAATAGGATCATCAATAAATACAATATAATCTTTGAATTTATTTTTTGACTCCAATGCTTTTATAGAAACTAAAAAATGAGAAAATGCAATTGCTGTTTTTTCACCTTCACTAAGATTAGAAGCATTTTGATTATCTCTTAAGAGAATAAACTTTTTTGTTACTTCATCTAATTTTATCTCAATATCATCTCTATTTAAAAAACTCTGAATAAAATAGGTATACTGTTCTGCACCTTCTTTGTCACTTTCTTTAAGAGCTTGGTAACTTTTTATTTCCTTTTCTAAATCTTGTACTTGTTTATCTAGTTTTTCGATTTCTGAAAGAGCTTTTTCATATTTCTTTTCTTTTGCAAGATATTTTTCTCTTTTTAGAAACGATGCAACCAAATGATCTATTAACTTATTTCTTTCGACATTAATTTTAGAACTGAAATTAATTGAAAATTCGTTGTTGGTCTGAATGAGAATATTAAGTCTTTCAATTAAGGAAACATTTAATGCAACGTTAAAACCTATGATGTGATCAATCTTTGTGTATAAATTTTTATTTACTTTAGCATCTAACTTTGAAAGTATAGTATTTAAATGTTTCTTATATTTAGCTAAATTTTTATCAATTTATTTCTTATTTCAATATATTCATTAATAAAGCCCAAATTTAAGTCATTACTAGAGGGGTAATTAATAGCATCTATTTTATTTATTTCATCATAAACCAATGTTTTAAGCCTATCTACTTCTTCTTTTAAGGTAGAAGCTTGACTGTTAAAATATTCTATCAGATAATTTAACCTTTCTTCGCTTACAATATTATCACAAAAAAGACATTTGGAATTTGGAGTATGCAAATCTTTGCCCTTTTTTACCCAATTATAAGCATCATTATTTGTATCTAAAATTTTATTTAAAACCTTTTTCTCAGGAGTATTATCTAAGACCTTATTTACTTCCTCAACAATTGAACTATAATTAAAATCAATAATAATTTCATTTAATTCGTCTTTAGGCTCACTAACTTTAACAATGTCGTTGAGGTATGATAATTCTTTTTTATCACTAACTATAAAATTATTTAAATCATCTTTAATTTTTGAAATTATTGGTTTTAAATTGGTCTTAGTAAATCTAATAAGGCTTAAAAAATGTTCATCTTGAATTTCTTTTGATATAAGAGTAAATTTACCAGTATATCCTTTATCATAGATTTCAAACTCATCTATATCACTTTGGAACTTTATTTTTTTTCCTAAAATGACGTCTGTGCCTTTAATTGAATCTACCTTCCCTTGTAATTCAATTATTTTTGTTTCATATTTTGCGTTATTACCAACTTCAAAGAGAATAGTTTTTGAATCAGAGCTATTATTTACATGAATACTGAAATTTAAATTGTCTTGTATGTAATCAGAATTAAAGACAAGTATATCATAAGGAAAACTCTCCAAATTAGAGGAATCATATATACCATTATTATCCGTACTAACTTTAAAAGTTCCGTTTGTATAACTATCGTGTATTTTTTTATCTCTTAATGAACTGAATATGCGTGATAAAGTAGTTTTCCCTGAGTAATTCCATCCATAAAAAAGGTTTTTATAGTTAAAATCCTTTATTCCGCTTGGAGAGGTCCAAGAAAAATTTTTGTAAATACCAAAATTTCTAATAGAGTCAATCTTCTTAATCATACAAATTCTTTACATAACGATTAATATAACTATTCAATCCACTACCACTACGGGCTAAACTTTTCATGGTTTCGACGTGATGCTGACCTGCTTTACGATAACTATATCTATATGTTTTGGCTGTTCCGGAAAACTGCACAAGTATATAATCTGAACCTATTTCAAAAGAGGAGACACCTGAATCTCCTCCTGAATTTCTGTATCTTTCCATAATCTAACTGATTACTCGCTCCTTTCGTAAGGATACACATTTTTGAAATTCCTATTCAAGTAAGAACCGTGAGAAGGAGCTTCCATTAAATTTTGATACTCGTGTGCCGGAACACCTTTATATACATAAAGGCTTCCATTTAGAAATCTAACATAGACTTCTTGATTTTGTTCATCATAACCGATACTATCAATGTTTGATGAACTTACTGGGGTCATTTCTGGTAAACTCATATTTTATAATTTTTATTACGCCAAGATTTTAATAGTTTTTTGTATTCATTTTGTGCATCATCGATTGTTTCTAACCATTTTTCAGAAGCTTTGGGGTCTGAGCTTTTGGGGGCATTTGTAATCTTAAAGAATTTGACTCGAGAAGGGATTTTTACTGCTTCCCCCGATATTAAAGCTTCTCCAGTTCTCAAGCTCGGGAGCAAATCAACCATACTTTGCAATTCATCCTGCACTGCTGATCGAATATGACCTCTATCTTTGGAATTATTCATACGCAAAGCAATCATAGTTCCGCATTGACTTAATACCGTTTCATCCAGTTCCGAAGGTCTTTGGGTAACAAGCAACAATCCTACACCGTACTTACGTCCTTCTTTGGCTATCATCTGAACAGTTCTGGATGAAATAGAGTGTTCTCCTGCCTTCAAATAACTATGAGCTTCTTCTAAAACAATAAGTAAGGGTTGATTTTTTCCACCAACTTTAGTATTAACACCCCAAAACAATCCATCATAAATAATTTTCAAAAGCGTTCCCGAAATGGATGACATTATTTCACTTGGAATTCCTGACAAATCTAAAATAGTTATAGGCAAGTCGTTGCCTAACCATTTTAAGAACATAGCGTCCAAATCTTCTTCTATTTTACCATCTGAATCTGGTGTTAATTTTCCAGGAGAAAATAAAAAACTATAACTACTATCTTTAAGACGGTTCCGCATCCCATCCAAGAAGCCTAAAATACCTTTTCTGCTGTTATTGATGAAAGGAGCACTGGAACCCAAGCCAGCCGGAGGATATTCATTTGACTTCAAGTTTTCTATATCTCCAGCAGATATTTTTGGAGATATAGTTATCCTATCTTTTTCGAACGTTATTCTCTCAAAATCATCCAATTCAAACCATAACCTTTTAATGCTGAATGGAATAGGGGAATCAGCTGTAACAGTTTCTTTGGCTATATCAAAATCATTTGTATCAATACTTCTAATTTTTTCTTCTGTAACCTTTTCCCTGATATAGTCTAATTGCGAATCGGATAAACTTCCGGAAAAAACTTTCATTAATTCGTTAAAAGGTAAAGCCCAAAACGGGATTTGAAGTTTATTGTCTTCATTTGTTGAGTTTACCTCAATAACTTTTGAATACTTAGATAAGGCATCATTATACTCTCCGTGTGGATCAATCACCAAAATCCTTGAACTTGGAAACTCTCTGTTTGCGATGGATTGAAGCAATACAGAAACTGAATTTGACTTTCCACTTCCGGTTGAACCAAGAATTGCACAATGTCGTGATATAAGTTTATCTAAATCAATTTTAGCATCTAAACTTTCAGATACGCTAATATTGCCAACTGTAATTGAATTAGCTTCTTCATATCCTCCATAGATAATATCCAAATCATTTATGGTTACCAAATGAACTTTGTCTCCTGTTGTAGGATATTGTGTAACGCCTCTTTCAAACCTTTTTCCAACTTGTTCCCCAGCTAAAACAATATTTATCCAACGGGTATTTTTCAAGTGATCATAATCCTTAGCTACAGCTTCTCTCAAGCTCTCTGGAATAGCCGCTGAACCTATCTGTGTTACGATACCATAAAGATTTGCATAACCTAAAGGAATTCTAATAAAAGAACCTATTTGTCCTACACGATAAACAACACCGTCAATAATTGGCATATTGGATTTGATATTATCAAAAAGCTTGACAGAGATACTATTTCCGCTGATACTATCTATTTCCCCGATTTCTGTTATCTTACTTTTTGACATTTTCTCCTAGTTTTTTAATCTCGTTATCGCTGACCATAGAATTCAGGAACCTTACCAGCCTGCTAAAATCAGGTAGTATAAACTCTCCCTTTCCTGTCCAGACTTCTTCACCTTTCGTTTCTGTTTTTTTCTCTTCTTTCGGATCAATTGCTGCATCTTCATCAAAATACAAATCAATGTTTACTGAATCTTCTTTTGAGGGTTCAGACTTTAACGTCCATTCTCCAAAATTGCATCCAATTACAGCATTTCGTGAAGCATAGATAGATATCTTGGGATTATCTAATCCAATCTTTGAAACTTTCGACTGTTCATTAATTTGCTCAAATTTGTCAAAAATTAATCCTATCACATGTGAGGTCGTATTCGTTTTCAAAGCAGAAATAATACGAGAATTAATATGCTCATCCCCCCAGGAATAACCACAAGTTATCAATATGGCATCATCTTGTTTGAGGAAATTAGACAATCTATCCAATAAACTTTCATACGGCTGTTTTTTGGAATCCTTGTACTTTAAAGTAGAAGGATATATCAAAATATCATCATCGTCAGGACTAACTCTTAAAATTTTTTCAGTATCCTTATCAAAGTGCCACCCTAAAGAACCGTGTATTTTCCAAAGTTTTGTTTGTTTTGGTAGAAATCTAAAATCTTCGACTGACTCTGGATTGAAAAACGCTCTTAAGCTACCACAGAATCCATCGTAATAGGGAATCTCTTTATGTTCTAGTCCAAGCTCAAATAAAAAATCGTAATTAGTAGTAAATATTTCAATTGGAAATTTCCTTTCTGCTTGTCCAATCCAATTAGCAAAATCAGTTTGCACCAATTCCGAAACAATATCTTTAGTTACTATTTGACGAAACTCCTTTTTAGAAGTAATATCACATAAATTTATGTGATGAACACTTACTTTTTCCCTAACCCCTTTTTTGATTTCAGTTATTAATCTCGCAAAATCATTTTTATCTAGTGAGTTAAGTATCCCTTTACCAATAAATGAGAACTTTTGTTCCAGATTCGATAGAATAGTTTCAATATTAAAATTAGCCTCTCCTAGTTCCTCTTTTATTTCATCTAAAGCTATTTCAAATTTAGGTTCCACTTTTACTACCTCTACCAAGATTTCAGAAGTCATCTTTCCTATCGCAGGTACAGTAAGGGATTTAATATTTTTCCAAGCCAAGGAACTTCCTGCTCCAAAAAGAAAACCTATTTTCTTTTTGTCGGAAATTAATATTTGTTGAATACCTCTGATGTATTCTGATGGATCATAAGAGTTCATAAGTATTTTTATCTCTATTAATTAGATTTTCAATATTTCACAATAGAAATTCTGAATAAATTTCTATTCAACCAAATATACTAAAAACAAAATCTTAATAAATTACGGGAAACCGTAATCAAAACTAAAATACAGTATAATCGAAAATAAATAGTGAAAAAAACTTACTGGTAAATCAATGAAAAAGTTAAAATAGAAAATAAACGTGAATTATCCTATCGAACATAAGTGTCGTATAGTATCTGTAATGAACCGATAAGACTATAATTTAAACATTTCTTAAAATTATAGCTATCATAAAGCGGATAAAAACCTACACAGCAGGTAAATACCAAGATAGCAAAGCACTGGCAAAGCCATTATGCACATGCGCAGTTACCCGTTAGCTCTGTGTTTTTGTGTGTTGGGAAAATAAATAAGAAAGGAATTACTTGCCTTGTATCAACTTCTCCAGCTTTTCAATCATTTCCTTTTGCTGTTGAAGCATACGCTCGTACAATTCAACCATCTTATCAAGAGGATTGAATGTACAATTAAAGTTCGCTTGTGCACCATCAGTAAAAGTATTCGCAACAGCACTATCATGGAAAGTATTTGCTATGATATTGATAGCCGAGTCCTCATCAAAATTCTCAATAGCTTCAGTAGGTACTTTAAGTATTTTGGCTACACGAGAAAGTACATCAGATTCTATAGTTTCTTTCTGTTCCAGTAAAGAAATTTTTTTCTGATTCCAGTCTTCACCAAGCTCGTATGCCAGTGCATCCTGCTTGATGCCCAGCATTTCACGGAAACGTTTTACGTTGCGACCCTGATGTATTTTACGGTTTGGTGTTGCAATATCTGTCATATGGCAAATATAATTCTTTTTACGAGAGGTAAATTACGGAAATTTCTGCTATCATTCGATAATTTACATGAATAAATTGCGTAAATGAGATAAAAAAGAGATTTTATCAGGCAGACATATTATCTCACAATCACCCAAAAATGAGACAAAAGGGATTACTCATATACGAAAAAAAAAGAGGGTCTTCTTGATGAAGACCCTCCTAGCAGAGAGGATGGGATTCGAACCCACGATACAGTTACCCATATACAAACTTTCCAGGCTTGCTCCTTCAACCACTCGGACACCTCTCTATTAATTTGCGGTTGCAAAGAACTGCAAAAATTATGACTAAAGAAAATTTATCGCTAAAAAATTATGACAATTCGCCCCGTAAAGCGGTTTCATAAATGGTCTTGAATACATTTGGGGAAACTTTTTGCCCAATCAGATACATCAGCTTTGTTATTGCCGATTCTGTAGTGATGTCTTTTCCGGATATGACTCCTATTTTTTTCAACGATGTACTCGTTTCATAATGTCCCATACTTACGCTTCCGGCCGTACATTGCGTCACATTGATAACATGCAATCCGTTTTTAATGGCTTTTTTTAGCAATGCAATAAACCATTCGTCTGTTGGTGCATTTCCTGCGCCATAGGTTTCCAAGACAACGCCTTTCAGGTTGGGAATAGAGAAAATAGCATCCAGTACATTTTCGCTAATTCCGGGAAACATTTTTACGACAGCCACATTATTGTCCAGTTCTTTATGTACCTGGAATTTTTTGTTTCCGGATTTTGGGATCAGCAAGTCATTGTTTACTTTTAGATGGACACCTGATTCAGCCAATGGCGGATAATTGGGCGACATAAAAGCGTTGAAATGCTCTGCGTTTATTTTTGTAGTCCGATTTCCTCTGTACAGCTTGTATTCAAAATAAAGACATACTTCATTAATAACCGGCTTATTCTTATGTTGCAAGGAAGCAATTTGAATTGCTGTAATCAGATTTTCTTTAGCGTCTGTCCTTAAATCGCCTATGGGCAATTGGGAGCCCGTAAACACGACCGGCTTGGAAAGATTTTCCAGCATAAAACTCAGTGCAGAGGCAGAATACGACATCGTATCTGAACCATGAAGCACTACAAAACCATCAAAAGCAATGTAGTTTTCTTCAATAATCGTTGCAATCCTGACCCATTTATCAGGATTCATATTCGAAGAATCTATAGGAGTATCAAAAGAAACCGTTTCAATCTCACAGTCCAACTGTTTCAATTCGGGTATTCTTTGGAGCAGTTTGCTAAAATTGAAAGCCTTTAAGGCACCGGTCTCAAAATCTTTTACCATACCGATAGTACCACCGGTATAGATCAAAAGTATTTTTGCTTTAGACAGCATTTTCATATTTTGATTTATTGACTACCGGATTGGCATACATTGCCAGGAAGCCTTGCAGTTCTAACGGATTATTTTCGTCGATTCTTATTTCTAATCTTCTTTCGAAAAGCGACTTTTCCTTTTCGGTATACAGATGGGAATATTTATCCGTATTGTTCAACAAATCATAAGCAATATAATTGGTTGGCCATAACTTGTAGTTCGCCAGCACAGAATCATCTATTGCTTGTGCCAAAGCTTGTATCTGACGGTTAGAATTGTCAAATTTAGAAGCAATTTCATCCAATTCAGATTCTAAAACATCTCCTACGTGAATATGGATTCTTTTTTTCTGGCCCATAATTCCGCTCAGAAGCGTCATAAAGTCTTCGTTTTTCTCTTTGATATACACCTCATCATTTGCTTCTGCCATTAGCTGAGGCATTTTTAGCGCATCTGTCGGGTCGTATTCATAGGAAATGGATACCGGAACAATTTTTAATTTCTTAAAATAGTCCATCAGGTTTTCTTCGTCAGAACCCATCGAAAGCATTTTTAGCACTCCCGGATGTGTGGCATCATTACCATCTTTTGTTCTTCCTTCACGTTGGGCAATCCAAACGGAACGGTTTTCTCTCAAAATAAGCTGGCAGATATATTCCGACATCAATTTTGAACTTTGAAGCAATTCTCTTGGTGACAAACTCCTTTGAACCAGAAAATTTCGGTTCAGTTTAGACAAGGTATGCAGGAAGGATTTGCGGACTAAATTATCGCCAATTGCCGAAGCTGTCATGACCAAACCGTGATCGAACAGGCAGGTATTCAACAGCGACGTGTCTAAAATAATATCCCTGTGATTGGAAATAAAAAGATAAGGCGTATGTTTTTCTAATTTTTCAAAACCAGAAGTAGTCAATCCGTCCGAACTTTTTTCAAGCACCTTCATGACGGCATGATAAATAAAATTGCACTGGAAATCTCTAATGGAATGGGTCCTTTTTAGCTGTTCTATCCAATCTTTTTCTTCGACGTCCGGATACGTAAAGCTCATCATGGCTTTCATCATCGGATGATCGGCAACTTTGCATAAGGCTTCGTTTACTTCGCTATCATAAAACGGTCGAATCTTATCGAATTTTGACATTACTTACGTTTTTTTAACAATCTACAAATGAACAAAAATTTTATGAATTTGATGTGTTTTCTTTGTTAAATACCGAAAACCTCTTTGGCATTTTCGGTCGTGATTTTAGCAATCTCGTCAACAGAAACGCCATATATCAGGGCTAATTTTTCTGCCACAAGCTTTGTATAGCTACTTTCATTTCTTTTACCCCTAAAAGGTACCGGAGCCAGATAAGGCGAATCGGTCTCTAAAACGATGTGTTTCAAATCTATCTCGTTCAGAAACTGGTCTATTTTTCCATTCTTAAAGGTTGCGACACCGCCAATTCCTAATTTCATATTATAAGAAATGGCCTGTTGTGCCTGATTATAATCGCCGGTAAAGCAATGGAAAATCCCGAATAGCTTATCATCTTTTTCTGATTCAAGAACTTCAAAAACCTCATCGAATGCATCTCTGCAATGGATATTTATTGGAAGACTGTATTGTTTAGCCAACTGGATTTGTCTTTTAAAAGCAATTTTTTGTTCTTCCAATCGGGTCTTATCCCAAAAAAGGTCGATCCCGATTTCACCAACAGCATAGAATTTTCTTTTGGAGAGTTGAGATTCTACAAAGGCCAATTCTTCTTCATAGTTTTCCTTCACATAAGTAGGGTGTAATCCCATCATAAGGAATACGTTTTCCGGATATTGTTTTTCCAAATCATACATTTTTTGGGTATAGCCGGAATCGATTGACGGAACAAAAATTTTCTGAACGCCGGCATCAAAAGCACGTTGCATCATTTCTTCTCTGTCCTGTTGAAATTCTTCGCTGTAAATATGCGAATGGGTGTCTACTAAAATCATACTGCAAAAATAGGAACAATGTACGCAAATCCCAAAAGCAGGAAAATCTTAGCAAAATATTATGTTTTGGATGGGATGTGTTTGTTTGTAAATCGCTATTTTTGATTTACTCATAGCTTACCAATGGATACTATTTTCGATGCCTTAAAAAAGAAAGGTTACAAAAAAATCAAGTTAAAAATCTCAAAAACAAACCATCTCGTCATTAAGGCTAAAATTAATGGTGTGAGCGGTAGTTTTATATTAGACACCGGCGCATCCAACAGTTGTGTTGGCTTTGGAGATATTGAACATTTCAACCTGTTCGCAGAAGAATCTTCCACAAAAGCAGCCGGAGCCGGAGCTGTAGGTATGGAAACCCAAATGTCGACAAACAACACGCTCCAATTGGGACGTTGGAAAACCGATGATTTTTCATTGGTTATTTTTAATATGTCGCACGTTAATCTGGCACTGGAGCAATATAAGGCGAAACCTGTCCACGGCATTATTGGCGCAGATATTTTAATGAAAGGCAAGGGTATTATTGACTATAACGGAGAATATTTTTATTTGAAACAATAAAAAAAGACATAAAAAAATCCCATTCTTTCGAACGGGATTTTTTATTTATTCCAAAGCCTGAAATTATAGTTCCAAAGCTTTTTTAGGATTGTTATCCATCAATAATTCTACCGGATTCTCCAAACCTTCTTTTACTGCAACCAGGAAACCAACTGACTCACGTCCGTCAATAATTCTGTGGTCATAAGAAAGCGCTACATACATCATTGGGTGGATTTCCACTTTCCCATTTACGGCAATCGGACGCTCGATAATGTTGTGCATTCCTAAGATACCGGATTGTGGAGGGTTGATGATTGGTGTTGAAAGCATACTTCCAAAAACACCTCCGTTAGAAATTGTAAAAGTTCCTCCGGTCATATCGTCTACAGTAATTTGTCCGTCGCGAGCTCTTATAGCCAATCTCTTGATTTCAGACTCAATTCCGCGGAAAGACAAATTTTCAGCATTTCTAACCACAGGAACCATCAATCCTTTTGGTCCGGAAACCGCTACTGAAATATCACAGAAATCGTATGAAATTTTTTCTTGTCCGTCAATCATTGAGTTTACATCCGGATAAAGCTGCAATGCTCTTGTCACTGCTTTAGTAAAGAAAGACATATAACCTAAGCTTAATCCGCCGTGTTTTGCCTTAAAGGCATCTTTGTATTCATTACGAACCAAGTTGATTGGCGTCATGTTTACTTCGTTGAAAGTCGTAAGCATTGCCGTTTCGTTTTTGGCTGCAACCAAACGCTCTGCTACTTTTCTGCGAAGCATTGATAATTTTGTTCTTTCAGAACCGCGGTTTCCTCCTGTTGGAGTTCCCATAGAAGCTTTTGCGTTTACCGCATCGTCTTTAGTGATTCTACCACCTTTTCCGGTTCCAGTAACAGATGATGCTTCAATATTTTTCTCATCCAGGATTTTTCTCGCAGCCGGTGAAGGAGTTCCTGTAGCATACGTTTTTTCTGCAGCAGGTGCTGGTTTTACTTCTGCTTTAGGCTCTTCTTTTTTAACTTCTGCTTTTGGAGCTTCCTCTTTTTTCTCTTCTTTTGCCGGAGCACTTCCTTCAGGCTTAGCAGCGCTTGTATCAATCAGGCAAACTACCTGGCCCACAGCTACAGCATCACCTTCTTCTGCTTTTAGCGTGATAATTCCGCTAGCTTCAGCCGGCAATTCCAAAGTTGCTTTATCTGAATCTACTTCAGCAATCGCTTGATCTTTTTCTACGTAATCTCCGTCTTTTACTAACCAAGTTGCGATTTCAACTTCGGTGATTGATTCCCCAGGTGAAGGAACTTTCATTTCTAAAATCATCTGTATATAATTTTATGGTGTTGTTATTTGTATACTACTTATTATTTCAAAATTACGTTTTTTAGCCTGATTGGCATCAAAATCTTAATTAGCTGAAAAGATTTTTATCAAAAACCATTGCTATTGCAGCCGCATGACGCTTTTTAGAACGAGCATAGCTTCCTGCAGCAGGCGCGCTGTACGCTTTCAAAGAAGCCACTCTGAATTTCACTAAATCAAAATTCATCAGCATATATCCGTAAGCTCCCATATTTTTAGGCTCTTCCTGTGCCCAAACATAGTCGTCAACATTTGGATATTTTTCAATAATCGCTTTCAACTGCTCAACCGGTAAAGGGAAAAGCTGTTCGATTCTTACAAAAGCAACATCTTTTCTTCCATTTGCTTCTCTTTCTGCTACCAAATCATAATAGAATTTTCCAGTACAGAATACTAAAGTTTTGATGTCTTTAGCATTTGCATTCGGATCGTCTAAAACTTCCTGGAAACTTCCATTTGCAAATTCATCTACAGAAGAAACTACTGCCGGATGACGCAATAAACTTTTTGGAGTAAATACAATCAATGGCTTTCTGTAGGACGTTTTCATCTGTCTTCTTAACAAGTGGAAAAAATTTGCTGGAGTTGTACAGTCCGCCACAAACATATTGTGGTTTGCACAAAGCTGCAGGTATCTTTCCATTCTTGCTGAAGAGTGTTCTGCTCCCTGACCTTCATAACCATGAGGCAGTAGCATTACAAGTCCGTTTTGGTTGTTCCATTTGTCTTCTGCAGCAGAAATATACTGGTCAATCATGATTTGAGCACCGTTAGAGAAATCCCCAAACTGGGCTTCCCAAATCGTTAATGTTTTTGGACTTGCCAAAGCATATCCGTAATCAAAACCAACTACACCATATTCAGACAAAAGCGAATTGTAGATATGGAATTTTCCCTTTTGGTCTTTCAAATGCTGCAATAAGATTACTTCTTCTTCAGAATCTTCCACTTTCACAACAGCATGACGGTGAGAGAATGTTCCTCTTTCTACATCCTGTCCTGAAATACGAACATCATAACCTTCTGTCATCAAAGAACCGTAAGCCAATAATTCAGCCATTGCCCAATCCAGCTTATCCGTTTCAAACATGACTTTTCTGTCATTGATTAGCTTCTGGATTTTGCTGATAAATTTCTTATCACTTGGCAATGTTGTAATTGTCTGTGCAATTTCTCCCAATTTTTCCTTTGAGAAAGTCGTGTCAACTTTCTGAAGCATTTCTTTTTCATCTGCCTGAACAAAACCATTCCATTCGTTTTGCATAAACGGAGTAATAATAGTCAGGTCTTTTTTACGCGATGCTTCCAGATTTTCATCCAACATCGCCTTGTATTCTTTTTCTAATTTGCCTACATATTTATCATCAATCACACCTTCTGCCATTAATCTTTCAGCATAGATGTCTCTTGGGTTCTGATGTTTGGCAATAATCTTATATAATTTTGGCTGGGTAAAACGAGGCTCGTCACCTTCATTGTGCCCGTATTTTCTATATCCTAGCAGGTCGATAAAAACATCGCTTCCAAACTGCATTCTGTAATCCAGAGCAAAAAGCATGGCATGAACCACTGCTTCCGCATCATCCCCATTGACGTGTAAAACCGGTGAAAGCGTCACTTTTGCAATATCAGTACAGTAGGTAGAAGAACGGGCATCAAGATAGTTTGTCGTAAATCCAACCTGGTTGTTGATTACCAGGTGAATTGTTCCTCCTGTCTTATATCCGTCCAATTGTGCCATCTGAACGATTTCATAAACAATTCCCTGTCCTGCAACAGCCGCATCTCCATGAAGTGCAATTGGTAATACTTTTGAGAAATCATCCGGGAAATAGCGATCTTGTTTTGCTCTTGTGATTCCTTCAATTACAGCTCCAACCGTTTCCAGGTGTGAAGGGTTTGGTGCTAAATTGATGTTGATACTTTTGCCTGATTTTGTCTTTTTATCAGCAGTCAATCCTAAGTGGTATTTTACGTCACCATCGAAAAGAGCGTCATCATCATAATCCTTACCATCAAATTCAGAGAAAATATCCTGTGTGTTTTTTCCAAAAACGTTTGCCAAAACATTTAAACGGCCTCTGTGTGCCATTCCCATAACAAACTGCTCTACTCCTTTTTCTGCCGCCGCTTCAATTAAAGCATCAAGAGCCGGGATTAATGTTTCACCTCCTTCAAGTGAGAAACGTTTCTGACCTACATATTTGGTATGAAGGAAGTTCTCGAAAGAAACTGCCTCATTTAATTTATTAAGAATGTTTTTCTTCTGGTCATCTGAAAATCTTGGATGGTTGTCATTGTATCCGATTCTGTCCTGAATCCATTGGATTACTTCCGGCTTACGGATATACATGTATTCCACACCAATGTGCTGGCAGTAGATTTTATCTAAGTGACCGATGATTTCCTGTAAAGAACAAGGAGCAATTTTGATGGCTTTTGCCGCATCAAAAACAGTATTCAAATCAGACTGTGAAAGTCCGAAGTTTTCAAGATCCAGATTCGGGCTGAAAATTCTTCTTTCTCTTACCGGATTGGTTTTCGTAAATAAGTGACCGCGCGTTCTGTAGGCATCGATCAGCTTCAGCACATTAAATTCTTTTTGTAGTTTTTCTGAAATCTGGCTTACATCAACATTACCTGATGTCGCATAATTGGCAAGTTGTTGTGCCGGAGCCTCATATTCTTCATTATATGTCTGCATTCCGAAATCAAAGCCCTGGAAGAAACTTCTCCAGCTTGGCTCTACGCTATCCGGATTTTCAAGATATTCATCATATAATTGAGCAAAAAATTCAGTATGTGCCGCGTTTAAAAAGGAAAACCTATCCATAATTTAATTGAATGTCCTAATTTGTTAAAAATATTTTTGCAAAAGTACGACAATTAGAACAATCTAATAAATATTTCATACTTTTATGTCTTAAACTTAACTTAAAATTTGGCCATGAAAATACTTAATCTAAACCATATAACAAAAACCTTGATGGCAGTTATTTTCCTGGCTGTTTCATCAAATGCTACTGCACAGCAAAATACGAACAATGATTTCCAAAGCAGGATACGTTTTGGAGGCGGATTAGGTCTTGGTTTCGGGTCAGGATACACAAATCTTTCCGTGGCTCCAAGCGCAATATATGACTTCAATCCCTATTTTTCTGCCGGTTTGGCATTGCAGGTAAGTTATGTAAGAGATAAAGACTTTTATGAATCCTATATCTACGGTCCCAGCCTTATCCTACTGACAAATCCGATTCCCGAAATTCAACTTTCTGCAGAATTGGAACAATTAAGAGTCAACCTGGACTATGACGATAAAGTTGGGGGCGGTTCTGACAATTTTTGGAGTACGGCACTTTTTCTGGGAGCCGGTTACAGAATGGACAACATTACTGTTGGTGCCCGATATAATGTTTTACATGACAGCGACAAGAATGTTTATAATGATGCTTTGATGCCTTTTGTGAGGGTTTATTTTTAAGGTGCTAAGACACTAAGATACTGAGGTGCTAAGTTTGTATGTTTTTTAAGTTGCTAAGGGATAAGGTTCTGAGGTGCTAAGGTTGTGTATCTTATGTTTAAAAGAAAACGTTATTAAAGGTAGGTTTTGTATTTCCTTTTTGTGAATTAGCTTCTAAAAATTCTGTAGCTAAAATTCGAAATCAAATTAATCCAAAATCATCTGGCTATAAGAGAACTAAAGACCTTAAAACCTTAGTACCTCAGCAACTCAGAAACTTTCTAAAGTCTATTTCGAAACCAAACTTTCTGCCATTCCCTTTTGAGAATAAGAAAAGTAATCTGTTCGGAAAGCTCTACCAAATCAGAGCCGTCTAATTTTTTGACCTCAACTTCAGGAACATCAATAATATAAAGCAGGTTCAGGTATTCTGCAAATTTATGCTGAATTAGCCTGTACACTTTTTCATGCAGTTGGATTTTCAACTCAACCGGCTTTGTACTCAATGGAAAATCAATCGGTTCGTTTGCAAAATTAAAGTCCTTGTTGACTTGTTCCAGTAATTTCAAATACAGGTTTTCTTTCTCGGCTTCAGAAAGTAAATCATCTGTATTTATGGGTGCAATAAAATTCATACTATTTTTTATAACCCTTTCAGGGTTTGAAACCCTGAAAGGGTGAGATATTAAACTTTTCGGCTCATCAAATTTTCCCCAAAAGCTTTCAATACTGCTTTCTTATCCTGAGCAATATTTAATTTCTCCAAGGTTTCAAAAGCCTTAAACGTATATTCCTTAATCGCTTCCTGAGTGGCTTGTGAGGCACCGGTATGATTAAAAATTTCTTTTACAGAATTTATCTTTTCAGAATTGTCTGTTGGCTGTATCGAATACAGGTGCAGCAGCTGTTCTTTTACTTCCGGTGTTGCAAATTGGAGCGTCTTCAAATAAAGATACGTTTTTTTATTTTCAATTATATCTCCTCCAACCTGTTTTCCAAAAGTTTCCGGATCTCCAAAAGCGTCAAGATAATCATCCTGCAACTGGAAAGCGATACCAAGATTTAATCCGAAATTATAAATCGCTTCGCAGTTTTCAATAGAAGTTTCAGCGATAATCGCTCCCATTTTCATGGCAGCTCCAACCAGTACGGCTGTCTTGTATTCAATCATTTTCAGATATTCCGGAATAGTAACATCGTCACGATTTTCAAAATCCACATCCCATTGCTGCCCTTCGCATACTTCAAGCGCTGTTTTGCTAAAAATCTTTGCTAATGCCTGAAAAATTACCGGCTCATACTGCTCAAAATACTGGTAGGCTAAAATCAGCATCGCATCACCGGAAAGAATACCGGTATTGATATTCCATTTTTCATGAACCGTCTCTTTGCCCCGACGAAGCGGCGCATCATCTATTATATCGTCATGAACGAGAGAGAAATTATGGAATACTTCAACCGCAAAAGCTGCAGGCAAAGCTTTCTTATACTCCAAATCAAAAATCTCTGCGACCATCAATGTCAATACAGGACGAATTCTTTTTCCTCCTAATGACAATATATACTGTATTGGTTCGTATAGCGATTTTGGTTCACCAACAATCTTCCGGCTCTCCAAATAATCTATAAAGCCATCCTGATATTCACTAATAGAATGCATAAAAAAAATTTTGGCTAAAGTAAGTTATTCTTTATACCTCAACAAACTTTCGAAGTTCTAAAATTCACAGAGCGCGAAAACGTTTTTTGTTAAAGAAAAGTTAAATACAATTTGACAAATTTGTCAAAATAAATTATTTAATAATTTTGTTTAACAAAAATGTTAAACACTATGTACATTAAAAACAAAGATGAAGCTACTGAGGAATTGATTAAAAAAACTGCCAAGAAATTATTTTTTGGTGAAGGAAAATTTAATGCAACTACCCAGGAAATAGCTGATGCCGCGGGAGTTAACAGAACCTTGATAAATTATTATTTCCGTTCCAGAGATAAATTATTTGAAATAGTTTTTGCCGATGCTCAGGAAAAAGAGCAACAAAGAACAGAATCTATTGTTTTTTCAGAATTGCCATTTAAAGCCAAAATTGAAGAATTTATTGATGATTCTTTTGTAATGGCGAAAGAATATCCCTACATGGAAATTTATCTGGTAACACAATTTAACCAGGGATGCTATTTTAAGGATGAAGAAGGAATGGAACGCATGCTTAAAAAATTCTACGAAGAATTGGTTGTAGAAATGGAAAAGGGAACCATCGAAAAAATGGAACCTATACAGTTTATAATTAATATGGTTTCCCTGATCTCCTTTCCTATTTCTATGCGTCCGCTTTTCCAAAAAACCATGCGCCTGACCGATGAAGAATATGAAAAAATTCTGGACGACAGAAAAGAAATTATAATGAATACCTTATTTAAGGAACAATCAAAATCAATCAATAATAAATAATTTAAATCAAATGAAGAGTATGAACAGACTCGCTATCCTGCTGATCGGATTCATTTTTTCGCAAGGCATTCAGGCACAGACCCGAAAGCTGACGCTAAAAGATGCTATCCAATATGCCTTGGAAAATAAAGCAGATGCTAAAAAGGCCAAGCTTAAAGTAGAGAACAGCGAATACCAAATCCAGGAAGTACGTTCCAGAGCTTTGCCACAGATTAGTGCTCACGGAAATGTGACCTACAATCCAATTTTACAGTTAAATGCCTTGCCGGGTGACTTTTTCGGACAGCCGGGCACTACCATCTTAGCTCCTTTAGGACAAAAGTGGAGTTCTGTAGGAGGTGTTTCATTAACGCAAAACATTTTTGACCAGGCCGTATTTACCGGTTTGAAAGCAGCCAGAACGACCCGTGAGTTTTATCAAATCAATCAGCAGCTTACAGAAGAACAGGTAATCGAAAGAGTTGCCAACAATTATTATCAGGTTTTTGTACAAAGACAGAAACTTACCGTAATTGACAGCAACTATGTGAATACCTCAAAAGTCAGAGAAATTATCAAAGGCCAGTATGACAACGGGCTTGCAAAGAAAATTGATTTGGACCGTATTACTGTAAAATTGCACAATATCAATACGCAACGCCAGCAGTTAATCAATGAGGTGCAATTACAGGAAAACTCTTTGAAGTTTTATATGGGTATGCCAATTGAAACGCAAATCGAGATTCCGCAGACAGAATTTGAGGTTACGCCTCATGCGCTTTCAGAACAGCCTGATTCGACTCAAAGAACGGAATATGCCTTACTGAAAAAACAGGAGCAGCTTTTGGACTACCAAAAAAAATCTATTGTTGCTGAGTATTATCCCACTTTAGCTATTTCCGGAAGTTATAACTATATTGGACAGGGACCTAAATTGCCTTTGGGAGCAAAGTCTTCAGAAGGTGTTTACTGGTCAGACTATTCCATCATAGGCTTAGACCTGAAAATTCCAATCTTTACCGGATTTGGAACAAGAGCGAGAGTCCGCCAGGCTGATATTGAGTTGAAACAGGTTAAAGAAGATATGCAGGAAACAAAACTTTCTCTTGATTTGGCCTATGAAAATTCAAAAACGCAAATCAACAACAGTATTATCACGATAAACAACCAGAAAGAAAATGTGAGACTGGCTGAAGAAGTCCTAAGCGACACCAAAAACAATTATTATAATGGATTAGCTTCATTGACAGATCTACTTGATGCTGAGAACTCTTTGGTAGAAGCACAGAACAATTACAACTCTGCTTTATTGGATTATAAGCTGGCCGAAGTTCAGCTTATCAAAGCTAAAGGAGAACTAAAAACTTTAATCAATTAAAAATCAATCATACAAAAGATGAAAAAATTAATATATATAGGTATTGGAATAGGCGTCCTTGGACTGTTTGGTTTCATTTTAATGAATAATAAAAAGAAAAACGAAGCCGAAACGGCTATCGTTTCAGAGAAAAATACCACAGTTGCTGTACGAACTGCATCTGTAAAAACTGAAGCTATCAACTCGGACTTCGTGGCAAATGGTAATTTTATTCCATCACAGGAATTAAAATTTTCTGCTGAAAATTCCGGAAGAGTTATCAAAGTTTTAGTAGAAGAAGGAAGCCAGGTTCGAATTGGACAAACATTGGCTATCATAAAAGGCGACCAGCTTTCTATTGATGTACAGAATGCCAATGCTGCCTACCAAAATGCTTTAACAGACAGCAAGCGTTATGAAAATGCTTTTAAAACAGGTGGTGTTACACAACAGCAATTAGACCAGGCAAAACTGGCGCTTGTCAATGCTAAAGCAAAATTAGACCAGGCTAAAATTACTTATGGTGATGCAACAATCAAATCTTCCATTAACGGAATCGTAAACAAGAAAAGCATCGAACCGGGTTCTGTAGTAGCACCAGGAACAGAATTGTTTGAATTGGTCAACGTTTCAAAGCTAAAATTGAAAGTAGCCGTGAGCGAAAACCAAATTCCTGAACTAAAAGTAGGTTCTGTCGTTAAAGTAAAGGCAAGTGTATTTCCTGATAAGGAATTCTCCGGAAAAATTACTTTCATTGCTCCAAAAGCAGACGAATCATTAAACTTCCCTGTAGAAATTGAAATTGCAAACAATCCTGACAATGAAATCAAGGCAGGAATGTACGGAACAGCGGAATTTACATCAAAAGCGACACAGCAAAAACCGCTTAAAGTAATTCCTAGAAATGCTTTTGTAGGAAGTGTTAGCAGTAATCAGGTATTTGTTGTAGAGAACAATGTTGCAAAACTGAAAAAGATAGTTGCCGGAAGAGTTTTCGGAGAAAAAGTAGAGGTTCTTGACGGCTTAAACGATGGGGAAATTGTTGTCATAAGCGGACAAATCAACCTGACTGACGGAACAAAAGTAAATCCAATAAAATAGTTGACAGTTTAGTTCATAGTCGATAATTGATAGTGGATAGTTAATAGTGAATAGTTGACAAAAAAGTGACTTTTGACTTTACAACTTTCGACTTTACAACTTTTAACTTCCTCTCTTTTGACTTTATGACCTTTGACTCTAAACCTCAAGACTTTAAACTTATAAAATGAAAATAGCAGAAATATCAATCAAACGACCAACCCTTGTGATTGTGTTGTTTATCATTCTAACGCTCGGCGGTCTGTTTAGCTACAGCCAGTTGAGCTATGAATTGATCCCGAAGTTTGAAATAAACGTGGTTACAATTTCTACTGTATATCCGGGAGCCTCTCCTGGGGAAGTAGAGAATACGGTAACCAAAAAAATCGAAGACGCCGTTTCCTCTCTGGAAAACGTAAAGAAAGTAGAATCGAAATCTATCGAGAGTTTATCCATCGTTATGGTAACTTTGGAACCGGAAGCCGATGCAGATTATTCTCTTAACGATGCCCAAAGAAAAATCAATGCCATCGAAAAGGATTTACCGGAAGATGTTGACCCGCCTTCCCTGACCAAATTCTCTTTGAGCGACTTGCCGGTAATTACTATCGGGGCAACCGCAAAAATGGACGAAGTGGCATTTTATGATTTGTTAGACAAGAAAATCCAGCCTATACTTTCGCGTGTAAAAGGTGTGGCTCAAGTTAACCTTGTTGGTGGTGAAGAAAGAGAAATTCAGGTAAGTCTTGACCAAAACAAATTAAAAGGTTACGGAATCTCTGTTCCGCAGGTACAGCAAATGATATTGTCTTCCAACCTTGACTTCCCAACCGGAAACATCCAGACAAGAGAAACTACCATGTTGGTCCGTCTTGCCGGAAAATACAAGAATGTAGAAGAAATGAGGAATTTAGTAATTTCCTCTAAAAACGGAATCCAAATACGCCTTGGCGATGTAGCCGATGTTCAGGATTCACAGAAAGAAGTTGAGAAAATTGCGCGTGTCAATTCCAACAATGCAATTGTATTACAGGTTATCAAACAGACCGATGCAAATGCCGTAACGGTGAGTGAGGAGATTTATGCTGCTATTGCTAAAATTGAAAAAGATTATGAAAAGCAAGAATTAAAACTTAAAGTAGCCAACGATACTTCAGAATTTACACTGGCTGCGGCTGATTCGGTAATCCATGACTTGTTCCTGGCCGTATTCCTGGTAGCATTCGTAATGCTTTTCTTCCTGCACAGTATCAGAAACGCCTTTATTGTAATGGTCTCCATTCCGGCTTCCCTGATTGCTACGTTTATCGGGATTTATATGATGGGCTATACCCTGAACTTAATGAGCTTACTCGGACTTTCATTGGTGGTTGGTATTCTTGTGGATGACGCGATTGTGGTATTGGAAAACATTTACCGCCACATGGAAATGGGTAAAAACAAAGTACGTGCCGCCTTTGACGGAACTGCAGAAATCGGATTTACCGTAACCGCAATTACATTGGTTATCGTGGTTGTATTCTTGCCTATCGCTATGAGTACAGGTCTGGTTGCTAACATTATTACACAATTCTGTGTTACCGTTATTATTGCTACGTTGCTATCCTTACTGTCATCATTTACTATTGTACCGTGGCTTTCCTCACGATATGGAAAACTGGAGCATATTACGGACAGAACTTTCTTTGGAAGAATTATTCTTGCATTTGAAAGAGGACTTGATAAGTTTACGCATAAGGTAACTGATATTTTGAAATGGTCTTTGAAATATAAGAAAACAACCTTAGGGATTGTTGCCGCAGTCTTTCTTCTTTCAACCTTTGGCTTACTTGGTGGTGGTTTCATTGGAGGAGAATTCTTCCCGAAAATTGACCGTGGGCAGTTCCTTGTACAAATCGAACTTCCAAAAGATGCTTCTATCGAGCAGTCCAACTTTATTGCCCAAAAAGCAGAAGATTATCTAAGGCATAAAAAAGAAATTGAAGAAATCGTAACCACTGTAGGACAAACCAGCGAAGGTTTTGGTGCGACACAGGCTACCGTTTACAAAGCAGAGATTGACGTGAAGCTGATTGATAAATCACTTCGTGAAGACGGAACGTATATCTATGCGGCTAAAATGAAACGTGAATTGGAAAAAATTCTCGTAGGTGCCAAAATTAAGACCGTACCTGTTAGTATCATGGGTGGTGCTGATGAAGCTCCTATATTCCTGACCGTTACCGGACCGGATTTAGAAAGTGCAACCGCCTTTGCCAAAAAAGCAGAAGCACAGCTGATGAAAATCAAGGGAGCTACAGAAATCAAACTTTCCGTAGAAGAAGGTAGCCCGGAAATTGCCGTTCAGGTTGACAGAGATAAGATGGCTGCTTTAGGTCTTACACTACAAACTGTTGGAACAACCATGCAGACTGCATTTAACGGAAACACAGATGCTAAGTTCCGTGCCGGAGAATATGAATACGACATCAATATCCGTTTTAATGAATACGACCGTTCGAATATTAATAACGTAAGCGACCTGGTATTCATTAACGATATGGGACAGCAAATCAAACTATCTCAATTTGCAAGCGTTAAAGAAAGTTCAGGACCAAGCTTACTGGAGCGTCGTGACAAGGCAACCGCCGTATCGATTAAAGCACAGACCATTGGTAGACCTTCCGGAGACGTTGCTGCAGAATGGGAAGCACAGTTTTCAAAACTGGAAAAACCAACAGGTGTAAGCTATGTTTGGGGTGGTGATATGGAAAACCAGGCAGAAGGTTTCGGTACGTTAGGAATCGCTTTATTAGCCGCTATTATTTTGGTTTACCTTGTAATGGTAGCTTTATATAACAGTTTCGTTTATCCGTTTGTGGTCTTGTTCTCGATACCATTATCGTTTATTGGAGCATTGATGGCGTTGGCACTGACCAACAACTCGCTTAATATCTTTACGATTTTAGGGGTAATCATGCTTATTGGTCTGGTTTGTAAAAACGCGATTCTTCTTGTCGACTTCGCAAACCACAGAAAAGCAGAAGGCGAAACGACATACATGGCACTGATTCAGGCGAACCATGCCCGACTTCGTCCTATCTTGATGACGACGATTGCGATGGTTTTCGGTATGGTGCCTATTGCATTGGCTTCAGGAGCTGCTGCCGAAATGAACAACGGTTTGGCCTGGGTAATTATTGGAGGATTGATTAGTTCATTATTCCTTACCTTGATTATTGTTCCTGTGGTATATGCTATTTTCGATAGCCTGATTGCAAGATTCAACAAAGGCAAAGAACCTGTGAAATATGAGGAATTGATGGTAGCCGATTACGAGCACAAAGAATTGAGTGACGACGGATTTACCGCAAAACACTCTTAAATAATCGTTCCAAAAACGAATTAACCTTGAAATTTCCCGGCTGAAAACCATCAGTCGGGATTTTTTTGCTCCTGCAAAAGCCTATTTTCTTGTCCGACCGGAATAAATCTCGGACACATTTTTTATATTGCAGTAAAATTTCATCCTATGAAAAAGATAATGGCACTTAGCCTTTTTGTTTTGATGCTTTCCTGCACTTCAGACAAAACCGAAACCGTAACGGTAAAAAACAAATATTCCGTAGAGCTGCCTTCCTTTCTTTCGGAAGCAAAAGGCCTGCATGACATGGCTTCATTACAATATCAAAATGTTTTCAAAGAGTTTTACATCGTAATCATAGATGAGCCTAAAGAGGAATTCGCCAATGCGGCAAAAGTTACAACTGAATTTACTCCTGATTTCAACGGTTATTATCAAATTTTAAGAGGAAGCCTGGAAGCGTCTATCAAAAATGGTGTTTTTACAGACACAAAAGACACTCAAATCAACGGACTAAAAGCCAAAACATTTACACTGACTGGAAAAGCTGATGAAATTCCTGTTTTTTATGATATCGCTTATGTCGAGGGAAATGACAGGTTTTACCAAATTGTAACCTGGACGATAGAAAGCAGCAAGGAAAAATTCAAAGAACCCATGGACAAAATTATTGCTTCTTTCAAGGAAATTGGTTCCGGAAAAAGCAGTAACAGAAGTCTAAAATAAGAACAAAAAAAATCCATTAGTATTTCTAATGGATTTTTCTTTGGAGATAATCAGATTTAATTTCTGTTTGCAAGAGCATCCTGCTTCCAGTTTTTAACTGCTGCAACTCTGCTGTCAGAATAATCAACTTCACTTAAATTATTATCTGTCCAAAAAAACCATTTCCCGGTCTTGGCACCGTTATTATATTCTCCTAAAGATTTTTTGTTTCCTGCCTCATCATAAGAAATCCATTTTCCGTGGACTTTCCCATCTTTATAGAATCCTTCCTGCATCACTTTTCCATTATCATAAAAATAGGTAGCCTTTACCATATTATCTACAACTTCATATTTATGATCCGCTTTTTGCGCAAAAACAACTCCAGAAACCAGCATCACTGCCATAATCAAACACTTTTTCATAATTCTGTCTTTTTTAGTTATTTACAATTCTCTAACAAATATAATTATTCCTTTACAATTAAAAAACTTTAACTTAACAATTTGGTAACATTGAATGAAAACTTAACATTGGAATCTTCGTAAGTCCTACAAACACTGGCATTCACAAAATCACCCAAAAAACACATCTATTGCTCAAAACAGAATAAAGAAGCAAAAACCTCAAAGAACATTGATTATTACCTATATAAATTTTATTTTTTACACTCTTTATAATTTGAAAAATCATAATTCATAATTGACAATTATCACTAAATTTGCCATCTAAAATTTTGATAATGTATAGAAGTCATAATTGTGGAGAATTAAATGCTTCACACATTAATACAGAAGTTACGCTTGCGGGTTGGGTTCAAAAAACACGTGATAAAGGTTTTATGATTTGGGTTGACCTGCGCGACCGCTATGGAATTACGCAATTGATTTTTGATTCAGAAAGAACCGATGCTGCCGTTTTTGAAATGGCCAAAACATTGGGCAGGGAATTTGTCATTCAGGTAAAAGGAACTGTTATTGAAAGAGAGTCAAAAAACAAAAACATGTCAACCGGCGATATTGAAATTTTAGTTTCAGAATTAAGCCTGCTGAATGCGGCATTGACTCCTCCATTTACAATTGAAGATGAAACCGACGGTGGTGAAGACATTAGAATGAAATACCGTTACCTGGATATCAGAAGAAATCCGGTAAAAAACAGCCTGCTTTTCCGTCACAAAGTGGCGATGGAAGTCAGAAAATATCTTTCAGACCTGGATTTTTGTGAAGTTGAGACACCTTACCTTATCAAATCGACTCCGGAAGGAGCCAGAGATTTTGTCGTACCGTCAAGAATGAACGAAGGACAGTTTTATGCCTTGCCTCAATCCCCTCAGACTTTCAAACAATTGTTGATGGTTGGAGGTATGGACAAATATTTCCAAATCGTGAAATGTTTCCGTGATGAGGATTTAAGAGCCGACAGACAGCCAGAATTTACACAGATTGACTGTGAAATGGCTTTTGTAGAGCAGGAAGATATTCTTAATGTTTTTGAAGGACTGACACGCCATCTGTTGAAAGAAATCAAGGGAATTGAAGTGGATAAATTTCCAAGGATTACTTATGATTATGCCATGAAAACCTATGGTAATGACAAACCGGATATCCGTTTCGGAATGGAATTTGGCGAATTGAACGAAGTGTCACAACATAAAGAATTTGCCGTTTTTAAAAATGCCGAACTTGTAGTAGGAATTGCGGCTCCTGGCTGTGCTTCATATACCAGAAAAGAAATCGACAACCTGATTGATTGGGTTAAACGACCACAAATAGGCGCTACCGGAATGGTATATGCCAAATATGAATTGGATGGAAGTATCAAGTCGTCTGTTGATAAATTCTACGATCAGGATGATTTGCAAAACTGGGCAAAAGCCACCGGAGCAAAACCAGGCGATTTGATTCTGGTTCTTTCCGGCCCTGCAAACAAGACAAGAACTCAATTGAGTGCCTTAAGAATGGAGTTGGCAACCCGTTTGGGATTGAGAAATCCTGAAGTTTTTGCTCCACTTTGGGTAGTAGATTTCCCTTTGTTGGAGTTTGACGAAGAAAGCGGCAGATACCACGCGATGCACCACCCGTTTACGTCTCCAAAACCGGAAGATATTGCCTTACTTGAAACCGAGCCGGGCAACGTAAGAGCCAATGCTTATGATATGGTCTTGAACGGAAATGAAATTGGAGGTGGTTCTATCAGAATCCATGATAAGGCAACACAGCAGCTAATGTTCAAATACCTTGGCTTTACTGAAGAAGAAGCCCGAAACCAATTTGGCTTTTTGATGGATGCTTTCCAGTTTGGAGCACCGCCACACGGAGGACTAGCTTTTGGATTAGACCGATTGGTTGCCATTTTAGGAGGACAGGAAACCATACGCGACTTTATCGCTTTCCCTAAAAACAATTCGGGACGTGACGTGATGATTGATGCTCCTTCTGCCATTGACGACAAGCAATTGGAAGAACTTCATATCCGACTTAAATAATAAAAGCCCCGAAATCGGGGCTTTTTTATGCTGCTAATTATTTAAATCTTTATTGAGCTCATTTAAAAAGTATGACGGATAAATACCCGTAGAAGCAAAAAAGGCCTTTGAAAAGTGTTGCGGTGTGCTAAATCCGGCTTCATCTGCCAGGGCCTTAATAGTATAGTTTCGGTATCTGGACTGGCTTTTCAAAAGTTCGACTATATAATCAATACGCAAATCATTCAGATAGGTATTATAATTTTTGTTCCGGTAATGATTGATAACCTTGGAAAGATAGTTAGCGTTTGTATTGAACGTTGATGCCAGATTCACAAGAGTGAGGTCTTTTTCTAAAAACTTTTTACGGCTTTCAAATTTCTCCAATTCTTTTACTATACCGGCAACAACATCAGGATTGATATCGAGTCCTTTCTTTTCTGCTTCTTCTTTTTCAACAGCTATAGCCTGGGACTCTTCTTTTTCTGCCCCCATCAGCTCTTCAAACTTCTGGCGGTAAAGTTTTTGGTTACTATAATAACGATAGAAAAAATACAGTGTCAAAAAGAAAAAAACAGCCAGTGAAAAATACAATAATAAAGTAGTCTTCTCCTTTCCAGCCAGTTGTTTTTCAATTTCCTGTTTGGCCTGACGGAGTGCTTTGGTGTCATATTCCTTATGAATTTTCCCGGACATATATTTAAAATTCGCATTGAGCACGCTGTCTGCCTTCATCAGCCTGTTGATATAATAAAGCTGATTTTTCACATCTCCCTTTTCTTTATAATAGCCAACTAACAGTTCATAATTTTCCCTCAAATCAGGACGTATGTAATTTTTTTCGGCAAAGGCACGATCTACTTTTTTAAAATAAGGCAGTGCTTTTTGCTGTTGTCCCTGGTCCCAATAGCATTTTCCTATGTAAAAATAACCGACAGCTTCATTGGCAAAATCATTATTTTTTATAATTGCCGGCAATACCTGTTGTATATCATGGATTGCTTTTGGATAGTTTTTTTTAAAGTATTGGTTGATTCCTTCAGAATGGATGATATAATTCTGTGTCAGTTCCACATTCAGGCGTTTGGCTTCCTTTAAGGCAAATTCATTGGTTTCTGTACTTAAATCATATTTTCCGAGCCGATTGTAAACCAATCCTAAAGAATGGAGAGAATTCAGATAGCCTCGTTGGTAATCATATTCGTTACTCTTTTTGAAAAAATCAACACATTCCTTCAGCAAAGCAAGAGCCTCATCATTAAATCCCAAATGAATCTTGATTCCGGCTATATGATACTTGAGCTCGTATTTGAGATAATCATCATCAGAAGTAGAAATATAGTCACTGGCTTTCAGGTAGAAATTCAAAGCCTGAACATAATCTTTGATAGAATAATAAAAATTCCCTTTCGAAATGTAAGCCGATCCGATAACAGGAGCATTATTGGTCATTTTTGCAGAAGCAACTATACTATCCGCATATATTGGTTTCAGACTGTCTGATACAAAAAAGATAGTATTGGAATAGGCATTGACTATTTCATTCAGATTATTTTCCTTTTTGGCTTTTGATAAATAGGAATCCAGATAAAACAGCGCCTTTATAGTATCTTCTTCATAAAGGTCAATTCTATTATTAAGGTAGTCATAGGATTTATCTTCTAGGGAATCTGGTAGAGAAAATCCTCTTTGTTGTGAAAAAACAGGAATTGATAGCATCAAAAAAAGTATCGGGAAGATACCAAACTTATTTTCCATAAGAAATTTCTGCGGTTTTTTGATGTGCATAATATATTCAAATATGTAAAGAGTTATAAATGTAGCATAAAAAAATATATAAAACAGTAAAAATCTCCTGTTTTTAATTTCTGCAATGGCTTCCTAGAAGCGATGATTTATTTTTTTAAAGAAATTAAAACAATTAATTGATAATCAGTATTTTAAATCAAATAAAACGCGCTACGAATTCGCGAATTCGTAGCGCGTTTTTCGCGAATTCGTATCATATACGCTTGCAAACGGAAAATTCACAAGATAGCTTTGTCAACGTAATCCTGAAGCAATTTTTGAAAACGGATTAAAAAAAATCGAAGGTTCAATGTCCGAATAAAAATGAACCCGAGAGTAAAATAGTAACAACAAACCTAACACTCCCAATCACATGAAAAAGCTATTATCATTATCCCTGTTTTTATCACTTACATTTTTGTCATGCTCTACAGATGAGGATATCGAAATGAATGGAACAGAATCCGGTACATCTGCTATCAATCATAAAAAGGAAAATCCGCACAGCTGGAGTCCACAAAATACTGCGAATTCTTATGACAACGCCGGGATTTTATACCGCCAGATCCTTGAAGAGTATTACACCAATACCCCTACTAATACCACTCCTTCACAAATCATATTTGATATTGAATCTATTGCCAATAATTTTTCAGAGTTCGACCCAATGAAAAACAATAACTATTCTCCAATTGCTTACAATAATATTAATTGGATTTTAAGCACTGACGAAAGTTATCACACGGCAATCAGCAATAACAACAATCTATCTGTTACTGCTAAAAATCAATTAGAGAATCTTGCTGCTGCCCTAACACAAATGATAGATAGTGAAGCGACAGCAAAAAGCATCCACGATTACATTGTCGGTTTTGAAGTTCTCATATCGTCCAACACTGTTTTAACAGCTAATGATAAAAAGGCAATCCTTACTTCCAGCTCAATCGCCAGACATGCCAATTACCTGCGTAAAAAAGGAAGGAGATGGGATATCCACCATGGAATAACCGGTTCAATTTACGGCAGTAATGAAAATATGGCAAAAGCCATCACAACAGCAGCCAGTATAAATGCTATTGCGAATACCATCAATGAATAACCTGAAAGTTAAGTTGTTTAAGTAAATAAAGTTCAACCAAAACCAACCAAAATGACCATGAAAAATATCAGAGACCATCCCAGCATTTCCTAATTTGGAAAAACCGAAGGACATGTTTGGGTCCTAAAAAAATCAAACAAAAAAAATTAATCAACCATGGCAAACCGCTTTCCTAATCAACTATAGCGGAAATGCCCTCTAAATTTTAAATATCATGAAAAAATTAGTTTTAACATCGCTTACATGTTTATCATTAACATTATTCTCTTTCACAAAATCTACTGAAGCCGGAGTTCAAAGAATTGGACGTGATCTATATGACGTAACTCGTGATACACGCTTTAGCAGTGAAGATCAAACTGTAATCAACAAAACTTTGCAAACAAAATACAACATTTCTGATGTTGAATTGAAAAGAGCTATGGCCAACGGAGGCATGGCGCTTCAGGCACAAGCTGGTAAAGCAATCTTGAACGAAACGTGGTTAAACATTGCTTTAGTTCACAAAAACTTTGTGGTTTGGGATAATGCAAGATTAAGTGACGCAGAAATGGCTGAATTCACTTCTCTATCCAGAAGAATCGCGGCTTATGCCGGAAACTAGTATTCCTGTATTAATTAATGCACTATCTGGTTTCTCCGGATAGTGCATTTTAAACTTTATTATTATGATCAAGAAGCTATTAAACAACCGGATGAAAATATTTTTCTTTTTCCATCTTTTCACTTTGGTGATTACAGGCGTGGTTTCAACCAACCATATCTACTATGTCTACCACCAAAAGGAATCAGATAATTTTATTTCAAAAATTCAGAAATTCCAACAAAACAGCTATTGCCAATATTACTACCGATATACGGCTACAGAAACAGGTTTTGGCTTTTTTGCTCCTAATGTCAAAAGTATGGGATTATTCATGTTTGATTATTGTGACAAGGGTATTGATATAAAATTCCTTACCAATGAAGGAAATTCGAGATATACTACTTTAATTTCGAATATGACAGACCATTTAGATAATACTGCCAAAAAGAAAAAAGCAAATAAGATGACCAAACGGGATTTGCTACTTGATCAATATGGCGAATTATTGATTAAAAATGTTGCTGCCAAATACCAGTCCAAGATACGGGTCCATAATCCTGGCTGTGACGAAGTAACCTTAAAATACTTTTTAGTTGAATATCCGTCATTGGCAACAAAAAGCAAAGATCTGGCTAAAAAATACGGACCAATATTAATCAATGTTAAAAATTGGAATTATGAAATTCTTCAATAACTCTGTTTCAGAAATAGAATGGAATTCTTTTTTTAGAATTTCCATCGCGCTCTACTGCCTTTTGAATCTTTTTTCCTTTTGGGCAGATATTCCCAATATTTTATTGGAAAATGCTTTTATCAAGCCTGAAGTTATTGATCTTGTCTTTGATGGCTACAGCCCCACTCTTGTTGATCTCCATCACTATCTTACAAACTTAGGCATTACATTGGCATTTGACGATTTCGTATATCTCGTAATATATATCTATATTTTCATGCTTGGCTTATTGCTTTTGGGTGCTTTTACCAGAGTTGCCGCTATTGCGTCCTTCATTCTACAGATAATCATTCTAAAATCAATGAACTATTATCTGTATGGTGCAGATTATTTCGCTTCTATGGCTCTTTTTTATTGCATTATTTTTCCAAAAGGGAAATTCTCGCTGGATTATATGATTAAGGAATTCCAAATAAATCAATCGTCTTTAAAATGGTCATTGTTATTGCTTCAGGCCCATTTATGTGTCATTTATTTCTTTTCCGGCTTGGACAAAGGGCTGGGAATAAACTGGTATAATGGAGAATCTGTCTGGAGAGCTGTTTCCGGTCATAATTATAACGGGCTAATCAGTCTTGCAGACTACGATCTACCTAATTTTATCTATATCAGTATTGGAATATTGACTTTGATAACGGAAACATTTTATCCGGTTTTCATCAACTATTCCAAAACCCGAAAACTTTGGCTGACACTTACTATTTCAATGCACGTATCCATTATCCTTTTTATGGGTCTATACTTTTTCGGAACCTTGATGATTATACTGAATGTTGCGGCATATTATATTCCTTACCTTAAAAAAGACAATAGTAATGCAAGTTCTGAATATGAAAAAGATTTAGAAAACCAACTGGCTTATGAAAAATAAGATTCTAATACTGTTTGTCCTTTTTACCTGTGCAGGTTTTTCTCAAAGCAAGCTCCTTAAAATAATTGGGCCTTATAAAGACTCTATTAAAGATTTTGGAATGGTTGCCTTAGTTGAAAGCAAAGACAAGGTATATATAGAGAATATCGGTTTTGAAAAAAATGCTCCCAGTCCCAACGATCAGCTTTTTTGTATTGGAAGTACCAGTAAATTATACATTTCATGTTTGATTTTACAGCTAATCGAAGAAAAAAAGCTTTCACTTGATGACCCTCTGTCAAAATTCAACATCATCAGGAAAAACGAAAATATATCCGCAAACATTACCATAAAGAACCTTTTGTCACATAGCAGTGGCATTCAGGATTATCTCACAGCCACTACGTTTAATTCCTCTTTTTTACAACCTTATGAGGACTTTAGCAGAACCGCTTTTTACAAGCTAATCAATTCTAAGTCATTTGCTCCCAATGAAAAGAATGAATATTCCAACAGCAATTATTTTATCCTGAAGGAAATCATAGAAGAAATCGAAGACAAAGCTTTGCATTATGTAGTGGAAGAACGCATTATCAAACCTTTGAAACTTGAGCATACGAAAACATATTATTCAAAAAACATTCCCGGTTTGGCTTCTTCTTATGCCAGCGGAATGAATCTTGATGATTTCCCCAAACTTGGAATTAATAATTTCTCAGATGGTGTCGGAAATTTTGTTACAACAGCCAAAGAATTGAATATTTTCATTCGCGCCTTGTTTTTTTCAAATCGCCTGATAAACTCTCAAAGTGCCAAAATACTGACAACAATTGTACAGCTACAAGGAACAACAAAAAATAAATATTTCGGAATCGGGACACTAAAATTTAAAAACGACCAGTATAACCTATTTGGATATGCAGGAAGAACAATCAGCTATTCAAGTGCCGCCTATGTGGATACTGATTCAAAACAGAGCTATATATTATTGTTAAACAGTGCAGAATTTTCAAAAGATGCTGCAGATAAAATAATAGTACAAATGATTAAAGATTTCAAGTAATAGCCCCGACTTCACTACATCATCAATCAATTATGAAGTTAACTACCAAAATACCATTAATTTTTATCATCGTCATCAACCTGATCAATCTCTTTTTTATCATCGAATTATCAAACTATGACGAAATGATAAGCTATGTAAAGAATGAAGGAGAAAAAATTACCAGTCCGAGAAAAACGGTAATAGTCCTCCTTTTTACCGCCCTGATTAACCTGCTTTTTGTATGTATCGTTTTTATGAGGAGCCTGATCTTTTCACACAAAACAAAATCGAGATGATTAACCCAAGGCCATGAATTTATTGTTCTGGGCCTAATTAAAAACAACAATAAGATGAAAAAAATTCTATACCTCCCCGCCCTGCTTTTTTCCGGAATATCGCTGGCCCAAAGCGGATCTTCACCTGGCATTTCAATTGATGACAATGGTTTGGGAAAACAATTTCCGGACTGCCTTTTAAGTGGCTCTATATGCAAATTGTTTCCAACCAACCAGGACCCGAAAAGTTCAAATGCCAATGCTTATAAAACCGGGGAAAGTTCGTTCTGCATAGGAATTAAAAAAACAGCTATGACAGAAGATAAGCAAGTTGCCCTTTTAGGCAAAGCATTAAAAAATGTAAATCCTGGCGATGCCATAACCTTCAGGATTCCTGCTTCCTATACTGTTGAACATGATTTTTTAAAGGCTATCAACCTCAGTACAGCAAAAGATATTGTTGCTGCAGGAAGTTATCCTGTAGAAATCAACTCCGAGTATGTCCTTATTAAATTGACACTTTCAGGAAACTAAAAAATTACTATCATGATACGATCAGTCTTATGGGTTGCCTTCCTTTTTTTCGCTACGGCTTCTTCCGCATCCGTTAATGGATCCGATCCCGAGTTTAATGCTATCTTCAAGGAAATGCAAAAAGAATTGAAAAAAATAAATGCCTATTATGCGCCTAAAATTCGCGAAAAAGAGCTGCGTATTCAGGACATTTCGGCTAAAATTTATGACACAAAAGAAACTGCATCGAAAATCGATTTTTTAATCCAGAAGGATTTGCTGAAAGAGGAAATCTTATCTCTTAAAAAAGAAGAAATGCAGGATCTGTCCAAAATCAGATATTTGAAAGGACTGCAGATTATCCGTCTTTTATATGAAAAAGTTTTAAGCCTTGACCATCACTTTGCATCAGTGCGAACATTCTCTGAAATCAACAAGATTTCGAACCCGAATCAATATCCGGAATATGAAAAACTAAAAGAAATTGTAAAAACCAGGAAAGATAGAAAGGCCGGTTTTGACCTCACTTCAATACTCGGAACCAACACCATCGTATCTGTAGTACAGACTTTCTCAAATCTGATGGTTTCCTCACTTTCGAAAGATGAAAAGGACAAGGAAATTGCAAATATCGAGTGCATTCTGGATTTTACGCTCAGAATGCAAAATGAGCTCAATACGATTTATTTTGAAACGGCTTTTCTTCAGAAAAGCAATGAAAAGATTCGAACCGACATTGAGACCCTGTTCAAAGAATATACAAAGCCTATAGGATATGCCAATACGCTGGAAAGCTGCAGGACATCAGATGATTGGGAAAGCGTAAAGCAGAAAACAAACGATTATCTTGCCAATCTGAAAACACAACAGGGACCCCAATTGTATTCATCGCAGGTTAACATCATCTTTCCAATTGACAGGCTCCTGCAATTCATAACGCAATACAACAGTTTTATTGATCAGGGAGGCAAATTTTATGAAAAGTTCAAAATCATTCTTAACAGTTATGAGAATGAAAAACAATGCGAAACAAAGCTTCCCCTGGAGTACAAAAAATTAAAAGACGATATTGATGTTGCCATAAGCAAATTCAACATGGCTTATCGCCCTGTAGAGGTAAACGGATCAAAAATGAAAGAGATTCTTTATGGAATTAATGAGTTTGAATAATTCTTAAAATTTTAGATTATCTTTATCATAAATAATCAAAAAAATGAGGTATTTCGCTTAAAAATTGAAAATCAAATGGTTGAATTTTAGGAAAAATCACAAAAAGATTTTTTAATCAATAATTTTTTTTCAATTTATTAACATAAAATTATACTTCGTATCATATTAAATACTACATTTGTTCATTATTAATTATTTTTATTATTACAATGCGTACAGGTACAGTTAAATTTTTTAATGAATCCAAAGGATATGGATTCATTGTAGACGAAGAAACAGGAAAAGACATTTTCGTTCATGCTTCAGGAATCAAAGCGGAAGAACTTCGCGAGGGAGATAGAGTATCTTACGAAGAAGAAGAAGGAAGAAAAGGTAAAGTTGCTGCACAGGTTGCAGTACTTCAAAACTAATATATAGCATACTATTTTTAGTTTCCTAAAAGTTAAACCGCTCCATAAATGGAGCGGTTTTTTTATACTCCGGATTTAACATAAAATTAAATTTTTTTCATTTTTTTAATAGTAAAAATGAATTTTTCATTTTTTTTGATTTAAACATTTAAAAAACGAATAACTACCCCAGACATTACTAATTTATTATTTTTATTCATTCTAAATTAAAATTAAGGACAATACTATATAGTATTGAAATCCGTAGGCTGTGAATTCAATATTGGCTCGTATATTTGTAACTATTTTATAAAATAAATTCTTTATGAGTACGGATCAGACTAGTTATTTCCCTATATTAATGCAATTTTTACTTGCTACCGGGTTTGTGGTTATGACAATTATTGGCTCAAGTTTTTTAGGCCCGAGAAGGAAGTCGGTCAACAAAGACAAAAACTTTGAGTGCGGGATTGAATCTGTAGGGAACGCCCGTATCCCTTTTTCTGTAAAATATTTTTTGGTTGCCATCTTATTCGTGTTATTCGATGTCGAGGTTATTTTCATGTATCCCTGGGCAGTGAATTTTAAAGAAATGGGTTGGGCAGGATTAGGAAAAATGGCAATCTTTATGTTTCTTTTGGTAGTAGGTTTTTACTATGTAATGAAGAAAAAAGGATTAGAGTGGGAATAATTGATTTTTGATTTGGGAATTATGATTTAAGACTTTCCCAATTTATAAAAACAAAGAAACAGATTCTTGTTTCGGACTTCACAGAAATCTGAAATCAGCAATCTAAAATCTAAAAAAAATGAGTGATTCAAAAATAAATATGGTAGAAACTCCCGAAGGATATGAAGGAACCGGTTTTTTCGCTACAAAGCTGGATACTGTAGTTGGACTTGCCAGAGCCAATTCTCTTTGGCCTTTACCATTCGCTACTTCTTGTTGCGGTATTGAATTTATGGCAACCATGGGTTCACATTATGATGTTGCACGCTTTGGGTCAGAGCGTATGAGTTTTTCACCTCGCCAGGCAGATATGCTTTTGGTGATGGGAACAATTGCTAAAAAAATGGCACCAATCTTACGTCAGGTTTATGAACAAATGGCAGAACCAAAATGGGTTATTGCTGTTGGTGCCTGTGCTTCATCAGGAGGGATTTTCGACACGTATTCCGTATTGCAAGGCATTGACAAAGTAATTCCTGTAGACGTTTATGTGCCAGGATGCCCGCCTAGACCGGAACAGATTCTTGACGGCGTTATGCGCCTTCAGGATTTAGTAAAATCTGAATCCGTAAGGAGAAGAAGTTCTCCAGAATATCAAGAATTACTAGCTTCTTATAACATTTCTTAAAAATGGCTTTAGAAACTTCCGACATACAAAATAAGCTGGTTGATAATTTCGAATTAATTGTACGCGATTTTTCACAGCAACACGATATTTTTTCTTTTGAAGTAGATTCCACATCAATACTCGAAGTAATGCAGTTTCTGAGAGACGACAAAACGCTTCGTTTTAACTTTCTTACAGACGTGTGCGGCATTCATTATCCGGATGCCGAAGCAGACAGGCAATTTGCCGTAGTCTATCACATGCACAACTGGGTAGACAATGTACGAATCCGAATCAAATGCTTCCTGAATGGCGAAAATCCGGAAATTGATTCCGTAACCAGCCTGTTTCTGGGAGCTAACTGGCAGGAAAGAGAAACCTATGACTTTTTTGGGATTATTTTCAAAGGCCATCCGCAGTTGAAAAGAATCCTGAACATGGACGAAATGGTTTCTTTCCCTATGCGAAAAGAATTCCCATTGGAAGATGGCGGAAGAACTGATAAAGACGACCGTTTCTTCGGAAGAACAACAGATAATTGCTAATAGTACTGAAATAATACCTATAATGTCAGACTTATTATTACCACCAGAATTACGATATGCCGATATCATCAAACAAAGACAGAATGAGGACGGAAGCGAGCTATCCATTCTGAACTTAGGACCGACGCACCCTGCTACTCACGGTATTTTCCAGAACATTCTTTTAATGGATGGGGAACGAATCGTAGAAGGAGAAGGTACTGTTGGTTATATCCATCGCGCATTTGAAAAAATTGCTGAAAACAGACCTTTCTACCAAATCACACCTTTGACCGACAGGATGAACTACTGTTCGTCTCCTATAAACAATATGGGGTGGTGGATGACTTTGGAAAAGGCTCTAAATATAGAAGTCCCTAAAAGAGTACAATACCTACGGGTAATCATAATGGAGTTGGCACGTATTGCTGACCATATCATTTGCAACTCGGTTTTGGGTGTGGATACCGGAGCCCTGACAGGCTTTTTATATGTATTCCAGTTTAGGGAAAAAATTTACGAAATCTACGAAGAAATCTGTGGTGCCAGGCTAACGACCAACATGGGTAGAATTGGAGGTTTTGAAAGAGAATGGAGTCCTGCTGCATTCCGAAAAATTAATGAATTTCTTGAAGAGTTCCCTCCTGTTTGGGAACAATTCGAAAAATTGCTGACCCGTAACCGAATTTTCATGGACAGGACTATTAACGTAGGCCCTATTTCTGCAGAACGCGCCATGAGCTATGGATTTACAGGCCCGAATTTAAGAGCTACCGGTGTTGATTATGACATTCGCGTTATGCAACCGTACAGTTCTTATGAGGATTTCGAATTTAATGTACCGGTTGGAAAATCCGGCGACACTTATGACCGATTCTGTGTTAGAAATGCAGAAGTTTGGGAAAGTATAAGCATCATCAAGCAAGCTCTGGCAAAAATGCCTGAAGGTCCTTACCATGCAGATGTTCCGGATTATTATCTTCCGCCAAAAGAAGACGTCTATACTACAATGGAAGCCTTGATTTACCACTTTAAAATTGTAATGGGAGAAATTCCTGTTCCGGTAACAGAAGTTTACCATCCTGTTGAAGGCGGTAATGGTGAATTAGGTTTCTATCTGATAACTGATGGAAGCAGAACACCTTACAGACTGCATTTCAGAAGACCATGCTTTATTTACTATCAGGCATTCAATGAAATGGTAAAAGGACAAATGCTTTCAGATGCAATTGCCACATTGTCAAGTTTGAACGTAATTGCAGGAGAATTAGACGCATAGAGATTTGGGATTTAAGATTTAAGATTTAGGGTTTGAGGCCGCAGAAATCAGAAATCAAAAATCAGAAATCAAAAAATATATTTAGGAGTATAAATTTTGAATTTCAGATTGAATCTGAAATCAAAAATCTGAAATAGAAAATGGAACGTTTACATATCAAACAAGAAATAAATATCACAGAAGCATTGATGGAACGCATCAACGAGCTTTTGAGCCATTATCCGGCAGACAAGAAAAAGTCGGCCCTTTTGCCAGTCCTGCATGATGTTCAGGATGCCCATGACAATTGGCTGAGCGTTGAACTGATGGATAAGGTTGCCGAAATACTTGAGATAAAGCCAATTGAAGTTTATGAAGTCGTATCTTTTTATACGATGTTCAACCAAAGACCGGTTGGAAAATATATGTTTGAGTTCTGTCAGACTTCGCCTTGCTGTTTGAGAGGTGTTGAAAATCTGATGGATTATACCTGTGACAAACTGGGTGTTAAAGTTGGTGAGCCAACAGCAGACGGAATGTTTGAGGTACGTGGAGTTGAATGTCTCGGAGCTTGCGGTTATGCACCTATGATGCAGCTTGGTGACTTTTTCCAGGAAAATCTGACAAAAGACAAAATCGACCAACTTATTGCTGATTGCAGAGATAATAAGGTTATATTACACGATAAATAATATGTCAAAGAAAATATTATTAGAGAAAGCAAGTATTCCGGGGATTAAGACCTATGAAGTTTATCGCCAAAACGGCGGTTATGCTTCTGTAGAAAAAGCCCTGAAATCGATGACCCCTGATGAAGTTGTGGAAGAAGTGAAAGCTTCCGGATTGAGAGGTCGTGGTGGTGCTGGTTTCCCTACCGGACTGAAATGGAGCTTCATCGATAAAAAATCAGGAAAGCCAAGACATTTGGTTTGTAATGCTGATGAATCAGAACCGGGAACTTTTAAAGACCGTTTCCTGATGGAGTACATTCCCCACCTTCTTATTGAAGGAATGATTACTTCCAGCTATGCCTTAGAAGCAAACTTATCTTATATATACATCCGCGGTGAATATATGTGGGTGTACAAAATTCTTGAAAGAGCTATTAAAGAAGCCTATGCTGCAGGATGGCTTGGAAAAAACATTTTAGGAACCGGCTACAACCTTGACCTGTATGTTCATTGTGGTGGTGGTGCCTATATCTGCGGTGAAGAAACTGCTTTGATTGAATCTCTGGAAGGGAAAAGAGGAAATCCCCGTATCAAGCCGCCATTCCCGGCTGTTTCCGGACTTTGGTCAAATCCTACCGTAGTAAACAACGTAGAATCTATTGCGGCAGTGCCTTGGATTGTTAACAATACGGGTGCAGAATATGCTAAAATCGGAATTGGAAGATCAACCGGAACCAAATTGATTTCTGCTTCAGGACACATCAAAAATCCTGGTGTTTACGAAATCGAATTGGGACTTAGTGTTGATGAATTCATGAATTCTGATGAATATCTGGGCGGAATGATTGACGACAGACCTTTGAAAGCATTTGTTCCCGGAGGTTCATCTGTTCCTGTCCTGCCAGCCAATTTAATTTATAAGACTGCAAATGGCGAAGACCGTCTGATGACTTACGAATCATTAAGTGATGGCGGATTTGCTACCGGTTCCATGTTAGGTTCCGGCGGATTTATCGTATACAACGATACCGCTTGTATTGTTAGAAACACCTGGAATTTCTCCAGATTCTATCACCACGAAAGCTGCGGACAGTGTTCGCCTTGCCGTGAAGGAACAGGCTGGCTTGAAAAAGTATTGCACAGAATTGAAAACGGCCATGGCCGCGAAGAAGATATTGACCTGCTTTGGAGCATCCAGAGCAAGATTGAAGGAAACACAATTTGTCCTTTAGGTGATGCTGCTGCCTGGCCGGTTGCCGCTGCAATCCGTCACTTTAGAGATGAATTCGAATATCATGTCCGTTTCCCGGAAAAAATAAAAAACAGAGACCATTTCGTAAACGAGCCTTTTGAAAAGGTGAGACATTTGGTTGGAAAACAAACAGTTTAAATTTAGTCAGAAGTCAGAAAGGCGAAAGTATTAAAGTCGAATGTCATAAGGTCAAAAGGTATAAAGTCGGAAACCCTAAAGTCAAAAGTCGGAAGGTATAGAGCCAGATGATTTTAACGCCTTAAAACTTTACAACTTCAAGACTTTACACTTTAAGACTTTACAACTTTAAGACTTTATCTTATCAAGAATAAAAAAATGAAAGTAACAATAGACGGTCAAACCATAGAAGTAGAACCAGGAACCACTATCCTGCAGGCTGCTCGAATGATCGGTGGCGAATCGGTTCCGCCAACGATGTGCTATTATTCAAAACTGAAAGGTTCTGGCGGAAAATGCCGTGCCTGTCTGGTTGAAGTTTCCAAAGGAAGCGATGCGAATCCAACACCAATGCCAAAATTGGTAGCTTCATGCGTTACAGGCGTAATGGACGGTATGGAAGTAAACAGCATCAAATCAGAGCGGGTTACAGATGCCAGAAAAGCAGTTACGGAATTCTTGCTGATTAACCACCCATTGGATTGTCCGGTTTGCGACCAGGCCGGAGAATGTGATCTTCAGAACTTGAGTTTCAAACACGGAAAATCACAGACCCGTTATATTGAAGAAAAAAGGACTTTCGAGCCGGAAGACATAGGCCCGAATATCCAATTGCACATGAACCGTTGTATTTTGTGCTACAGATGTGTTATGGTTGCAGACCAGCTAACAGACAACCGTGTTCACGGTGTTGTTGACAGAGGTGACCATTCCAACATTTCAACCTGTATTTCAAAAGCAATCGACAATGAATTTTCAGGAAACATGATTGATGTTTGTCCTGTTGGAGCATTGACAGATAAAACTTTCCGTTTCAAATCGAGAGTATGGTTCAACAAACCATTCAACGCCCACAGAAACTGTGACAAATGCTGCGGTAAAACAACCGTATGGATGTTTGGAAACGAAATTCAAAGAGTTACCGGAAGAAAAGACGAATTCCATGAAGTGGAAGAATTCATTTGTAACGAATGCCGTTTTGACCATAAAAATGTAGAAGACTGGGTTATTGAAGGTCCAAGAAAATTCGAAAAAGATTCGGTTATCAACCAAAACAATTACACCAGAAAATTAGATACGGTTGTTATCGAAACAGAAAAAGGAATCCTGAAAGGCCGTGAACAGGACAGAAGAAAAATCAGTATGGCAGCCGTTCCTTTGAGAAAAGAAGAGGAACAGGAATTTAAGGAAGGTAATATTTAGATAAGATGGACAGTACGATAATCATAGAAAAAGGAGTTTTTATTGTCATAATCTTTGCTATCACTATGTTGATGGCGATGTATTCTACGCTTGCCGAAAGAAAAATCGCTGCCTGGCTTCAAGACCGTATCGGACCAAACAGAGCCGGAAAAGGTGGGGTATTACAACCGCTTGCTGACGGACTTAAATTATTTTCAAAAGAAGAATTCCTTCCTAACACACCTAACAAATTCTTATTCGTAGTAGGTCCTGCCATCTCTATGAGCGTTGCTTTAATGACTAGTGCCGTTATTCCATGGGGAGACAAACTGCACCTGTTTGGAAGAGATATTGTTTTGCAGGCTACAGATATTGACGTTGCCATTTTATACGTATTCGGAGTATTGTCTGTTGGAGTATACGGAATCATGATTGGAGGTTGGGCATCGAACAACAAATTCTCATTGATGTCTGCTATGCGTGCAGCTTCCCAAATGATTTCTTATGAAATTGCTATGGGACTTTCAATCATTGCTTTGCTGATGATGGAGGGAACCCTGAGCTTGCGCGAAATCTCAGCCAACCAAAGCGGCATGCACTGGAATGTTTTCTATCAGCCTCTGGGCTTTATTATTTTTCTGGTATGTTCTTTTGCCGAAACAAACAGAACTCCTTTTGACCTTGCAGAATGTGAAGCCGAATTAATTGGGGGTTACCATACGGAATACTCTTCCATGAGAATGGGATTCTATCTTTTTGCCGAGTACGCGAGTATGTTCATATCATCAACCATTTTGGCCGTTCTTTATTTTGGAGGCTACAACTATCCGGGAATGGAATGGGCTGTTGAAAACTGGGGTGTCAATCCGGCAAACATCATTGGAATAGTCGTATTGTTTATAAAAATATCTTTCTTCATCTTCTTCTTTATGTGGGTAAGATGGACGATACCGAGATTCCGTTACGACCAGCTGATGCGATTGGGATGGAAAGCCTTGATTCCACTGGCAATAGCAAACATTATAGTAACCGCAGTAGTAATGCTGTTGGTTCAATAAATCAGGATTAATAAAAAGATTTAGAAGGGATATTTCCAATCAAAAATCTTAAATCATATATCAAAATGAGTATAGAAACTATATCATTATCGGGAAGAAAGAAGGAGGTTTCCAACAAAAAGATGAATTTTTGGGAAAGCATTTATCTTGTGGCAATCGTAAAAGGATTGTTAATCACTATTAAGCACTTATTCACCAGAAAAGTAACGATTAAATATCCGGAACAGGTTCGTCCAATGAGCCCTGTTTACCGCGGACAGCATATGCTCATGCGTGATGAAGAAGGCCGCGAGCGCTGTACTGCCTGTGGTTTGTGCGCACTATCCTGCCCTGCGGAAGCCATTACGATGAAAGCAGAAGAAAGAAAGCCGGATGAAAAACACCTGTACAGAGAAGAGAAATATGCTTCTATCTACGAAATTAATATGTTACGTTGCATTTTCTGTGGCTTGTGTGAAGAAGCTTGCCCTAAACAGGCCATCTATCTGACTACATCTAAAAAGATTGTAAAGGCAAATTATGAGAGAGACGAATTTATTTATGGAAAAGATAAGTTGGTTATGCCTTTAGAACAGGCTTTGAATAATACTAAATTGAAAACAGCTAATTAATATGTTGACAACTGTATTTTATATTTTATCCGCAATTACTTTAGCTACTGCGTTCCTGACGATTTTTACCAGAAATCCTATTCATAGCGCAATCTATCTGGTAATCTGTTTCTTTTCTATAGCCGGACACTATTTGCTGTTCAATGCACAATTCCTGGCTGTTGTACACATCATAGTATATTCCGGAGCAATTATGATTCTCTTGCTCTTTACGATAATGTTGATGAACCTCAACAAGGAAGACGAAAAGCACAAAAGCGGACTTACGATACTCGCGGCTGTGGCTTCTTTCTGTCTGGTAGCTTTTGTACTTTTGGCTGCTTTCATAAAATCAATGCCAATTATTGAGGAATATTATGTTTCTGGTGAAGATTACCAGTCCATCAAAGTTTTGGGACAGGTATTGCTTGATGAGAAAAACGGCTTCATGATTCCATTTGAATTTGCGTCAGTATTGTTATTAGTATCTATGATTGGAGCAGTTCTATTGTCTAAAAAAGAAGAAAAAATAAGCTTATAGTTATGCAGAATGTTTTACAGGAAATAGGCATTAACAACTACATCTATCTTTCTACGATACTGTTTTGTATCGGGATATTTGGAGTTCTGTTCAGAAGAAATGCCATCGTAATGTTTATGTCAATTGAGATTATGCTAAATGCGGTAAATCTTTTGCTGGTTGTCTTTTCAACCTACCATCAGGATGCAGCAGGACAAGTATTCGTATTTTTCTCTATGGCCGTTGCTGCAGCAGAAGTTGCAGTTGGTTTGGCTATTCTGGTTGGAATTTACAGAAACATTCATTCGATTGATATTGATAAATTAAAAAATTTAAAAGGATAATCCCTAATGGAGACAAGCTTACTATTATTTTTATTATTGGCGCCATTTGCAGGCTTTTTATTCAACGTATTCTTTGGAAAAAAAGTCAGCCGCAATGTTTCCGGAACCATCGGGACTATTGCAGTTGCTGTTTCCTTTGGAATCGCATTAAACTTTTTCTTTCAGATAAACAGTACAAAACAGCCTATACTCATTGACCTGTTTCACTGGATGACACTTGGAAACTTCGACGTTAGCTTCAGCTTTCTGTTAGACCAACTGTCTGTTCTTTGGTTACTTTTCGTAACAGGAATCGGTACTTTAATTCATATCTATTCCATAAGCTATATGCACGATGATGAAAATCTGCATAAGTTTTTTGCTTACCTCAACCTGTTTATCTTCTTCATGATAACACTGGTTACGGGTTCAAACCTGTTAATCATGTTCATAGGCTGGGAAGGTGTTGGATTATGTTCCTACCTGCTTATCGGGTTCTGGTATAAAAATCAGGATTACAACGATGCAGCTAAAAAAGCATTTATCATGAACAGAATCGGAGACCTTGGATTCTTAATCGGAATTTTCACCCTCGGTTACCTGTTCAGCTCTGTTGATTTCACAACAATTAAAGCCATAGTAGCTTCCGGACGTACGGTTGATTTAGGATGGCTTGCTTTTGGAACACTATGTCTTTTTATTGGTGCTTCAGGAAAATCAGCCCAGATTCCATTATACACATGGCTTCCTGACGCGATGGCAGGACCAACGCCGGTTTCTGCTTTAATCCACGCAGCAACAATGGTTACTGCCGGAATTTTTATGATTACCCGATTGAACTTCATATTCGATTTGACACCAACTATCCAGATGGTTATAGCCATAATAGGCGCCATAACATCTTTAGTTGCTGCATTTATTGCTTTGGTTCAGAACGATATTAAAAAGGTTTTGGCTTATTCTACAGTGTCACAGCTTGGCTTAATGTTTTTGGCCTTAGGATTAGGCGCTTATGAAATTGCCGTTTTCCACGTAATCACACACGCTTTCTTCAAAGCTTGTCTGTTCTTAGGTTCGGGTTCTGTTATCCATGCTATGCACGGCGAACAGGACATGAGAAAAATGGGTGGTTTAAGAAAATACATGAAGGTTACTTACATTACTTTCCTGATTGCAACTTTAGCCATTTCAGGTATTCCTATTTTTGCCGGTTTCTTCTCTAAGGACGAAATTCTGATGGTAGCTTTCCATGAAAACAAGGCATTGTGGGTTATCGCTTCATTAGCTTCAATCATGACTGCCTTCTACATGTTCCGTTTATTATACCTTACTTTCTTCAAAGAATTCAGAGGAACCGAGGAACAGAAACATCATTTGCACGAATCACCGAGCCTGATTACTTTCCCATTGATTGTATTGGCTATACTATCTACAGTTGGAGGTTTTATCAGCTTCCCTGGACATAGCTGGTTGAACGAATACCTGAAGCCAATTTTTATTGGAGCAAGAGAAGAACACCACTTAGACAGCACTACTTTTATATTGATGGGAGTGGCAGTTGTGGGTGCCTTAATTGGTATTGGAATTGCCTATTCCAATTATATCAAAAAATCTCAGGTGCCTGCAGAAGACAATGAAATTACAGGATTCTCAAAAGTTTTATATAATAAGTTTTATGTAGATGAAATTTATATGGCGGTAATCGTGAAGCCAATCTATGCAATAGCAAGCTTCTCGAAAAACTTTATCGAAACAGCCTTATCAGGATTTATTTTCGGATTGGGCAAAGTCACAAATATGGTTGGAACGCAAGGAAGAGTACTTCAAAACGGAAGCGTAGGATTCTATCTTTTTGTTTTTGTTATCGGAACTGCTTCAATTATCGCTTATTTATTTTTAGCTCAATAATTCATCACTAATGGACGTATCTTTATTATTAATTATTTTATTAGTCGGAGCAATTGCTACTTTTCTATCCGGAGACAAATGGGCTTCAAAAATAGCATTGCTATTTAGTCTTGCTGCGTTTGGTGCATCGATTTATCTTTTGAACTTATATAATGCCGGACAGGATATCAACTTCATCAAGCCGTGGATAACAATTCCTAAAATCTATATTGCTCTTGGAGCTGACGGTTTGAGTATGGCTTTAATTGTCCTTACTACAGCCCTGACTCCGCTGATTATATTCTCGTCTTTTGGAAATACTTATGCTAAATCCAAAAACTTCTATGCTTTAATCCTGTTCATGGTTTTTGCCATGGTGGGAACGTTTTTAAGCGCAGACGGTTTCTTATATTATATTTTCTGGGAACTTTCATTAATTCCTATATATTTCATTGCATTAATCTGGGGTAACGGTAATCCGCAAAGCAGAAAGAAAGCTGTCGTAAAGTTCTTTATCTATACTTTCGCCGGGTCTTTATTCATGTTGGTTTCCTTTATCTACCTATACCAAAAAACGGGAAGCTTTATGTTGAGCGACCTTATTAAAGCTCAATTGTCTACGCAAGAACAATTCTGGATATTCCTGGGCTTCTTTCTGGCTTATGCCATTAAGATTCCACTTATTCCTTTCCATACCTGGCAGGCAAAAGTATACCAAAAAGCTCCGGCTGTTGGAACAATGCTATTATCCGGTATTATGTTGAAAATGGCGCTTTACAGTATTATCAGATGGCAACTGCCTATTGCTCCGCAAGCGGCAAAAGAATATTTGTTCTATCTTGTAGGTTTAAGTGTTGCCGGAGTGATTTACGGCTCTATCGTAGCCTTGAAGCAGAAAGACATTAAAAAATTATTGGCCTATTCTTCGCTGGCTCACGTCGGATTGATTGCAGCAGGTTGTTATACTATGACCTTAGATGGTTTGAGAGGAGCTACATTGCAGATGATTGCCCATGGCTTTGGCGTAGTAGGTCTGTTCTTCGCAGCCGAAATTATTTCCAGAAGATATGCAACCGGAAAAATTTCACAAATGGGAGGCATCAGAATTCAGGCTCCTAAATTCACTTCCATGTTCATGATTCTGGTTTTGGCTTCTGTAGCCTTACCGGGAACATTCAACTTCGTGGGAGAATTCGAATTGCTTTACAGCTTAGCCCAAAGAAGTGTTACCGTTTGTATTATTGGAGGAACAACAATTATTCTGGGCGCTTTTTACATGCTAAGAATGTTCCAGAAAGTAATGCTGGGAGACAAAAACGAGAAATTTTTTGCAGACATCAACTTCAATGAAGGTGTTGTAATGGTAATAATTATTGGCGTATTGGTATTTTTCGGACTATATCCAAAACCAATCATTGATTTGATTACACCAAGCCTTGAAGAAGTAGTAAAAATTATAAACAGAATTTAATTTAGTCAGATATAAAATGTATACATTAATAGCTATTGCCGTATTAGGGGTTTTATGCCTTTTGGCTGAAATTTTCAACGTAAGGAAAGCAATTGTCCCTGTAACAATTATTGGCTTGCTTGCAATCTTGGGATTGACAGTGACTGGATTAAATGATTCTGCCGACACCTACAATAATATGATTGTCAGCGATAATTTTTCAACACCGTTTTCTTGCCTGTTTATAATATTGACAGTGTTCTTAATTGCCCTGACACCTAGCTTTCACGAAAAGCAAATACACAAAATATCCGATTTTGTTTCTATCAAACTATTTCTATTGACAGGTGCCGTTGCTATGGTAGCTTTTGGAAATCTAGCCATGTTTTTCCTTGGAATTGAAATTCTTTCCATTTCATTATATGTTTTGGCAGCCAGCAATCGTCTGAGCCTGAAAAGTAATGAAGCGGGTATGAAATATTTCCTGATGGGAGCTTTTGCTTCCGGATTTATTTTATTTGGAATTGCATTGATTTATGGGGCTATCGGTTCTTTTGACATGGCCGTAATTCAGGAAGCCGGAACTTCTGCAGATGTAGAAGACTGGTTTTACATCGGTGCTATCCTTCTTAGTATTGGTATGCTTTTCAAAATAGCGGCGGTTCCGTTTCATTTCTGGGCACCGGATGTTTATGAAGGCTCTCCTGCCCTGACAACTGCGCTGATGAGTACTTTGGCTAAAGTTGTGGCTATGGCTGCTTTCTTTAAATTGGTAAGTGCAATGAATGTAAACCTTCCTGATTCGTCACAAACAGCCTTGATGTTGATTTCTATCCTTTCGATGACAATTGGAAATATCATGGCACTAAGACAAAACAATGTAAAAAGAATGCTGGCTTACTCTGGTATTTCGCATGCCGGATTTATGCTGATGACACTTTTGGCCGTTTCAACTTCTGCCGGAATACTTCTTTATTATGCTTCTGCCTATGCTTTGGCAGGAATTGCAGCTTTTTCTGTACTGCTGTATGTTACTAAAGACAAAGACAATGAAGATATTTTTAATTTCAACGGACTGGGAAAAACAAATCCCCTGTTAGCCGCTGTGCTTACCGGAGCTTTGCTTTCTATGGCCGGAATTCCTATATTTTCAGGATTCTTCGCTAAAGTTTTCTTATTCGGGCAAATGCTGAATGCGGGACATGTTATTCTGGTAATTGTTGCCGTAGTAAACTCTATCATCAGTGTTGGCTACTATTTCAAATTGATTCTGGCCATGTATACTAAAGATGCCACAGAAGCAGCAAAACCTGTTCCTTTTGTATACAGTGCGGTCGCAACAGCCGCTATCCTGCTAAATATTGCAATAGGACTTTATCCTTCTTTTCTGTTGGATTTGTTAGTATAAATAAAAAACACCCTATATAGAAAAGCCGTCAATAGTATGACGGCTTTTTTTGTATAATTTTCTTACGATAATATTTTCAACATTAACTTTTGTCAAAGACTAATTTTTAAGGGTTTGCCTTAATTTTGTAGTATGTATGCTTTAGTCGATTGCAATAACTTTTATGCGTCCTGCGAAAGGGTTTTCCAACCACAATATAATGGAAAGCCTGTTGTGGTATTGTCTAATAATGACGGATGTATTATTTCCCGAAGCGATGAGGCTAAAGCATTAGGCGTTCCTATGGGAGCTCCTGAATTTAAGGTCAGGGAAATGCTCAGGCAACATAATGTCAAAGTATTCTCTTCCAACTATGCCTTATATGGCGACATGAGCCGACGTGCCATGAATATCCTCAACAGGTTTACCCCTTATGTAGAAATATACAGCATCGATGAAGCCTTCCTTAATTTCGAAGGAATGAGTATTCCTGATTATGATAATTATGGCAAACAAATTAAAGATACGCTCCTTAAAGGATTAAGCCTTCCTGTTTGTATTGGCTTTGCTCCGACGAAAGCACTATCCAAAGTAGCCAATAAAATTGCCCGTAAATATCCGGAACGTACCAATGGCGTCTATGTTATCGACACCGAAGAAAAACGCATCAAGGCATTGCGATGGACCAAAATCGAAGACGTTTGGGGTATTGGATACCGCATGAAGAAAAAGATGAAGGCCAAAAACATACTAACGGCTTATGATTTCACGGAACCCTTTCATGAAAGCTGGGTAAAAAAAGAAATGGGAGTTATTGGTCTTCGGCTCAGGAAAGAATTATTAGGAGAATCGGTATTGGGCATTGAAGAACCTGCTAATAAAAAAAGCATTGCCATTACCCGAAGTTTCCCAAAACAGCTAACCGAATTTGATGCCCTAAGAGAGCGTGTTTCCACTTTTGCTTCTGTCTGTGCAGAAAAACTCCGGGCGCAAGATTCCTGTTGTCATACTGTAGTCGTAATGCTGGCAACTATGGAACACAAAACACCGGCAACCAAACAATATTACCACAATTCGATTACGTTGCCGTTTGGTACAGATTCTACGCTAACCATAAATCAGGCCGCCATACGGATTTTGGAAAAACTATATGAAGAACACAAAGGACAACGGTTTCAAAAAGCAGGCGTAATCGTTACCCAGCTAATCAATACCAATGAAAAACAGCTCCATTTGTTTGAGGAAGAAAATCCGAAACACCATCTATTGATGAAAGCTATTGATAAAATCAATACTAAAATCGGAGACCGGAAAGTAAAATTGGGTTCTCAGGATTCCAAAACATGGAACATGAAACAAAATATGCTTTCGCCAAAATACACTACCCGTTGGGACCAAATACTTGTAGCCAAATGCCATTAGACCGCAAACATAAAGCCCAAAAACTGACCTTTTTCAAGTCCGATTTGCAAAGCGAGCTTAAAATCCCATATGTATCACAAGGCGTTTCGGCAGGTTTTCCCTCGCCTGCCCTGGATTTTCTGGAAACTACAATTGATTTGAATAAAGCCTTAATTGAAGATCCGGAAACCACTTTCTATATAAAGGCAGAAGGACATTCCATGATAGATGCGGGAATAAATGACAAGGACATTCTTATTGTTGACCGCAGTCTGGAACCGGCAGATAAAAAAATAGCCATCTGTTTTATTGATGGAGAATTTACGGTAAAAAGATTAAAACTCGAGAAAGACGGATTGTATCTTATGCCGGAAAATCAGGCTTATAAACCCATCAAAATTTCGGAAGAAAACAATTTTATGATTTGGGGTATTGTGACTTATGTAATTAAGAAGATTTAAACAAACACCAATAAAAAAACCTCCGATTTCTCAGAGGTTTTGTTTTTAAGTACCTGGAGTGGGAATCGAACCCACACACCTAAGTACACGAGTTTGAGTCGTGCGCGTCTACCAATTCCGCCATCCAGGCAATTGATGTGTTTCAATTGTGGGTGCAAATGTAAAAAAAATAATTTCATTTAAAAGAAAAAATAGTGAAAAATATTCTTTCAGAGTTGGATTTTATTCCTAAATTTGCACCTCGTTTACAACACACAACACTAACTAACTACTAAACAACAAATTAAAATGTCGCACCAAGAACCGGAAGCAAAAATATTTGCATGTTCTCAAAGTGTATATTTAGCCGAGCAGATAGCTAAAAGCTATGGCGTGGAGCTAGGTAAAATAACGTTCTCAAAATATAGTGATGGTGAATTCCAACCGTCTTTCGAAGAATCAATCAGAGGATTAAGAGTCTTTTTGGTTTGCTCCACTTTTCCAAGTGCAGACAACCTTATGGAACTTTTGCTAATGATTGATGCTGCCAAAAGAGCTTCGGCTCGCCACATTACGGCTGTAATACCGTATTTTGGCTGGGCCCGTCAGGACAGGAAAGACAAGCCGCGCGTGCCTATAGGAGCAAAATTGGTTGCCAAATTGCTTGAAGCTGCAGGAGCTACCCGAATCATGACTATGGATTTGCATGCTGACCAGATTCAGGGCTTTTTTGAAAAACCAGTGGATCACTTGTTTGCATCGACTATTTTCTTGCCGTATGTAAAGAGCCTGAACCTGGAGAATCTGACAATCGCATCTCCGGATATGGGTGGTTCTAAAAGAGCCTATGCCTATTCTAAGTTCTTAGAATCGGACGTGGTTATCTGCTACAAGCAAAGAAAAGCCGCCAATGTGATTGAAAGTATGGAATTGATTGGCGAGGTAAAAGGCAGAAATATCATCCTTGTTGATGACATGATTGATACCGGAGGGACTCTTGCCAAAGCGGCAGACCTGATGATTGAAAAAGGAGCCTTGAGCGTAAGAGCTATTTGTACGCATGCCATTTTATCTGGTAATGCTTATGAAAAAATTGAGAATTCACAATTAAGTGAATTAATCGTTACCGATTCTATTCCGTTGAAGAAGGAATCGAAAAAAATCCGCGTGGTGAGCTGTGCACCGCTTTTTGCAGAAGTAATGCAAATGGTACAGCACAACAACTCTATCAGCGGTAAATTCTTAATGTAGAATTTTTTATTAATTATATATATTTACAAATGAAATCGATTACAATTAAAGGATCAGAAAGAGAAAGCGTGGGCAAGTCAGCGACTAAAGCCTTACGTAATGCTGGAATGGTTCCTTGCGTTTTATACGGAGGAGATCAGCCGGTGCATTTCTCAGCAGAAGAAAAAGCATTCAAAAATTTGATTTACACTCCAAACGCTCACACAGTTGTGATCGAACTTGAAGGTGGTAAAACTTTCAACGCAGTATTGCAAGATACTCAAGTGCACCCTGTTTCAGACAAAATTTTGCACTTAGACTTCTTCCAATTACACGATGACAAAGAAATCACTATGGAAGTTCCGGTAAGAGTTACTGGTGTTTCTCCAGGTGTATTGTTAGGGGGAGTTTTACGTTTGAACCAACGTAGATTGAAAGTAAAAGCACTTCCTAAAAACCTTCCTGACTTCGTAGATGCTGACATCTCAGGTCTTGAAATGGGTAACAAATTATACGTCACTAAATTAGTTGCTGACAACTACAAATTGCTTCACCCAGACAACACTGTTGTTGCTCAGGTAAGAATTTCACGTGCTGCAATGAAAGCTGCTCAAGAAGCTGCAAAAGCTGCAAAAGCACCAGCAAAAGGAAAGAAAAAATAATTTTCACCTTGAATTATACCAAAAGCATCAGCCTAAAACTGATGCTTTTTTTATTTTACATACTTATAAAAGATTACAAAACAGCAAAGCTAATCCGCAGAGAAAAACTATTTTTACGAAATGAAAAATTGGATTTTCAACATTTTTAGCAAAAAACAAAAAACAACAGATTCAGACCCGATGAAAAAATTTTTAATCGTTGGCCTTGGAAATATTGGCGCAGAATACGTAAATACCCGACATAATATAGGTTTTAAAGTAGTGGATCATCTGGCCCGGAAAGAAAGCCTTGATTTCCAAACCGTAAAGCTTGGCGCTATGGCAGAATACAAACTAAAAGGCCGAACGCTTTTTCTTTTAAAGCCCAACACTTATATGAACCTTAGCGGCAAAGCCGTAAAATATTGGATGGATAAGGAAAACATACCGGCTTCCAATATTCTGGTAATAACAGATGACCTGAACCTTTCTTTCGGAACCATACGAATCAAACCGAAAGGAAGCGATGGCGGACATAATGGATTAAAAAGTATACAGCAAACCCTAAACTCTTCCGATTATCCCAGATTCCGATTTGGAATCAGCGACGATTTCAAAAAAGGCAGGCAGGTTGATTATGTATTGGGAGAATGGAATGAAGAAGAAACAGCAAAACTTCCGGAAAGGCTAGACGTTGCCGCAGAAATTATCCGATCGTTCGCATTGTCAGGACTTGACATTACCATGAATACTTTCAACGGAAAATAATTGGCTTTCTTTTTGCTATCTTTAATATAAGAAAAACAAAATTTATGAAAAAATATATCCTTTTACCACTAATCGGATTGGTCATAGCCTGCTGTAGCACCAAAACTTCCAAAACCATGGCAAACAATAGCAAAAAAACCAAAATTGAAAGCCCTTGTCCAGAAGAAGGAATTTGCAGTTTTGAAATTCTCCAAAACAAAAGCATGAATGTAAAAACAGACGGTATCGACAAGGTTTATTATGAACTTGAAGAAAATCCGGATAAGGTTGTTTTCCTTTATAAATACCAAAAGAAAATAGCTGACAAAACATTGCAAGATGCCGGTTATTCAGAAGAAATCGTTTTCGAAATGGATAAGAATTATACTGATTTTTCTTTTTCAGATAAAGGAATCCAAAGTACCAAAATGCTTTTTGGCGTTTTTTGTTATTGCAAAGGAAAAGCCGGGTATTACAGGGTAACTAAAGGCAACCTTGTCAAAAAAGGCTCTGAACTGCAAATCGACTTGCCACCAATTGTTGACAATCAGTTAATCACCCATATAAAAATAAACCTATAAAAAAAGGAACTCTTTCGAGTTCCTTTTTTATGATTTAGATTGAGTGATTATTGAATCACTATCTTCTTAACTTCTTTCTTATCTCCATCCTGAACAGTAACAAGATAAATTCCCGACTGTGCATTACTTAATTGAAGGCTTTGAGAGAACAATCCGGTATTTTGGTAGGACTGATTAAAAATCTCTCTTCCTCTAATATCATGTACACCGACTTTAATTTCATTACTTGAATCAGAATTAAACTGAATATTGAAAGTACCATTATTTGGGTTAGGATAAATCTTAAAGTCTGCTAGCCCAAAATTTTCAGTACTCAAAACGGCAGTTTGAGAACAAATTGTTATTGAAAATGAATTTACAGTTCCAGTATCCTGTGCTGCTAAATCTCTAACCGCAAACAACCAGTTTCCTTGTGGATTTGTTCCATTATAAATAGATAACGGCTCTGCTGGCAGAATATTACCCGTAATCACAGCACCACAGGTAACATTAGTACCCTGATCATCAAAGGTTGCATTTAAACTCGTTGTCACACCGTCACATGCATTAAGGAAAAGAGGAACAAGAGTTTGTGCCGGATTAACAAGTACGACTTGTAAATCTGCAAGATAGGTGTGAGATATATTAACAGCCACATTTACATCAGATATGTTAGCAGTTGTTGGTATGCTAGTCGCTCTAACAGTAAAGTTCTGATTGTTATCAGGTATAGCAAAAGCCGTATTGGTAGTATAGGTATTACAAGTATTTGTTACAGTATATCCAATTGCAAAGGTTTTTGAGTTAATGGCATAAAAGATATTCCCTACCGATTCTACCATAATTCTACAAAATGGAGCTGCAGTATTTGGAACCGTTATCGTTTGCGAACCATCATTTGGCGTATTAGCAACTAAAACTGTTGGATAAGTCAATCCTCCATCAGTTGAAAGTAAAATATTGACATTAGCTGTATTGAAAGGCGCAGCTGTTGTATTCGCAACGTTCCATGTAACGGTCTGCGTCTGCCCTTGTGTCCAAGTTATTCCATCTGTATTTTGGGACGTTACAGTAAATGGGCCTGCTGCCGTGCTAGTTGTAACCGTCATGTTTTGTCTGGTGGTCTGTCCTCCGTTAGGAGATCTGTTATCCCTAACAGTAAGAGCAAAATTCAATGTTCTTGCTACAGTAGGAATCACTTCCCAGGGAGAAGTACCTCCACTTACAATATTTGCCAAAGAAGGGAAATATCTATTTGGAGAGCTTGAAGGGGCTACAGATCTAAAGTTAGGGTTAGAAGTCGTTGAAGTGGCACTAGGCAAGTTTGTATTAACTCCTGAGTTAGTCTGTTCCCAGCAATATGTCAGTGCATCACCATTCACATCTGTTGCACTTCCTCTCAAAACAAAAGGCGTTCCGGCAGGAATTGTATAACTTGTCAAAGCAGGAACCGTTGGAGGTGTGTTTCCATTAGCTACTCCTGGAACACAGTTACCAAAATTTCCTGTGATATGAGAAACCATCTGTGCGATACTTACAGCATGAAAATAAGCATCCGAACCATTTTGCACGTTAGGAGAACAGATTCCCGCATAACCCATAATGGTAGACCCACTACCTGGTTCTACAGCAGAACCAGTCTGTCTGTTATTCCCGCAAGAATTATTAAATGTATGTGCAGCTCCAAATTGGTGTCCCATTTCGTGAGCTACATAATCAATATCATATGGATCTCCAACCGGAGCATCAGATCCTGTAATACCTTTAGCTTTTCCAGATGATATACATACTGCCGGAGATTGTGCTAATCCGCCACCACCTGTACTTACGGTATGTCCTATATCATAGTTTGTATTACCAATCGCATTATCAATTACTACCTGGCTTTCGTCAATCAAAGCTTCAGCATCATCATTTGTAAAGTTATCTGCATCAACAAAAATTACGCTTTCATTATTAGCAACCAATTGCATCCTTAATGACATATCTCTTTCATACACACTACTTACACGTGCAACTGTTACGTTCATTGCTGCCAAAACAGCCGCTTTTTTTTGTGCCAGGGTAGCTGTTGGACTCAAAGTTCCTGCAGTAACCGCTGCATTTACGTGAAATGTTGCATACTCTACAGTACAAGCCATAGCCAAACGGTAAGTTCTGAATCTACCATCACTTGCAGGCGGCGGTAACGGAACATCCATAGATTCTACCGTATTCTCCTGAACCTTACACTCAAAATTACGAGATGTTGTCAAGTCAGACTTATCATAAACAATATAGTTCTTTACGTCTTTGGTATAAGGATCAATGTAAAATGTTCCTCTTCCAGACAATGTCATTGTGTGAAGCCCAAAAATTGTAGTTGTAAGGTGAATTCTAGCAGTAGGATCATCAATTCCCTGACCAATATAGGACTGGATTTCAGGATGTGCTTTTGCTAATTCCGGAGCCATTACTGACGATTCATAAATTCTGTAATTTTCAAGCTTTCCCTGTGGATTTGGAAAAGCAATTATTACATTTGAAACCTCACCTGTCTCCCTTGAAGGAGCCATTTGCAGTTGCGATTTCAATCCTGAAAAATCCAAATGAAAAATCTGGAATTTTTGTGGCATAGAGCTACGGTCTGCTTTCTCCAAAACACTTAGCTTTTCTGCAGAGGTTTTTGTCCATAGTGGTAGTGACTGCGAATAACCCGCAGAAAACATAAGGACAAAAACAATTAACGGTAATAGTTTTTTCATAATTTTTATAGTTTACAAAGTCAAAATTAATGATTTATATGCATATTCTAATTATTTAACAATAAAAATGAAAGAGATATTTAACAACATCCACTATATCCTGCTTTTTTTATAACGGTTACCTACTATTCAAGGCATCAGTAAGATATGAGCAGAGAAGTTTTTTTTATTGGGCATATAGCTTAATTTTGCCAAAAAGATAATCCCACCATTTTGAATATTTTCCACAACATACAAGATTTTAAACCCAACAGAAATACTGTTGCCACGCTTGGAACATTTGACGGCGTTCATTTGGGACATAAAAAAATAATCGAACGGCTCACACAAGAGGCTGAAAAAAGCAATACTGAAAGTCTGGTACTTACTTTTTTCCCACATCCAAGAATGGTGCTACAAGGTAATTCTGTAATACAACTCCTGAATACGATTCAGGAAAAAGCAGAATTATTAGAAAGCATTGGCCTGCAAAACTTAATCATACATCCGTTCGACGAAAGTTTTTCGCAGTTAAGTGCCGAAGAATTTGTCAAAACCATACTTGTTGACCAATTTCAAATCAAAAAGATAATCATAGGACACGACCACCGTTTTGGAAAAAACCGTTCTGCAGATATCAACGATTTGATTGCCTATGGAAAAATATACGATTTTGAAGTAGAACAAATTTCTGCAGAAGAAATTGATGAAGTTTCCATAAGCTCCACAAAAATAAGGAAAGCCCTTTTGAGTGGCGATATCCAATTAGCAAATGAATATCTGGGATACAACTATTTTATTACCGGAACAGTTGTAAAAGGAAGACAGCTCGGGAGGACAATTGGTTTCCCAACAGCCAATTTAAAAATTGAAGAAGAATACAAACTGATTCCTTTAAATGGCGTTTACATCGTCAAAAGCCACTGGAACGGAAAAGAAGTTTTTGGCATGATGAACATTGGCACCAATCCTACCGTTGACGGAAAGGAAAGAACAATCGAAACAAATTTCTTAGATTTGGAAGAAGATTTATACGGAAAGGAAATGCGCATTTATTTTCTGCAACGGATTCGTTCTGAAGAAAAATTCGATTCCATTGACACCCTTAAAGCAGCGATTGAAAATGATAAAATCATAACTCAAAGTTTTATAAAAAGTTTAAAATGAAAAAGCTCTTTCTGCCCATAGACAATTCACCGCTAATTATTTTTCGTATTTTTTTCGGTTTTCTACTGGCAGCAGAAACTTTTGGAGCCATTTTGACTGGTTGGGTCAAAGAAAATTTCATAAAGCCACAATTTACATTCAGCCATATTGGAATGGAATGGCTGCAACCGCTTCCCGGTTACGGAATGTATTTTTATTTTGCCACGATGGGAGTCCTTGGCATTTTGGTAATGCTTGGCTGGAAATACAAATGGAGTCTTTCTGCTTTTACTGTTTTATGGACCCTAACCTATTGGATGCAGAAAACATCCTATAACAATCATTATTATATGCTGGTTCTGGTTTGCCTGATCATGATTTTCCTTCCCGCAAACCGATATGCTTCTCTTGATGCCAAGCAAAACCCCGAAATAAAAAGCCTGACAATGCCTCAATGGTGTTCACTGGTAATGATTCTTCAGGTGGCCATTGTCTACTTTTTTGCAACAGTATCTAAATTCTATCCGGACTGGCTCGATGGCACTTTTACTAAAAATCTTTTAGCAAACAAATCATCCTATCCTTTTATCCGGAACATCTTCAACCAAAAATGGTTCTATCTTTTCATTGCCTATTCCGGTATTTTGTTCGACATGCTTATCGTACCGATGCTGCTTTGGAAAAAAACCAGAACCCTTGCCTTTATCGCTTCTTTACTATTCCACCTCTTTAACGCTATCACATTGCAAATAGGTATCTTTCCGTTTTTTGCTTTGAGTTTTGCCGTATTCTTTTATCCTCCTGAAAAAATAAGGGCATTATTTTTCAAAAAGAAACCCAAACCGGAAGGAAACGAACCCATTTATCAGAACAAATCAATTTTGTTCTATTTTTTTATTCCTTATTTTTTAATCCAGATTGCACTGCCGGTCCGCCATTGGTTTATCAAAGGTGACGTGCTATGGACAGAAGAAGGACACCGTTTAAGCTGGAGAATGATGCTCCGTTCAAGAACCGGTTATTCCACATATAAAGTCATTGACAAAAAGACCGGAGAGCGCCTGCCTTACAGCTTGTATTCCAGCCTTACAGACAAGCAAATAGCCATGGTTGCTGACAAGCCCGATGCCATCTGGCAAATGGCTCAGAAAATAAAAAAGGTATTTGCAAAACAGGGCAAGGATGTTAGTGTTTTTGTGGATTGTCATGTTTCAATCAATGGCAAACCTTACAAACAACTCATCGATCCGACTGTAGACCTGGCTGCTGCAAAATGGGATTATTTTGGACATAACGATTGGATTCTACTGTATGACGAAAATAATAAATCTGTAAAATCAGCTTCCTTGAATTAATCAGAAAAAACTTAATTTATTAAAATTTTACTAAAAATTCAAAGCAACCCCAAATAGGATGCGAAAAATAAAATAATATTCGTAATTTTAATACATAAATCGAGCGGTACCCCTAAAACCAAATCATTTATAACTTAAATAGTATAACTAAAAACAGAATATTATGAAAGTATCCAGATTAGTAACCAACGGTGTGATTATTTTTATAGGTTTAGGATTATACTTCCTGCTTATTGAAGCACTCGACCTAAAAGACCACATCTATCTCAGACTCGTTAATTTTATTTTTGTAATCTATGGTGTAAACAAGACCATAAAATCAAACTATCATGATGGCATAAACGGCTATCTGACCAATCTCCTTTCCGGTTTTATAACCGCAATGGTCGGGCTGATTTTAGGACTCATTGCTTTCATGATTTATGTAGAATACCGAGGCGGCAATACCTATCTGGAGTCTTTTGCAGACAGCTATATTTTTGGTGGAGGTGACCCGTCTTTATATCAGTTCTGTTTTGGACTGTTCATTGAAGGTTCTGCCGCATCCATGATTGTTTCCTTTGCCATGATGCAGTACTGGAAAGATAAAGTAGAGAAAATCAATAAGGTAGACTAAATTATAACGATGCCTATTTTGAAGCAGGGGATTGTCAGATTTGACAATCCCCTGCTTTATTTAATCAACAATCCAATGTTTCTAACTTTCGGGAAAAGATTTTTATACTTATTATGGAATTACCTACTTTTGGAACAAACAAAAGACTAACCATTATGAGTATAATACGACACAATTGGACCAAAGAAGAAATCATAGCGGTATACAACAAACCGATGATGGATTTACTATATGAAGCTGCTTCTATTCACAGGATGAATCATGATCCAAATGTGGTTCAGGTTTCTACTCTCCTATCTATAAAAACCGGTGGCTGTCCGGAAGATTGCGGCTATTGCCCACAGGCTGCACGCTACCACACCGGAGTTGAAGGCAATGACCTGATGTCTGTCCAGCAGGTAAAAGCACAGGCCCTGAGAGCCAAATCAAGCGGTTCGTCAAGAGTATGTATGGGTGCAGCATGGAGAAACGTGAAAGACGGACCGGAATTCGACCAGGTTTTGGAAATGGTGAGAACCATCAACAAACTGGACATGGAAGTATGCTGTACTTTGGGAATGCTTACAGAAAATCAGGCGCAACGTTTGGCCGAAGCCGGACTTTATGCTTACAACCATAACTTGGATACCTCTGAGGAATATTACAAGGAAGTTATTTCTACACGTGGTTACGAAGACCGTTTGCAAACCATAGAGAATGTACGTAAGACCAACGTAACAGTATGCAGTGGCGGTATTATAGGAATGGGCGAAAGTATTGAAGACAGAGCCGGAATGCTTGTAGCCCTAGCATCTTTAAGTCCGCAACCGGAATCTGTGCCTATCAACGCCCTTGTTGCTGTGGAAGGAACGCCGCTTGAAGAAGAAAAACCGGTTGAAATCTGGGAAATGATTCGTATGGTAGCCACTACAAGAATTGTTATGCCACACACTCAGGTACGACTTTCTGCTGGAAGAACGAACATGAGCCGTGAAGGCCAGGCACTTTGCTTTTTTGCAGGAGCGAATTCTATTTTTGCAGGAGATAAGCTATTAACAACGCCTAATCCGGATGTAAACGAAGATATGAAGATGTTCGAAATGTTGGGCTTAAATCCGCAGAAACCATTTACAAAAGTTTCGCAGCCTAAAACAGTAGAAGCCGAAGATTCGCAATTTGAATCCTTAGGAGAGAAACCGAGATGGAGCCGTCCGGAACACAAAATCGAAAGAAACCTTGTAGCTTCCGGCAAAAAGGCATAATCAGAATTCACAATACAAATCAGAGCTTTTCCTAACAGAAAAGCTTTTTTTATGAATTTTCAACACATCGCCACGCAACCATTTATGCAATACTTATTCTTATATTTGAATAAAAAAACTCCCAATGCATAAAAAAGCCCGCTACGTCAAGTCCGTCTGTTTGTCGTTCTTGTTATGCCTGCTTTTTACGTCCAAACTCCAGGCTCAGGCCACCGCGCACTGCGATTCGCTCATTGTTTCCGGAATTGACTACATGTGGAAAAAAGACCATGTCAAGTCTCTGGAACTCCTAACCCAGGCCAAAAACCAGGCAGAAAAAAACAGATGGTACAGGCAGCTTTTTCTGGCAACCAACAACATAGGCGCCAATTATTACACTATGCTTGATTATGGTGAAGCACTCAATCATTACCTCGAAAGCTACACCATTGCGGTAAAACACCTGGATCCAAAATCAGAAATGGTTGTCCTGAACAACATCGCTATACTTTATTCAAAAGAAAAGAACTTTGAAAAGGCGAACGAATATTTCAAGAAAGCCTATGATATCGCCCAGGAAAACAAGGATACGCTTAAAGTGGGGCTTTATGCCATGAATCTGGGCAATGTTGCCAATGAAACCAACGAGTTAAAAAAAGCACGGGCCTATTTTAATGAATCCCTGCCCTTACTGGGGTCGCAACCCCAATTGCAGATTTTAGCCAAAATGGCAATAGCCGAAAATGAAAACCTACAGGGAAATTCAAAACAGGCGCGTACCATAGCCGAAGAACTATACAGGACAACCAAAGACCTAGAATATAACGATATCGGAATTTCGCTACTGACCATCATATCAAAGAGCCATCTAAATGACAACAACCTTGATTTGGCCAGCGATTATGCCAATAAGGTTTTCGAAAGGAAGCCTAATCTGGAAACCAAAATCAACATCTTCAGGCTTTTATCAGATATTAATTTTAAGAAGGAAAAATATGCCCTGGCTTTAAATTACAGAGATTCCATTATAAAAACCGAAAGCGAACTGAATGAGATTAAAAACGGAAAGGTCTTTGAAAACAGCCGGGTTAAATTTGAAATTGAGAATTACAAGAAAGAAATCGCCAACAACGAATCAAAGATAGCCGAAGAACGAAAACTTTTTTATTCCATCATTGCCGTTATATTTATTGTTGTAGTCTTTCTGGTCTGGACATTGCGAAACATTTCCATCAAACACAAACAGAAAAAGCTGATTGCCGAGCGAAACGAACAAATCGTGCTACTCGAACTTGAAAAGGAAAAAAGTGATAATCTCCTGCTCGAAAAAATGTTCAAGGAAAAAGAAACCAGCGCACTGCTGGAACAGGAAAAGCTGAAAAATGAAATTGAGCTTAAAAACAGGAAACTCTCCGCAAAGGCTCTTTACCTGTCCGGACGAAACGAATTAATTGAGGAAACACTCCAATCGTTATCAAAACTACCGGAAATTTCTAAAGACCCGGCATTGGTAAACCATATCCAAAACCTAAAAGGACACCTGAAGACCGACGACGAATGGGACAGCTTTATTACCCATTTCGAAGAAGTGAACCAGACTTTCCTTAACAGCCTGAAAGAAAAGCATCCGAAACTGAATTCAAACGATATCCGTTTTATAACCTACATCTATATGAACCTCAGCACGAAGGAAATTTCTTCCATGCTGAACATTACTGCAGATGCCTGCAGGAAAAGAAAGGAACGTATTGCCGCCCGAATGGAACTTCCACACGACATCAACCTATACGATTATCTTTCAACGCTTTAACACAACAAATCACATTTTGTCCTAAAGGATGTCACACTATGTCCGCCCGTTTTTTTTGAAATAGCTGTTGTTTTTTTGAAAATTTAGAAAAACAAAAAATGTCTATTATGAAAAAAATTACCATTGCTTTACTACTGTTATTGAGCTATGCCAGCCAGGCTCAAATCAGTTACGAAGCCTCAACCAATTTTGGAAAACTGGAAGACCTTACGTATGATGCAACTGTTCCAAACAAAATCTATGGACGCACACAAGGGAACCATATTATTGTTTCTGTTGATAATGGTGCCACATGGAGCGTAAAATATTCCTTTCCAAACCCGACAGCACAACTCAGAGACATTAAACCATACGGTCAAACCGGACTGAGTTTTTCAATTATTAACAGCGGCACACAAGACGGTGTTTACCTTTTTGACCTGGCTACGAATGCCATTACTCATTTCTATGCCATTCCTAACCCGCAGGATAATGCACAGGTGGTTTCCTATTCGTTTTATGATACTGCCGGAACAGACCTCATCATTCATACTTCTTATCTGGAAGGATTAATAGCCAGAACCAAAGTTTTTCATACCAAAAGTTCGGGAGCGCTCTGGAACCTGATTTATTTTAGCCCTGACCACGACGACGTTCATATTGACAATGTTGCTTTTAGTCCGGTGAACAGTTCTAAAATTTACATGGGAAGGTCATTGGGCCCTAATGGAATTAATGGCGGACTGTTAATTTCTGAAGATAACGGGACTACATGGACTGAAAAACTACCCGGATTTACATTCAGCGCCATAGCTTTTAATCCTCTAAACAGTAATGATATGTTGATTGGAACCAGCATCGGATTTGGAATTCATCCGGAACGTATCTATCGCTCAACCGATGCGGGAGAAACATGGAGCATTATTCCAATTACCTGGACAGACCAGACCCTGAACAATATTACCAAAATTGTTTTCCATCCAACAAATCCAAACCACATCATTGCACTTGAAGAAAATGAAATTGCAAAAACCAATGACGGCGGATTGACCTGGACTAACATACCTTATCCTGAAGGTTCTACATCCTATTATTACGGATTGAATGCTTCATATAACCCGTCCAACCCAAATCAGATAGCCATTGCAACCGATTTATTCCCGCAATTTTCCAACGATGGCGGCACTACACTAACACAAATCAAGGCTCCTTTTTATAATGTTGTAAGTATTTCCCATGCGAAATATCAATCGGAAAAACATCTATATTATGGTAGTCAGGGAGGCCGTCTGCGTAAAAACCTTACTACAGGAGTAACTTCCATTCACGATATTGAACCGCCAACTTCTTTCAATCCGAAAAGAAACTATATGGTAGCTGATCCTGTAGTTGCCGGTCGTGTTTTCACATATGCTTCAATGGGTTTCTTTGGAAGCACCCTTAACATGAGCACTGATTATGGAGCATCAACAACTGTTTTAATGGATGCTTTTGCTGATGATATGCAGGAATTGATTGTAGACCCAAACAACTCCAACATTATTTATGTTTCATTAAGAACCGGAGAAGGCGGTAATCTTTACAAAATCAATTTTACTAATCCGGAAGAAATCATTACGGACGAAATTACAACTCCGGAAACAAGCGAATTTGGTTATGGAGTTGTGACAGGAATTTCTGTTTCTGCGACCAATCCAAATGAAATTTTTATTGCAAAATCATCCAAGGTTTTCAAATCTACAGACGGCGGTCTTACCTGGGTTGAAAAAATAAACGGACTTACAATCGACCATGAGGCAGACCTGATCTGGGATATGGCAAGAAATCCATTGGATGCAAATCATTTCACTGCCATAACCAGTTCCGGTATTTATTCCACTTCCGATGCCGGTGAAAACTGGACAGCAATTTTAGACGGTGTCAATGCAAAAAGAATCAAATATTCTCCTGTAAACAACGGGGTTATGGTGGCCTCTGTTCACAGTGCACTTAATATCGACGCTGCAATTTATTACACTACAGACGGTGGTGCCAACTGGACTTATGTTAGTCCGCAACAGCTCAACTACATTCAATCAGGCGCCATGGACTATGATTTTGACGGCACGACAATCAATGCCTATATAGCAACAACAGATTTAGGCGTGATGAAATATCAAATTCTGAATCTGCAATTGGGAATCCATAATCCGGAAACGGCATCTAATCCTGTTTTTATCTATCCGAATCCGGCCAATGACATTCTGAACGTTGGTGTTTCAGGCAATCAGTTCGAAATAAAAAATACGGCTATCTATTCCATTACGGGGCAAAAAGTGATGGAAAGTACCAGCAATACGATTAATATTTCAAAACTAAGCAGTGGGATTTATATCGTAAATAGTACGACACAAAACGACAAACAGTTTTCCCAAAAGCTGATTAAAAATTAGTTTTTCAGTTTTTTAAATTTGAAAGTACCGCATGTCAAAATCAGATATGCGGTATTTTTATGGAAAAAATTTAAGTCCTTGCATTTTACATTTTGATAATCCTTTATTAACTTTGTTTTTATCAAACTATGTATTGTATGCCGTTGCATTTGACTGAAATTGAGCGCGTAAAAACTATCTCAAAAGAAGATTTTTATACTAATTATGTAAAAAAACAAAAGCCATTGGTCATCGAAAAGCTGACAGAAGACTGGCCGGCATACGAAAAATGGAAACTTAATTACATCAAAGAGATTGCCGGCGATAAAACCGTTCCTTTGTATGATGACCGTCCGGTAACACACAAAGATGGTTTTAATGAGGCCCATGCCAAAATGAAAATGGCAGACTATATTGACCTGCTGCAAACCAAGCCTACCAATTACAGAATTTTTCTTTATAACCTGATGAAGGAAGTACCTTCCCTTAAATCAGACTTTAAATGGCCGGACATCGGGCTGAAACTCGTCAAGCAGCTTCCAATGCTTTTCTTTGGAGGAGAGAACTCAAAAGTATTCATACATTACGATATCGACTATTCAAATATCCTTCACTTCCACTTTCACGGAAAAAAGCAATGTATCCTTTTTGCTCCGGACCAAACGCCCTATCTGTATAAAGTACCCCACGCTTTAATCTCCAGAGAAGACATCGATTTTGACAATCCGGATCTGGAAAAATGGCCGGCATTAAAAAAAGCCAAAGGATTAATATGCAATCTGGAACATGGTGAAATGCTTTATATGCCTGAAGGTTATTGGCATTATATGAAATATGTAACGCCGGGATTCTCAATGAGTCTTCGTGCCTTCCCAAGAAAAATAAGCAATTTGGGAAAAGCAGTATACAATATCTTTATCATGAGGAACTTTGACAACATGATGCGAAAATGGAAAGGTCAGGCCTGGATTGATTATAAAAATGAACAGGCAATTGTCAGAACACATAAAAATTTAAAGATTTCAAACTAGGTTGGCAATAGTACCAGACAACTCTTATCATTCTTTTTTTTGAGCTAGTAACTTTATTGTTTGTGCATTGAATATATCGCTTGCTATGCTTTCAGCTTCTGAGATAACGCAATCGGCAATGCTTAGATATATTATATTATCATCATCATCTACGTTTTTATTTTTTTTCATAGCAGAATAAGCACTATCCATTCCATAGGTCAACAAAACCGGTTTTCCTTCATTGAATAATTGGGTAGAAATTCCCGTTAGCCTTTCTATAGCCACTTTTTTAACTGTATCTTCTTTTATATATAAAAGACAAATACATCCGGTTATTGAATAACACGCTTCACCCTTTAATAAAGGGTATTCATCAAAGAGGTTACTCCCATGATTTAAAATAAAGTTTCTGGTTAATAAAAAACGAAAATCATTTTCAATTTCTTCTGTCGTTTGAGCAGATGAATAGAATGTGCTTAAAAACATAAAAATTGACAAGTAAAAGTTTTTCATCTTAAAGTAAGGTAAGTATAGTAGCCAACTTCATTTGCCAGCACAAATTAATGTATATTCTGTATTATTCTTGCCATGAACTTGTCTTTAGTATTGCTATTTCTCCATTCAAGTCAATTTTCGCTAAAATTAGGTATCCTATTCCATATTCTTCTATATATTTTATTTTTGAAATTTGAGCTGTCAATAATGCATACTCCGGATAATAATAATATTGTATTTTGACTTGTGGTTTGTTAGCATTGATTTGTTCTATACAGGCTAGATTTAGTTTTATAGTTGGTTTTGACAAAAATTTAAACTCAAGTCTTCTATATGCTTCAGCAAAAGAAACTTTCTCTTCTTTCTCTATGATTTTCGCAACTTCAGATTGCAGAAAAGGAAAAGGAATTCCTTCGGTTACTAAGGTATCAATTTCACAATTCAGTTGTATTGGACTTAATGGGTTTTCAAAAAAGTAATCTTTTATTTCATTTGAGTTTTTGATATATTCATACATATTTTTAATCCCTCCACACAATCTTTCTGACCGATAATGAATAACATGTTGCTTGTTTACAGAACAAGAAATCAAGGCAATTGCTATTAATAGTAAGACAAAATTTCTTTTCATATTTTAATTTCATGGCAGCACTTGGTAAAAGCTACCTTTTTAAAAAGTTCTTGGGAATTGTTTGGATTATCGCAACTTTTATTCCACCACCATCTTTTTAGTAACTTCTCCCTTATCTGTTTTTATCTGAAGTAAATAAACACCTTGAGAAAGTCCGGAAACCGAAATTGAATTTTCTTTTGTGGTACGTAAATGTTGTCCAAGCAAATCGTAAAGCGATAGTTGACTTAATTGAGAACTCGCGCCTGTATGGACAAAGACGCGTTCTGAAGCGGGATTGGGATAGACACTGATGCTTTCTGATAAAAAATCGTCTGTTCCCAAAGGATTGGCAAGTTTTACCACCCAATAATCAAAACCGCCGTGATTTCCGGAAACATCACCATCATTCGATTTTGAATATCCTGCCAATATATATCCCAAATCTGTGGTTTGCTGTATAGAATGTGCACCATCTGTCGCATAGGGAATAGGGTTAAATCCTTCCTGATTGCTTCCTCCCAAAGCTTTTTGCCACTGGATAACTCCCTGACTGCTAAGTTTTACAATCCAATAATTCATATATCCGTTATTTCCGGAAACATCGCCGTCGTTACTTGTGACATATCCAAATACGATGTATCCTCCATCTGCTGTTTGTTGGACAGACTGGGCAAGATCGTTGCCGTAACCCCCTAATGCTTTTTTCCATTGTATTGCGCCTGTACTACTCAACTTCACTACCCAATAATCATCATAAAGAGGGCCGTGGAAACCGGAACCCGCAATATCTCCATCTTGTGAATACACATGTCCGGCAACGATATATCCTCCATCTGTGGTTTGAACAAGAGAAGTAAGTATATCCGAGCTCGTTCCACCGTATGTTTTTTGCCATTCAATTTCTTGCATATTATCTAGCTTTACCACCCAATAATCAACATTGCCGTGATTTTCGGAAACATGTCCGTCAACAGACAAGGTGTAGCCACCTATGACATAGCCGCCATCCTCCGTTTGTTGTACAGCGCGGGCATAGTCGTAGCTTTGCCCTCCCAAACAACGGCTCCATTCTATATCGCCAGTTGAAGTCAGCTTCACTATCCAGAAATCGGATCCTCCTCGACTACCAATAACATCGCTATTATTATTTTCAGATAAGGTATAGCATCCTACAATATAACCTCCATCTGCTATTTGCCGGATAGAGGTAGCAACATCGACATGATTTCCGCCAAATGTTTTCTGCCATTGTATAGTTCCTGCATTATCCAGCTTTATTACCCAGGCATCACTATTGCCCTGGTTTCTTGTAACATCTCCGTCATTGGAATAGGTCGTTCCGGCAATGACATATCCTAAATCTGCCGTTTGCTGAACGTAATTTGCAATATCGTTTCCTGAGCCACCAAACGTTTTGCTCCAGGCTACTGCTCCTGTTGCCGTTAGTTTAACCACCCAGATATCGTCACCACCGTGGTTGCCTGAAACATCACCATCATTGGAAGAAGTATATCCGGCCACAATATAACCTCTGTCAGCCGTTTGATGAACCGAGTTGGCATAATCATTACCGGTACCGCCCAATGATTTTTGCCACTCAATAACAGGTGCTTGTGCCATGCACAAAAAAGGGAAGAATAAAAAGTAAAAATGTTTCATACGCATAGTGTTTTAAAAGGGATAAAGGTGTAGCTTACCATTGTTTATCAAAACTTTATGATAAAACAATTATTAAATATAAACAAATATTTATTTTGCGTCTTACGGAATGAGTATACCCCCCATGTCATCGATTTTTCATATAATCTGAATTAGTTTATGCTCTTAAAAATTTACATCAGAACAATATCTTTTATACTTTTATAACCGTTAAACAATTTCTCATGCGCCAAAAACCCGAACAGAAAAGCTATACTCCTGAAGAAATCACCAAAAAGGCAGAAACCTATTGTGCCTATCAGGAGCGCTGCCATGAGGAAACTATACAAAAACTACGAACACTTACTTCTTCTCAATCCATTATAGATGCTGTAATCGTGCATCTGATTGAGAATAATTACCTAAACGAGGAACGCTTTGCGTGCAGTTTTGCCCGTGGCAAACACCGAATCAAACATTGGGGAAGATTACGAATCATTAATGAGCTGAAAGCAAGAAACATATCCAAATACAACATTGAAACTGCCCTAAAAGAAATAGCAGACGAATATCTGGATACTTTTCATTCTTCCGCAGAAAAATTCTGGGATACGATTCTGGAAAAAAACATCTTGAAAAAGCGGAAAAAATTCTGCGACTTTTTCCTCCGAAAAGGATTCGAAAGTAATCTGATTTATGAAAAAGCCATCGAATTGGAAAAACTGAATTAAACCTTTATTCCTTCATTTTTACACTCATTTTTTAAAAAACTAAGTTTTTTCTCACAATTTTTACGAAAACGTTTTCGTTGATTTCTGCATTTCGACGATGAAAAAATACACGTCATCGAAAACCTGAAAAATAGGCCTTTGAAAGCTTCTTTTGATAGATATCCCGGACATACATTTGCCCTACCCTATCAGAACAAACACCCCTTGACCTATGAAAAAATTGTTTTTGTTATTCGTTTTTTTACTACCACTTTTTGGTTTTTCACAGACAACTTTAGTACGTTGGGATGGAGCTAATAAAACTGCTTCACCATATATAATAGCTTCAAATATTTCTGCTGGAAACATCACAGGATCGAATGTAGATTTTATGGTTGACAACTGGAATAACAACGGAAATGCATTCAATACGGCTCAATGGCCTTCTGGAACAACTCCAGATTATTCAAAATACGTTCAAGTATCAATTTCTGCTAACAGTGGAAACAAAATCGATTTGAACCAATTCAATTTTGAATACCAAAACTATGATAACAATGGTCCTAGCAGAATGCAGGTATACTATTCAAAAGATGCAAGTTTTCCATCAAACGGAACCGTATTAACTACCAACAACAGCTTAGTTACTACAAATACAAACTTTAATGCAGTATCTGTTCCATTAACTGGTATCACTGTACAGTCTGGTGAAACAGTTTACATCAGAATAACATTTTACGGAAGAACTAACGGATGGTCTGGTCCAAGAATCAGAATAAGACATGGTTATAATGACAGTGCTCCTTCTTCTCACAATGCTTCAGGACCAACAATTACGGGAACTGTAACAACAGCTTGTACACCACAAGGAAATCCTTCTGTTTCTCCTAACGGTTCATGGAATGGTTATGTTTACTCTTACTCAGGGACTCCGGCAGCTACAACATATTTAGGATATGTTACAGAAAACGAAACTTTCGATAGAAACGTAGGTTCAGGGGCAGTAGCAGGACAGACAACAGTTCTTTGCCAACAGCCAACGGATAATTTCTATACCGTATACAAAATGACCAAAACCTTCCCTGCCGGAACTTATACTTTTACAGTGGGCGGAGATGACGGATACAGATTAAAAATCAACGGAGAGTCAGGATATTCTATTAGTGACTGGACTGACCACGGATATACATCAGGTTCAACTACAAAAACATTTGCAACTTCAACAACTGTAAATTTTGTTTTGGAGTATTATGAAAAAAATGGTGATTCTCAGGTATCTTTCAGCTATACTTGTGGCAATTCACCAACAGCTCCAACAACATTGACTTCAAACGCTACAAACAACACGATTTGTGCCGGTAACTCGGTTACTTTGACTGCTGGTGGTGGAAGTGTAAATACAAGTACTTATGAGTGGGGAACTGGAACAACTGTAGGTTCAAATGTTATTTCCGGTACTGGAGCTTCAATCACTGTTTCTCCTTCAACTACAACTACATACTGGGTTAGAAGAAAAGGTGCTGCTCCGTGTAATTTTACAACTACAGGATTGACATTGCAAATTACAGTGGCTGCGCCAACTGCAACTGCACCAACATCAATCACAGGAGTTACTACATTGTGTGCCGGAGGTTCAACTACGTTGACTGCTAACGGAGGTTCAGGTTCAACATACGAATGGGGAACAGGAACTGCGATAGGTTCTAACGTTATTTCAGGTTCAGGAGCTTCAATCACTGTTTCTCCTGCTACTACAACAACCTACTGGGTTAGAAGAATCAACTCTACACCATGTTCTACGCCAACAAGCGGTGTGACAGTAGCTGTAAATGTAACAACACCTTCAGGAGACCCAACCGCTTTTGGAAACAATGCATGGAATGTTTACGGTTATAATGTTGGAAGTATGACTCCTGCTCTTGCAAATTATGCCGGATATTATACACAAAACACTTTAGGGTTAAACACTCAGGATATGGCAAACAACGGATGGAACAATGAAACTTCTCCATCTTACTCTGCCGGATGGATTGGATGCCCTGTTCGTGTTGACGATTTTACAATGGTTCACAAAAGAAAAGGATTCCCATGTGGAAAATACCAGCTTTCTATGGACAACTGGGATGATGAGACAAGAGTTTATGTTAACGGAACAGTTGTATTTTACAATAGCGGATGGAGCGGAAGCAATCCAACGCCAACAGTAGTGGGAACTTATGCTCTTGACAGCAATTCAACTATTGAAGTAGTTACCAGAGAAGTAGGTGGATATGCTAACGTGAAATTATCTTTGACAGCAATTAATGCTACTTATAACGGAACCTCATGGAGTACTTCTCCTGAAGGAGCTTCAATTGTAATAGATGGTGATTTGCAACTAAACAGCAATTTGAATGTTTGTTCTTGTAAAGTAAACCCAAATAAGACTCTAAAAGTAAATCCTGGTGTAAACCTGCTTGTACAAAATGAAGTAGTTGTTGCTCCAACTGCAAACTTTATAGTAGAAAACAATGCAAGCCTTATTCAGGTTAATGATAATGCGTCAAACAGCGGAAAAGTAACTGTAAGAAGAAATACAACTCCTGTTACCCGTTATGACTTTACTTACTGGTCTTCACCTGTAGCAGCTGCTGACTGGACATTGCGTGATTTGTCTCCAAACACATTAGCAGACAAATACCTAAGCTATAATGCTGCCGGAAACGGATGGGTTACAGAAATGAACGGAGCCGCAGCTATGCAAACAGGAAAAGGATATATTGTGAGAGCTCCTCAACAGTATTCACTTACAGCTCCGGTTATCTTTGAAACAAAATTCATTGGAGCTCCAAATAACGGAGTTAAAAAAATCGATGCTAAGGTTGGAACTACATTAAAATCAAACCTGATCGGAAATCCATATCCTTCCGCTATCAGTGCAGATAAGTTCTATGAGGCAAACAAAGGAACAATTAAAGGTACATTCTATTTCTGGACACACAATATTGCGGTAAGCTCAACTCCAGATGCTAACGGAGTATACAACTACAATCCTGCCAGCTACATTTCTTACAATGCAACAGGAGCAACAGGTAATGGTGATACAAGCAACTGTACAACTTGCGGAAATAATCCTTCAAACAAGTTCAAAGGAAATATTGCTTCAGGTCAGGGATTCTTTGTAGAGGCAAAAAACAGCGGTGATATCGTTTTCAACAACGCTATGAGAGTTACAGAAGCAACAGGTAACGGGCAATTCTACAGAAGCAACCCTAACGCTATTCAAAGCAGCGAAAATGGAAACGGAGAAGAAGAAACTGTTATTGAAAAGAACAGATTGTGGTTGAATATCACTAATGCTGCAGGCGCTTACAATGAAATTCTTGTAGGTTATGTTACAGGAGCTACAAACAGTATGGATGATGATTATGACGGAATAACATATGCTTCCGGAACTGCTCTTTACTCATTGCTTGATGCCAACAAATTGGTTATTCAGGGAAGATCATTGCCTTTCAGCACTGCAGATGTTGTTCCTTTAGGATATATGGCTGCTACTGCCGGTGATTACAGCATCGGAATTGAAAGCGTTGACGGTTTGTTTGAAAATCAGAAAGTTTTCCTTGTAGACAGATTGACTGGAACAGTACACAACATTAAGAATGACAGATACTATTTCTCAACTACAGCCGGTACTTTCAATTCAAGATTTGAAATCCGTTATGTAAATGAAGCTCTTGGGATTGATACTCCTAAAGTAAATGCGAATGATATCATCGTTTACAAAAAAGGAGACCAGATTGCTATCAAAGCAGATAATTTCACAATCGATACTGTTCAGGTTCTTGATTTGACAGGTAAAGAAATCTTCTTCAAAAAAGGAGTTAACAATAATGAGTTCACAACTACAGGAATAAATGTAGGAACACAGGTAGTTGTAGCAAAAATAACTTTGGATGACAACCAAACAGTTTCCAAAAAAGTCATCATGAATTAAGACTAGATAATTCACTTCAGAATCCCATAAGCAATCGTCTTGTTTATGGGATTTTTTTGTTTAAGGCTTTGCCAACAAGATGCTGACCGCATTACCGCCAAAGCCAACAGCATTGACTAAAACTTTACGTATTGCTTTCTTTTCTTTTTGGTTTTCTGCAAACGGCACGGCAATAAATTTTTGGTGCTGCATCATCAATAAGGCCATTTCAATACTCAACATTCCTGAAGCGCCAAAAGTATGCCCAATCTTCCATTTGTTAGTAGTTAGCATTGGCAGATGGTCTCCAAACAACAGTTCAATTGCTTTTAGCTCAGAAGAATCACCCTTGATTGTTCCGGGGGCATGCATGACTATCGCATCTACATCTTTGATAGCTGTTGCTCCTAAAGCCATGGCCATCGATTTCTGGAAGCATTGGGCTTCGGCAGAAATAGAAATGCTATGTTCTAAAATTTCAGTCGCATAGCCAACACCTTCAATATAAGCAAGTGCATTTTGCCTTTCTCCTGTTTCCAGACAGGCTACCGATGCTCCTTCTCCCAACACCATAGAATTTTGGTTCTTTTCCCTATCAAAAGCACGGCATGGAAATTCATCCTGGCTTTTGGAATAGATTTTCAGGGCATTCATCTGGGCGATAGTAAATGGCGTAAGGGGAGCCTCGCTACCGCCTACCAAAAACTTGTCTGCCATACCTGAACGCAACCATGCTATTCCGTTAAGCACGGCATGTAGGGCTGTTGAACAGGTTATGGAATGAGATATTTCCGGACCTTTACTATTGAGGTCATGGGCTACCCAGGAAGAAATGTTTCCCAGAGTAGTAGTTGGCGATGCCAGAGTATGGGTTTTTCCGGTTTCCAGAAATTCCTGAAAATGTTTTTCAAATAGTTGGGTAGCGCCACGCGATGAGCCAATATTGATACCAAAATCGTCCCCCTGTTTCCATCCTGCATTTTCTATAGCTTTTCGGGAAGCCAGTATTGCATATAAAACAGATTCGTCCAAATTTTTATACTTACTTTCAGAATCCCTCAACTTTGCGATTTCATTCTTGAGATATCCGGGAAGCATGGCAGCCAAAGCCTTTGTATTCCCTATGGGGTATTCTGAAATTGAAGTTGCTCCGTTTAGATAATTCTGCCAGATTTGTTCCGGAGAATTTCCTAAAGGCGAAATCGAAGACAGGGACGTAATGGCTATTTTTTGAGACAAAACAGAATCATTATTTAAGGCAAAGCAAATCTTGCCGGAATGTTTTCGGAACAAATTTAAACTATTTCTAAGGCTTCTTTCACAACAGCATATACTTTTTCCAATTGCTTATCCGAAATTATATAGGGCGGCAGTATATAGACAATATTGCCAACAGGACGCAAGACGATACCCTGATTTATAAAAAAATCATATAGTTTGTTCCGGAAGTCGCCATAATAGCTTTCTGATGTTTCCGTTTTAATTTCCAATGCAAAAATCACTCCCAGAGTTCTCGTTTCCTTTACTCTTGGATGACTGCTGATTTTTTTCTGAAATTCTGTATGTTTCTGATGTACCCGCCGGATATTGTCCTGCATTTCATTACTCTGCAACAATTCCAGACTTGCCAAAGCAGCAGCACAGCCTGTAGGATTCGCAGTAAAAGTATGTCCGTGAAACAATGCCTTGTTAACATCGTCATTATAAAACCCATCAAACAATTCTTGAGTAAAAGTTGTTATGGCCATTGGAATTGTGCCTCCGGTCAAAGCTTTAGAAAGACACATCATATCCGGAGCATTTTCAAGATAATTACAGGCAAAATTTTGTCCTGTTTTCCCAAATCCGGTCATGACTTCATCAGCAATGTTAAAAACCGAATTCTCCCTACAGATAGCCATTAATTTATCCAAAGCAAAAGTTTCATACATTACCATTCCTGCCGCACCCTGAACCAGTGGCTCAAAAATAAACGCGGCATATTCATTTGTTTTAACCAGCTTTTCCAAAGCCTTAAACGATTCCTGCTCCTTTCCTTTTACGGGAACGGGAATACGGACTACTTCAATAAGCGAACCACGGAAAGCTTCCGTAAAAAAAGATATCCCACTAGCCGCCATTGCCGCAAATGTGTCACCATGGAAGGCATTCTCAAAAGCAATAATTTTTGTTCGTTTCTCTCCCTTATTGTAAAAATATTGCAACGCTACTTTTAATGCCACTTCAACGGCAGTCGAGCCATTATCAGAATAAAATATTTTCTTCTGGTTGTCCGGCAAAATTTCCATAAGTTTTTCCGAAAGCAGAACTGCCGGCTCATGCGTAAATCCGCCAAACAAAACATGTTCCAGGGATGTAAGCTGTTTGTGGATAGCATCGGCTATAAACCGGTTGCTATGTCCATAAGGGTTCACCCACCATGAAGCAATCGCATCAATATATTCTTTTCCGTTTTCATCCCATAATAAGGCTCCTTCACCTCTTGTAATTGCAATAGCAGGCTTTGCCAGCTTATGTTGTGTATAAGGATGCCAGTTATGCTGTTGGTCTCTTTCTGAAAGGGTCATACGCTATCTTATTATAAGGCTTTCAAATTATTGGCAAATAAATCGGCATATTCGCGAATTACATTTTTATCAAAATAAGGCTCGTCCTCAATTCTGCCAATGCATTTCAATCCGGTTTTACTTAGTATTATTTCTTCTGTAGCTTTGTTTTCGTTTCCATTAAATACGATTCCGGCAATATCAAGTTTTTTATCTCTCAATGCAGCAATAGTCAATAGCGTATGGTTAATACTTCCCAGATAATGCCTTGAAACAACAATAACTTTGTAATCTTTCTGAATCAAATCTATAACAGTATCTTTTTCATTTAAAGGCACAAATACACCTCCGGCACCTTCAATTACAAGACTGTTCTTTGTTTTTGGTTCTTTTATCTTTTCCAGTTCGATGGTTATACCTTCCTTTTCCGCTGCAAAATGCGGACTGGCAGGTGTCTGTAACAAATAGCTGTTGGGATGGATTTTTGTTTTTGAATTGGTTAACAGCCTTTCTAATTTATGGCTATCAGAATTATCGGCATCGCCCGCCTGAATCGGTTTCCAATAATCGGCCTCCAGACTTTCTGTAATAATTGCTGAGGCAATGGTCTTGCCTACATCGGTTCCTATTCCTGTGACAAAAATTTTCATGTTGATGGTTCTATGCCTAATGCAGATTGAATATTTCAAAGGTACGACTTGAGATTAATTTCCGCGACAAACAGACAATTTATAGTTTTTCTACGCCATTTTAACCTCAAAACATGTGAATCCCGTAAGATTTTATTATAGTTTTTGAAAACAACCGCTTTTTTAATTGCTAAATTTGAAAGAAATAACCTCATAATCTGCAAAAGTATGCCCATAGCAAAAGTACCGTCTTACATGAAAGCCGTTTATATTTCCTTGCTTATCATCATAATTATTTTTTTTATGATAATGGCGAAAGCAATATTAGTTCCTTTGCTTGTTTCCGGCTATATAGCCATGCTCATGACTTCATTTTGCAATCGTCTTGAAGGATGGAAAATACCCAGGTCACTAAGTGCCTTTATTGCACTGCTTCTCATCATTCTGCTGGCTTTGGGATTAATTTTCTTTATTGTTTCCCAATTGCAAAGTTTTACAAATGACGTGGAAATGAATATGGAAGAAAGCCTGAATAATTTTGCTATAAAAATCAATACAAGTATTGAGAATTTTATTGGCTATGATATTGGTATGGGCGACGGTTTCAAGATTAAAAAAGTCATGGAGCTTATCCAATCCGGGAATACCAATATTTCCGAACTGCTTTTTACAACAATAGGAACCTTATCCAACATCATCCTTTTACCGGTTTTTATCTTTTTCTTATTGATTTACAGAGACCATCTTGCCGTTTTTGTTACGAAAGTATTTGACAAACAGCGCAACAAAGTACTTATGGAACATATGGTTTCTATGCGAAAAATTGTCCATGCCTATATTGTAGGCGCGGGAAAAGTGATGATTATTTTGGGAATCGTAAATACGGCTGTTTTATTTGCTTTGGGAATCAAACATGCCATCTTTTTTGGGATGATTGCCGGGTTGTTGAACATTATACCCTATGTAGGACCTTTTATGGGTGCCTTAATGCCGTTTGCCTACGCTTTGATAACCAAAGACAGCTTATTTTATCCTTTTGCCGTTATCGTCTCTTTTACGCTGATTCAGTTTATGGAAGGCAGTTTCCTGACACCTAAAATTACTGGTGCGAATGTAAACCTGAATGCGTTTATTACTTTTTTAGGACTGTTGATAGGAGGAGCTATTTGGGGAGTAGTGGGAATGATTTTGATTATACCTACAATTGCTATATTAAAAAAGCTGTTTGAACTAAGCCCGGATACAGAACCTTATGCCTACCTGTTTGGCGAGGAAGATGCACAATGGTTTAAACGGCGCAAGCCTAAAATAAGCAGTTAGCAAGCGTTTCCAAAACTTTGGTGATTTCTTCTCCGGAATTAAAACTATGAAGGCAAAACCGGAGCCTTTCCTGATTTTCAGGAACTGTAGGCGAAAGGATTGCCTTTACATCAAATCCGTGTTGCTGTAATTTGCCGGCTATCGCTTTTACTTTGTCATTGCCGGGTATTATAGCCGACTGTATGGCTGATTTATTTCGGACAAAAACGGGCTTTAATCCTAATCGCTGTTTCTCCTGATTAAAATGCAGGATATTGTTCCGCAATTTTTCAATTGCCGGCTTTTGGATTTCCAGATTTTTATAGGCAATTAAAATTCCGGCTACAGAGTGAGGCGGTATTGCCGTAGTATAGATAAAGCTACGGGCAAAATTCACCAGAAAATCCTTGAGTTGTTTCGAGCCTAAAATGGCCGCGCCATGTGCTCCCAAACCTTTTCCAAAAGTGACTATCCTTGCAAAAATCTTGTCCTGCACACCCAAATCCTGTACTAATCCCTGGCCTGATTCTCCAAAAACGCCTAAGGCATGGGCTTCATCAATAACCAAAAAGCAACCGTGTTGTTCTGAAATAATAGTGAGCCTTTCTAAATCAGGCGAATCACCATCCATTGAAAAAACAGATTCCGTAACAATATAAATAGCTGAATTTTCGGATTTATATTTTAAAATCAATGCTTCCAGTTCGTCAAGATTGTTATGCTCAAATTTAAACGACCTGGCATTAGAAAGCCGGATACCATCCCGTATTGATGCATGGCTGTATTCATCATACAGTATGAAATCATTGCGTTGCGGAACGGAGCTGAAAAACCCCAAATTGGCATCATAACCAGAATTAAACACCAAAGCCATTTCTGCATCATGGAAACGGGCTATATGTTCTTCCAATTCCTTATATAGAGCATGGTTTCCTGACAAAAGCCTTGAGCCGGTTGCCCCATTTTGAATTATTCTATCGTGTAAAAGATACTGATGTGTCTGTTGGAAGATAGCTTCAGACTTTGAAAATCCCAGATAATCATTGGAAGCAAAATCAATCAGGTTATTGGGTTCGGGCAAAACCCTGAACGAGTTGCCCTGTTTTCTTTGTTCGATTTTTTGCTGCAAGGATTTTGGAAAACGTTTCATAGTAGCAAATGTAAGCAACTTTTATGCTGTTTGAAAGTTGTACATTTTAATACATAGCGTAAAGAAGTTTTGTACCAAACAATAAAAAAAAGAAATCCTTTCACTAAAAATCTCTTTGCGCCTCTGCGCCTTTGCGAGCAACTATCTCACGCAAAGGCGCAGAGGCGCAAAGTGAAAATATATAAACTTATTGGCTTTATTTTAATATAAACTCCATAACCATTTAAAACAAAAAAGCCCGGCAATTGCCAGGCTTTTATCTTGGAATAAAATCAGACTACTCTACAAGAATATTGATTTTATTGTCGTTCATTTCTAATGTTCCGGATTCGATAGATAAATGATATTTTTTATCGTCTCCTAAAAAGAACTTGCCTTCTGCTTCTTTTGAAAATTCAAAGCTGTCAGCAGCAATCTTGATATCTCCTTTTGTCAGGATAGAAATAATTGCAGCGTGATGATTCAGCATTTGGAATTCTCCATCAACTCCCGGAACCGTAACAGAAGTTACTGTTCCTGAAAATAATTTTGCTTCTGGCGATATAATTTCTAAATACATTTTTCTTTGCTTTAGGCTTTAAGCTTTAGGCTTGAAGCAATTAAAATTAAGCTTCAGCTAACATTTTTTGTCCAGCTTCGATAACATCTTCGATAGTTCCTTTCAAGTTGAAAGCTGCTTCCGGAAGGTGATCCAATTCTCCATCAATGATCATGTTGAATCCTTTGATAGTATCTTTAATATCAACCAAAACTCCAGGAATACCTGTAAACTGTTCCGCTACGTGGAAAGGCTGAGACAAGAAACGTTGAACACGACGAGCTCTTGATACTGCAAGTTTATCTTCTTCAGAAAGTTCTTCCATACCAAGAATCGCGATAATATCCTGCAACTGCTTGTATTTTTGAAGAATCTCTTTTACTCTCTGTGCACAGTTGTAGTGCTCATCACCCAAGATGTGTGGTGTTAAGATTCTTGAAGTAGAATCCAACGGATCCACAGCTGGGTAAATACCTAACTCGGCAATCTTACGAGACAATACTGTTGTTGCATCCAAGTGGGCAAATGTTGTTGCCGGAGCCGGGTCAGTTAAGTCATCCGCAGGAACGTAAACCGCCTGTACAGATGTAATAGATCCTTTATTTGTAGAGGTGATACGCTCTTGCATCGCACCCATTTCTGTTGCTAATGTTGGTTGGTAACCTACCGCAGATGGCATACGTCCTAAAAGAGCTGATACCTCAGAACCTGCTTGTGTAAAACGGAAGATGTTGTCCACGAAGAAAAGAACGTCTTTCCCTTGATCTGAACCAGCACCGTCACGGAAATACTCAGCGATAGAAAGACCAGAAAGTGCCACACGTGCACGAGCTCCTGGTGGCTCATTCATCTGACCGAAAACGAAAGTTGCTTTCGATTCTCTCATCCCTACTTTATCAACTTTAGACAAGTCCCATCCTCCATTTTCCATAGAGTGCATGAACTCCTCACCATACTTGATAATTCCTGACTCCAACATCTCACGAAGTAAGTCATTTCCTTCACGTGTTCTTTCACCTACTCCAGCGAATACTGAAAGTCCACCGTGACCTTTTGCAATATTGTTAATCAACTCCTGAATCAATACTGTTTTACCAACACCGGCACCACCAAACAATCCAATTTTCCCTCCTTTTGCATAAGGCTCAATCAAATCGATTACTTTGATACCTGTGAATAAAACTTCAGAAGATGTAGATAAATCTTCAAATTTTGGTGCCTGACGGTGGATTGACAATCCGTTATCGCCATCTTTTGGCAAATCTCCCAAACCGTCGATAGCGTCACCGATTACGTTGAATAAACGTCCGTAAACGTCCGGACCTACCGGCATTTTGATTGGGTTTCCTGTACCAACAACTTCATAGCCTCTGCTTAAACCATCTGTAGAGTCCATAGAGATTGTACGAACAGTGTTTTCTCCAATGTGAGACTGCACTTCAAGTACTAGTAGTGTACCGTCTTTTTTAGTGATTTCTAACGAATCATAAATTTTTGGAAGTTCAACATCCTTTCCGTTGAAAACTACGTCAACTACCGGACCAATGATTTGAGCAACTTTTCCTATTACTTTTGACATTACTTATGTATTTATTAAATAGCTATTTAGGTTTATGAAAAACACCTCTTTTTTCAGAGCGCAAAGATAGTTTTAAAAATGAAAAATTAATAATGTTTTTATAAAAAAATACGAAAAAAATACAGGATTGTCTGTTTAACGAATATTACGACAACAAGTATGCAGAATTCCAAAAACGAAAAAAAGCCATTATGCTTTCACATAATGGCTTTTATATCTGGAAATTTATTTTAATTCAGAGTCTGCGGATACTGAATTGGATAATTCCCTATATTAATTTCAGGTATAGAGGCTCCATAGGTAGCTTCTATAGCTTTAAGAAACTCATTTGCTATAAATGCATAACCTCTTGCCGAAGGGTGAACCCCGTCTAAAGAGAAAGCTCCTCCAGTTACATAAGTCGCAGTCAAATGATAGTTCCCAAAACGAATTCCTCCATTCAACAACTGCGCCATTATTGCTTTTGTGTCAACCATTGCCAAACCTTTGGCTTCTGCTACATTTTTAATTGTAGCATTGTAGGCATCAGTAGCTACTTTTACCTCTCCAACCTCAGCATTGGTCAATACATTCCCATCCTGCAGCGGATATGTAACTCCTACCGTATTAAACGGAGCAGGCACTCCTGCCTGCGGGGTCCCAATGATTGTACGGGTTGGCAATAAAATATAATCTACGAAACTTCCATTGGCCAGTTTTTTTGCATGTCGTGCCTGTCCGTACAAGCTACCCATTAATCCTGCTTGTGGAGCAGGTACGCCGGCACCTACCAGAGCTGTAGTAATCTGAACCGAATAGTCAACCAGCGACTCGTCTTTGATTAGCAGTGGATTTGAAGTTCCTGCCGCCAAAGTCGCAATACGATCTCCCTGTCCATATGCCGTCAATATCTGCTTAACAGGCCCAAGCAATTGAGTATTCAGCTGATTGGCCGTTGCCGCATCTAATGGAACAGGGTTATAAGGAACAGTGGTGAAATATGGAAGCGTATTAATGTATGGAAGGTTTGCTACAACTCCTTTAGCTCCATTTGCCGTCAAGGCATTTACCAATCCGTTGTATACATTGTCAAAAACTGTTGGATCAGTAATATCATTTGGCCCATATGTTGAAGGATTCAGATTACCTGTTCTATTAACTCCAACACCGCCGGAAGTAGCATAGCTCAACACATCATTCCCTCCAATCCATAATGAAAAGAAAGTCGGATTTTGAACCACGGCATCGCCAATAACAGAAGCAGAGGCCGAAGAATCAAATCTTCCGAAATAAGGATTTGCAGCCCCATATCCTGCTGCCGTTAAGTGGAAACTTTTAGCCCCCGGAACGCCCAGGTTATTAAACGTTCCTGAGAGCTGGTCCGTAATTGAAGTCCCCGAAACACCGGAAACGTTTACAGGCCCAACTCCATTAAAATATAATCTTGTAGGAAATTGAGGCACTTGATTTCCTCCCATTGAAAATCCCCCAACATTATCAACCATAAAAGGCACGGAAAAATTTCCTCCACCCACTAACGCAAATTGCTGCGCCAAAAAGCTAGGATACGAGTTTTCCTGACCTCTCTTAAAAAGAGCATTATCACTATAACCCGCAGCGAAAGAATCTCCTAACGCAACATATTTTGAAAAATCAGCTGATCCCGGCGAAACAGGAACATTTCCCGTAGAATCAGAATCGTCATCTGAACAGGCAATACCCAAGCTCAACGAAGCCAAGAGCAGCCATTTGAAATTTTTTATCATAATTGTATTTTTATAACGTTAGCCTTGATTTTTATGGATTGATAATCCAAGAAACTAAATACTGCTGCCCGATTCTTCCGGCTCCAATTACCTGTAGGTAATCATTTCCGAAAAGGTTCGACGCACTTATTTTAAATACTGATTTCATAGACGGAACCGCATAGTTCATCTGAGCATCAAATACCGTTACCGCCGGAATCATACCGTCAGCAAAAGAAGATTGCCAAAGATATTCGTCACTCCATCTTGCATTCAGGTTAAACCCGAAATTCTTGAACAGGTTCTGATTTCCAAGAGAAGCCTTTACTCTATGTCTAGGCGTGTTGAAACCTGCTATAAAAGAAGGATCTTTTGCCTGGTCGAAATCAAACTGAGCATGGTTGTAGTTGATTCCAAATTCAAAATCTTTGTAGATTTTCTTAGACAGTCCCACACCAAAACCAAAAGAATTTACATTTTCTGTAGTATTTGTATAGACCTGGTATACTCTACGGTCACCATTAGACAATGCCTGCAAACCTAGAAGAACATTCTGGTCTGACAAATCAGAACCAACTGTTCCGTAATAAGGACGGATAACACGGGAAGTACTCATGAAATCATTATAAATATTATAGTAAGCATTCAAATCAACAGCAATACCATTATCTGTAACCGACTTATATCCTACTTCAAATGCTTTTACCTGCTCAGGTTTTACTAACTTAATATTTACAATCTCCAAATCTGCAGGATTTTGCGATAATGCAAATGCCTGAACTGAAGGCACTGAATATACATTTGAATTGTAGGCATCTCTACCAGACAAAGTAACGGTAGCCGGAGCTCCTAAAGCCTGACCCGCAGCACTTACATTCATAGTTTCCACATAACGGTCTAAGTTATCCTCAGCAGAACCTACCAATGCAAATGGCCCTAAATCCAATCCGATGTATTGATCCTGAGTTGTCGGGTTTCTGAAACCTGTCTGGAAAGACACTCTGAAATTGTGATTTTTTCTTTCTCCTGCAGAATATACGAAAGAGATTCTTGGAGAATATTGTCCGTCAAAGTTCTGTGATTTATCGTAACGGATTGACCCTGTAAATTTCAAACGGTCATCCATAAATTTCTTCTGAACCTGCGTATAGATACCGTATTCATCATATTTGATTGGCCCGTCAAAATCCGTAAAGATAGTTCCCTGAGAATCCAATTTATATTTTCTGAAAGAACCCCCTACCTGAATTTCCGCAAATTGTATAATTTCTTTGAAATTGTAGTTTCCATCTACATGGTACAATTGTGACTGGTCAATAAATTTCGCTCCTTTTGTAAGGTCCGGATTTTGGATTACAGTTGCCAATGCATTATTGAACTCTGGCGATCCCGGCATATATCTTGGACCTCCCGTTGGCTGTGTAGCAAACTGAGGCAAGCCAACTAACGCTGCTGGCAATTGGTTATAATCTGCATATTGTCTTGCGATTCCGGCAGCCTGGGTTGTACTTGCACCCATAACAGCACTTGACAATTGATATGCCGTTGCATAATTAGTGAACCACTCCTGGTCTGTTTTCCATGCCCTGTTTACATTCCATGCCGCAAAACGCATATCGTATGAGTTACCGGCATCTTCTGTAGTCATATAAGCTCTAACAAAGAAATTTCTGTTTTTAACTTCCAGTTTACTCTGCTGCATGATGAAATCTTCCAGCCTGTATCTGTTAGCTCCCTGATAAATAGTACTTCCGATACCCACTTTATGTTGCAGGATTATCTCGAAGTCATCTTTCATCGGTTTTACATGCAATGAGAAATCCGCTTTTACGCTTTCAATAGAGTTATCATTAATATCTTCTTCATAATAACCGGTTCTGCTTACTTGTCCTACGTTTGGAATAAATGTAGTTACCTCATCACCATAAATATTCAAACCGTCATAGTTTTGGTTGATTCCATGACCAAGACCACCATTTGTCATACTTCTTTCATCACCTGCAATCCACTCGGTAGCTTTTAGGTAAGTGAAATTGGCTTTGGCTGCAAAATAATCTGAAAACTTATGGGCAGCACGAATACCAAAGTCATAGTAATCGTTTGTTCCTGCCAGTTTTTGGTTGGTTTTACCATATCTTGCATAAACGCTTATCCCTTCATAATCAAATGGGCTTTTGCTATTCATAAACAAGATTCCGTTAAAAGCATTTGCACCATACAAAGCCGAAGAAGCTCCTGGAAGTAATTCAACGCTTTGCACATCAAGCTCAGAAAGACCAATCAGGTTTCCTAAAACAAAGTTCAAAGCCGGTGAAGAGTTATCCATTCCATCAACCAACTGCATGAAACGGGTGTTGGCAACTGTGGCAAATCCTCTGGTGTTGATTGATTTGAATGACAAACTGCTGGTGTTAAAATGAACCTCTTTCAGGTTTTCCAAACCATCATAGAAAGTTGCCGAAGAAGTATTCTTGACATCCTTGATTCCCATTCTTTCAATGGTTACAGGCGATTCCAAGATTCTTTCCGGTGTTCTGGAAGCCGACACTACTATTTCATCAAGATTGATATCCTGACTCAAAAGCTGCACTTCTAATTTTTGTCCTGATGTCTTGACTTCGATAGTTTGTGTGGCATAGCCAACACTCGAAATCTCAACCATATACGGGGGCTGTTTTGTTGGCTTGAGCAGGAACTTCCCCTCAACATCCGTAATTGAGGCTGTTGACTCTCCAACTACCTTAACGCTTACTCCGGGAAGTGGCTGATTGGTCTCATCAGTAACAACTCCTGAAATTGAATTCTGGGCAAAGGCTACTCCGCAGAAAAGCAATGACAAAATAATAAGATACACTCTCATGGTTTGAATTTGTTAGTTTATATCGCCAAATTACAAATAAATTTAATATGCATGCATGGTATCAATAAAAAAAGCGAGAAATTTTCTCGCTTTTGATAATTTTTTACACAAAAAATTGACTATTCCACAGTTACTGATTTCGCTAAGTTTCGTGGTTGGTCTACATTACAGCCTCTCATTACGGCAATATGGTAAGATAAAAGCTGCAAAGGAATTGTTGTCAACAAAGGAGTTAAAGCCTCTGCAGTATCCGGTATTTCGATAACGTGATCTGCCAATTCCTTCACCTGAGTGTCTCCTTTTGTAACTACCGCTATAATCTTTCCGCTTCGTGATTTGATTTCCTGAATATTGCTCACCACTTTATCATAATGCCCTTGTTTTGGAGCTACAATAATAACCGGCATTTTTTCATCAATCAAAGCAATTGGGCCGTGTTTCATTTCTGCAGCCGGATAGCCTTCTGCATGAATGTAAGATATCTCTTTTAGCTTTAAGGCACCTTCTAATGCCACCGGAAAATTATAACCTCTTCCCAGATAAAGGCAGTTTGGAGCATCTTTATAAATTGACGCAATAGTTTTAGCAATATCATTTGTTTCCAATGCTTCTGCTACTTTTTCAGGAATAACTTCCAATTCTTGAAGATACCTATGGAAATCTGAATTAGACATCGTTCCTTTTGCCTTAGCAAGACGAAGCGATATTAATGTAAGGATTGTAATCTGGGTTGTAAATGCTTTTGTAGAAGCAACCCCAATTTCCGGTCCTGCATGGGTATAAGCACCTGCATGCGTTTCACGCGAAATAGACGAACCTACTACGTTGCATACTCCAAAGACAAATGCTCCTTTTTCTTTTGCCAGCTTGATTGCCGCTAGCGTATCTGCCGTCTCACCAGATTGGGAAATAGCAATGACCACATCTTTAGGATTGATGATTGGGTTTCTGTATCTGAATTCAGAAGCATATTCCACTTCAACCGGGATTCTTGCAAATTCCTCAAAAATATATTCAGCAACCAATCCTGCATGCCATGAAGTTCCGCAAGCCACAATAATGATTCTTTCTGCATTGAGGAATTTTTCAATATTGTCTTCGACACCGGCCATCTGAACGATTCCCTTGTTAGCCAAAAGCCTTCCTCTGTAAGTATCCTTAATTACACTTGGTTGCTCATAGATTTCTTTAAGCATAAAATGCTCATAGCCTCCTTTTTCTATTTGCTCAAGGTTCATCTGTAATTCCTGAATATAAGGATCTACCAATGAATCGTCTTTAATCTTTCTTACCTTAATCGATTTATTTTTTCTGACGATGGCCATTTCTTCATCTTCAAGATAAATTGCGTTGGATGTATATTCGATAAACGGAGAAGCATCTGAAGCAATAAAATACTCATCTTCGCCAATACCAACCGCTAAAGGGCTTCCCAAACGGGCAACCACAATTTCATCCGGTTTTTTAACATCAAAAACAGCAATAGCATAAGCTCCTACCACCTGATTCAAGGCAATCTGAACTGCTTTCCCTAATTTAAGGTTATCTTTTTTCTGTACGTCTTCAATAAGATTAACCAATACTTCCGTATCTGTATCGGATTTAAAAACGTATCCTCTGTTAATTAACTCCTTTTTTAAAGGCTCATAATTTTCTATGATTCCGTTATGGATGATTACCAAATCTCCTGAATTAGAAAGATGCGGGTGAGAGTTTACATCATTTGGAACACCATGAGTTGCCCAACGCGTGTGTCCTATTCCTATATTTCCGTTTATGGTAATTTCTTTGGCTTTTTGTTCCAGATCAGAAACTTTACCTTTGGTTTTAGCTACTTTCATGGATTCGCCATCATAAAGCATAATCCCCGCACTATCGTAACCTCTGTATTCTAATCTCTTTAATCCTTTAATAATTATAGGATAGGCATCCCTATGACCTATATATCCAACAATTCCACACATAGTTCTATCTTATTATTAGTTAGGCTTGGTATAATAAATCTCAAGCTTTAGTCGCTTGTCTTCGTTTGAAGGTACAGGAGCTGTTCCATACAGCACAGTTCCTAATGGATTCATCACCGAAGAAAGGGGCACTTTAGTAAAAGCCGTTTGAGGCGTTCTTAAAGACATGCTTGTCGATTTTGAAATATCTTCTGTAACGGCAACACCCAGACGCACGTTTGTTGAATCTTTAAACAGGACATTTTTGATATGTTCCGTAATCCTTACTTTATATTGGATTGTTCTTCTATCATTATCTCCGGCTTTGCCCGTTAGTTTTGCGATTCCACCAAAAATCCTTTTTGCATATTTCGGTTTCGCTCCGTTGATTGTAACATCAAAAAGATAATCTGTTAATGGGCGGTTATCCTTTGCGTTATAGACGTAAATCCTATTGGGCTCAAAATTATTCAGCATGACAGGTCGGTCAACATAAAATACCAGATTTGCTTCATTAATAAGCCAGTTTCCAGATATTGCCTGCGCTCTCAAAGCTTCCAATTCTGCTGAATTTCCTCCACCAAACAAATCAATCATCGCTACAGAACCATTACCTCCTTTTAGATAAAGCTTTTGATCGCCTGAAACAGGGTTCGCCACCACATTATCATAAGTCTGACTCGCAGCTGTAGGGGTATAATCCAATAAACTTACCGTATTCCCTTTTAAATTAAGAACAATTGTTTTTTCCTGAACACCATCATCTACTTCTTCACCATTTACGATTTTTATCTTCTTATCTTCATAAGTCATGGTGATTGTTCCTTTGGAAAAATCCAGCATTGACATGGCACTTCCATTAATCTCTTCTACCTGGAAATACAGACCTCTAAAATGGTTTTTAAATACGTTGTTATTAACCAGATTACTACTTCCGGCAATAAGCTTATTATAAAAAAACTGTTTGTTTAGGTCAAGTCTCATACTAGGCACTTCTCTCAAGACCTTTCCACCTTCCTGCTGGGTTACATGCTCAGCCGGACTGAAAGCAAAAAGATCATTTTGCTCAACAAGCTCTGAATCGTTCAATTGCTGTCCTTTCGCATTATTAAAAACTGCATTTTGATCGGAATAGAATTTCTGAGCATCAACAAATCCACCATTAGGATCAAAATCCCTTAAGTAGTATCCGTTTTCATAAACTTTGAGCTTTAATTTATTCTCAATATTTCCATATATCGAATCCAACTCATACTTATTACTTCCATCGGTTCCGGTTTCAAGATAGGTTGCAAAATAAGGAACATTCAAAACGACAGATTTTATTTTATCTACGCTTGGAACTTCTCTGAAAGTCGGATTTTCGCTTTTTAATTCTACCTGTGTCACAAAATTGGCAGTGGTTTTTCCAAAAATACCATTGTTAAAAACCCCTAAAGGATTCACAGGAAGGTTATTGGATTGCACGGCATTTGTTTTTTGGTTAAAAGCCACAATTGACGCTCCATCATTTTTTATAAATCCAAAATGATCGTTGTCGTCTACAATATCAGCACCTATAGAATTGTATTCGCTATCACACGAAATCAGAAAACCGGTACCCACGATAAGAAAAAGAAGCTTCTTAAAAGTCGAATTATTAAGCATAATTTTTTTTGAATGTTTTTTATAAAACTTGATTTCTATAGAAATTAGTATAAGCTTCTGCAAACTTATCTTTCGTGGCGAAAGGTAAAAAAGGTTTTCCCGATGATTCTATAAATTTTGTTAAACTTGAAGAAAGGTCTTCGGAGGCTATTATCACTGCATCTGAGTGCATTATAGATGCCTTAAGTACATTTTCATAGTTAGGTTCTGCCAGATATTCAATGGACTCGTTTGGAATCCCATCAAAGGCCACTTTTTTCATCATCTCCATATCCAGATTCCCATCAAAACCCTGGCTGTAAACAGAGGTTACTATTTTTGTTTCAGAAAAGAGAGCCTCATCTTTATAATAATGCTTCATGTAGATTGGAAGCATTCCGGCCAACCAGCCATGTACATGGATAATATCCGGCACCCAATTCAGTTTTTTAACTGTTTCCACGACTCCTTTTGCAAAAAAGATGGCCCTTTCATCATTGTCAGGATATAAAACACCTTCTTCGTCTGTAAAAGTTGCCTTTCGTTTGAAATATTCATCATTATCGATGAAATAAACCTGGATTCTTTCTTTTGGTATAGAGGCTACCTTAATAATCAATGGCATGTCTAAATCATTCACTACCAGATTCATTCCTGAAAGTCTTATAACTTCATGCAGTTGGTGCCTTCTTTCGTTTATGTTTCCATAACGTGGCATAAAAATCCTAATCTGTCCTCCCTGATCATTAATCATTTTCGGAACGTCATACGACATTATAGACACTTCATTTTCAGCCAAATAAGGCACTACCTCAGATGATACATACAATATCCTCTTATCCTCCATATTGTTTTGAACTTTTATTTATAGCATATAAAAACATGCAAAATTACAAAAATTTATGCAGTTATTAACAAAAATGGTAAGTTTGCATTCAATTTAATCTTAAGCTGATGCTCATTTTCAACAGACAGGAAGATCTCAAAAAACATTTAAGGTCGGTTACTAAAGAAAATACGACTATTGGATTTGTCCCGACAATGGGTGCGCTACACCAAGGACATTTGTCACTGATTGAAAAATCACTTACAGAAAATCAGGTAACGGTTGTCAGTATTTTTGTAAATCCGACACAATTTAACAACCCTGAAGACCTTGAAAAATATCCAAGAACTCTGGAAAAGGACACCCAAAAAATTGAAACTGTCAGTAAGGATGTCATCATTTTTGCCCCAAGCGTAGAGGACATCTACGAAGGCAATACCACAGCAAAGGCTTTTGATTTCGATGGACTCGAAAACCAGATGGAAGGCAAGCACAGGCCCGGACATTTTGACGGTGTCGGCACAATTGTGAAACGGCTTTTCGAAATCGTAAACCCGACCAATGCCTATTTTGGAGAAAAAGATTTCCAACAGCTTCAGATTGTAAAAAAAATGGTCGAAAAACACCAAATGCCGGTAAATGTTATTGGATGCCCTATATACAGAGAGTCTAACGGACTTGCCATGAGCTCCAGAAACGAAAGACTTACCTCCCAACAAAAAGAAGATTCTTCCCTGATATACAAGACATTAAAAACTGCCAAAGAAAAGTTTGGCACGGAAAGTGCAAAAGAAATTACCGATTGGGTAGAAAGCGTTTTTGAAAAAAATCCGGAATTCCGACTGGAATATTTCCAGATTGCTGACGAGGAGCAATTATTGCCAATAGGCAAAAAAGACAATGCTAAAAAATACCGCGCTTTCATTGCTGTGTTCATTAACAGTATCCGTCTGATAGATAATATTTCATTGAATTAAAAAATAATTACCTTTGCATCATGCAAATTCAAGTTGTTAAGTCCAAGATTCACCGTGTTATGGTGACTGGAGCAGATTTAAACTACATAGGAAGCATTACAATCGACGAAGCGTTGATGGAAGCTTCTAATATTATTGAAGGAGAAAAGGTTTCTATCGTCAATATCAATAATGGCGCCCGATTAGAAACTTATGCCATTAAAGGAAACAGAAACAGCGGCGAAATCACCCTAAATGGCCCTGCGGCAAGAATGGTACAAAAAGGCGACATCATCATCATTATTTCTTACGGAATTTTAGATTTTGAGGAAGCAAAAACCTTTAAGCCTACACTGGTTTTCCCTAACGAAAAGGACAACTCCTTAACTTAGAAAACTTTTGAGAAAAAAAATCAGCAAAACATTATCCATACTTCTCCCAATTTTATTGGGAGTTTTTTTGACTATATATACCTATAATTCGTTTACTCCTGAACAACTGGAAGAAATGAAAAGCTATTTCAGGAATGCTGATTACACTTATATTTTTATTGCCTTAATTTTCGGATTCATCAGCCACGCAGCAAGAGCCTACAGATGGAAATTCATGCTGGAACACATGGGATACCATTCTCCGTTTAAAAATAACTTCATGGCTGTCTGGGTTGCTTATTTTATGAATATGACAATCCCGAGGTCCGGAGAAGTTTCAAGGGCTCTTGTTTTGAAAAAATATGAAGATATTCCTTTTGACAAGGCATTTGGCAGTATTATTGCCGAAAGGGTTATCGATTTTATAATTCTTTTGCTGTTTATTGCAACAGCCGTCCTGTTGCAGTTTGACATATTAAAGACTTTCCTTCTGAACACCATTCCGGTAGAAAAATTATTAGTTTACGGAATTATCGCCTTTGTAGTTTTCCTTTCAGCCATCCTTCTTTTTATTTATTCAAAATCAAAATGGATTCTGATGATTAAAGGAAAAATTTCCGGATTAACAGAAGGGCTTTTCAGCGTATGGAAAATGGAAAAAAAATGGCCTTTCTTGTTCTATACTACCATTATATGGCTGGCCTACGTTTTGACTTTTTACACGGCCATTTTTGCTTTGGAAGAAACAAGCGGCATTAGCTTTGGTGTGGTCGTAACAGCTTTCGTAATAGGAAGTCTGGCTATTTCATTTTCAAACGGCGGGTTTGGTGTTTTCCCGGTACTAATTGCCGGTATCTTAGCCTTATATGGCGTACCAAAAGAGGCAGGAACTGCTTTTGGCTGGATTATATGGACTTCACAAACCGTTCAGATAATTATTTTAGGAGGGCTTTCTTTTTTGCTTTTGCCTATTCTGAATAGGAAAAAATAAATTACTATCTTGCTTTCCTATTAGAGGCTCTTCCGTCTCAACTAACGAAACCCTAAAACTCTTACGAATGAAGAATTTCATTACCACTGCTTTTTGTATTTTTTCTTTTAGCCTGTTTGCCCAAAAAAGCATTGAAGAAGTAAAATCAGAAAAACTCAACGGTACACGTCAGATTACTATTTCACTTCCTCCAGCCTATGAAAAAGAACCGGATAGAAAATTTCCACTTGTGATTCTTTTGGATGGCGAATATCTTTTTGACGCTTTTAACGGTACTTTATCCTACTCTAATTATTGGGACGACCTGCCGCCTGTCATAATGGTTGGTATCAGCCAGAATAAAAAAGGAGAACGGTTTGTTGACAGCCAGTTCGACAAAGAAAGCGGACTTCCGGAAGAAGGCGGTTCCCGTTTCTATGAGTTCATAGGTTCTGAACTGATTCCTGCTCTGGAGAAAAAATACCGAATCGCCCCGTTTAGAGTTATTGCAGGACATGATACTACTGCCGGTTTTTTAAACTTTTACCTTTATAAAGACCAACCGCTGTTTAACGCCTATATTTCCCTTAGCCCGGAATTTGCTCCTGAAATGGAAACCCGAATTGCAGAAAGACTGGCCTTTTTCAAACAGCCTATTTTTTATTATCTGGCTACTGCCGACGGTGATTTGAAAAAAATGCAGAAAAGAATCAAAGACCTGGACGAAAACATAAAAAAAGTAGGCAATCCTAATCTTAACTACCGTTTTGACGAGTTCAAGAACGCAACACACTATTCACTGGTACCTTATGCTATTCCGAATGCCCTGTACCAGATTTTCTCGGCATACCAGCCTATTTCTACTACAGAATTTCAGGAAAAAATTGCAACACTTCCTGGCGGCTATGTAGATTATCTGGCAAACAAATATGAGATTATTGAAAAATCATTAGGAATAAAAATGCCTATCCGCGTCAATGATTTTAAAGCGATTGAAGCTGCCATCTTAAAAAACAAGGCTTATGCCGAATTCGAAAAATTATCCGGCCTTGCCAAAAAGAGCTATCCAAAATCCATGCTGGCAGATTATGAACTGGGAATGATGTATGAACATACGGGAGATTTCAAAAAGGCATTCAAATCATATCAAAATGCCTATACTAAAAATGAAATTGGCGACCTAACAAAAGATATGATGCTTGAAAAAGCAGACGAAATGAAGAGCAAATAATTCTATGTCAAAAATAAAAACGACTTTTTTCTGCCAAAACTGCGGCGCCCAATATTCTAAATGGCAGGGCCAATGCAATTCCTGTAAGGAATGGAATACTATCGCCGAAGAAATAATACAGAAAGAAGACAAAAAGGATTGGAGAAGTACGGTTTCAGCGGATTCAAAAAGAGTGTCAAAACCTTTATTAATCCATGAAATTGACAGTGCCGAAGAAATACGACTTGACACCAGAGACGGCGAACTAAACCGCGTTCTGGGCGGTGGAATTGTTCCAGGGTCGCTGATTCTTTTAGGTGGCGAACCCGGAATAGGGAAAAGCACACTGTTGTTGCAAATTTCTCTAAAACTGCCTTACAAAACCTTATACGTTTCCGGAGAAGAAAGCCAGAAACAGATAAAAATGCGGGCAGAAAGGATTAATCCTTTAAATGACAACTGCTATATCCTTACCGAAACAAAAACGCAGAATATTTTCAAACAGATTGAAGCCATTGAACCTGAAATCGTAATCATCGATTCCATACAAACGCTTCATACAGATTATATCGAATCTTCTGCAGGAAGCATTTCACAAATTCGCGAGACTACGGCAGAGCTGATAAAGTTTGCCAAAGAATCAAATGTTCCGGTTATTCTGATTGGACACATTACAAAAGACGGAAATATTGCCGGTCCAAAAATCCTGGAGCACATGGTGGATACCGTCCTGCAGTTTGAAGGCGACAGGAATCATATTTACAGAATATTGCGTTCACTCAAAAACCGTTTTGGCTCAACCGCCGAATTGGGAATCTATGAAATGCAAGGCACCGGATTGAGAGAAGTCTCGAATCCGTCAGAAATTTTAATTTCTCACAAAGAAGAAGAACTTTCCGGAACCGCAATTGCAACCACGCTGGAGGGAATGCGTCCTTTAATGATAGAAATTCAGGCATTGGTAAGCACTGCAGTTTATGGAACACCGCAGCGCAGTACTACAGGATATAATGCCAAACGACTCAACATGATTTTGGCCGTACTTGAAAAAAGGGCCGGATTCCGACTCGGTGCCAAAGATGTTTTTTTGAATGTCACCGGTGGCATTTCCGTAGACGACCCGGCTATTGACCTGGCCGTTGTAGCTTCCATACTTTCCTCTAACGAAGACATTCCTGTTGGAAAAGATTTTTGTTTTGCAGGCGAAGTGGGCCTTTCTGGTGAAATACGTCCCGTCAATCGCGTAGACCAAAGAATTCAGGAGGCTGAAAAACTAGGATTTTCAACCATATTTGTTTCAAAATACAATAAAATCACCCTTAAAAATACTTTTATAAAAATCCGTCTCGTTTCAAAAATTGAAGATGTCGTAAGCGAATTGTTTGGATAACAACAAAATGTTATCATTTTTTATATATCTTTAAAAGATATAATCCGAAACTTATGAGCGACAATCAAGACAGAATCAACCTGCTTCATCAGAAACTGGATTTTCTAATCAAAAGACAGGACAGCTTTCAAAAGGAAATTTCAGACCTGAAAAAAGAAATAGAATTACTACAGCCGGAAACTTTTTCTGCTCCTAAAGTCGAAAGAGTTTCCTATACAGAGGAAAAACCAATTCCTGAAAAGCCAAGAGTACAGCAGGATATCCGTGTTGTTCCAAAACCTATTGCCGCAAGACCGGAGCCAAAAATCAAAAAACCATCCAACTGGGAAAAATTTATTGGCGAGAATCTGATTAATAAAATCGGGGTTCTTGTGCTAATAATTGGAGTTGGAATTGGTGCCAAATATGCCATCGACAACGAATTGATAAGTCCACTGACCCGAATCATTTTGGGTTACCTCATGGGACTCGGATTATTGGGCTTTGCCCTGAAATTAAAAAAGAAATTTGAAAGCTTTAGCGCTGTCTTGCTAAGCGGCTCTATGGCAATTATGTATTTTATTACGTTTCTTGCTTATAGTTTATATGGCTTAATGCCCCAATCGTTGGCTTTCATAGTCATGGTAATCTTTACGATTTTCACTGTATTTGCGGCTCTGAAATACGACCAACAGGTCATTGCCATTATTGGACTAGTGGGTGCCTATTCCGTACCATTTTTATTAAGTGACGGTTCCGGAAAGGTATTGGTTCTGTTTTCGTACATGACGCTAATCAACATCGGAATACTGATTATAGCTTTCAAAAAATATTGGCGATTGCTTAACCTGACTTCCTTTTTTGCCACCTGGCTGATTTTTGCCAGCTGGTATTTTTCGAGCTTCAATGTCAGTTTACACTTCAATATCGGGCTGACTTTCCTGTTCATTTTCTTTGCTATTTTCTATACCGCATTTTTATCTTACAAACTGATAAAAAAAGAAATCTACGAAGCAAAAGACATCTTTTCTGTTCTTTCAAACTCTTTTATATTCTACGGTATCGGTATTGCAATCTTAAATGAACATACGGTTGCCACAAATTATTTGGGAATATTTACACTTTTGAATGCCATCATCCATTTTGGCGTGAGTACGCTTATCTATAAGAAAAAATTAGGCGACAAAAGTCTCTTTTATTTGATATTGGGTCTGGTCTTGACATTCATTACCATAGCAGTTCCAATCCAGTTAAACGGACAGTGGGTCACCCTGGCCTGGGCATTTCAGGCAACCTTACTCTTCTGGCTTGGGAGAAGTAAAAAAGTACCGCTTTACGAAAAACTCTCTTATGTGGTAATGATTCTGGCTTTTTTCAGCCTCATAGAAGATTGGTGGAATTACAGGAATGCAACGCCTGTTTTCAATGCGGACTTCCTGAACTCCCTTTTATTTGTTGCAGCATTTGGATTTATCTTCTACTTCCAAAGAAAATTTAGAGAAGAAGAAAATACCAAACTAAAGTTTGATGTATTGCTCATGAATTATTTTGTGCCTGGAGTCTTCCTGTTTGTGCTTTATAAGGCAATTCAAATGGAAATCAGCAACTACTGGGAGTTACAATACCTGACTTCAAAAGCAGACACAAGTGGAAATGGCTATGTGGAGAGATATACACTCTATAATGAGAAATTCATGGATTATAAAACTGTCTGGGTCTTAAATTTCACGCTTTTATACCTTTCAGCTATCTTCTTTGCAATTGAAAAGAAAATCAGAAATACTGCTTTAGAAATCACAACATTGGTGATTTCGGGCCTTACATTGTTCCTTTTTATTTCGACAGGACTATTCGCTCAGGCGAGTCTGATACATAGTTATATGAATCCGGCAGACTACGCCTCCACAGGATTTTTTGGCATAATCGCCCATTATATTTCGTTATTGGTTCTGGCAATTTTTGTCTATCGAATCTACATCTATTTTATAAACAGGCAGGAAAAAAACAGGATGCTTTTCGACATCTTCTTTTCTATTTTAGTAATCTGGATTTTAAGTGCCGAAATGCTAATCTGGCTAAATGCTTTCAATATATACGAAAACAACAAACTTGGATTGAGCATTTTGTGGGGAAGCTATTCACTGATTCTTATCAGCTACGGAATCTGGAAAAGTAAAAAGCACCTTCGGATTCTGGCCATCGTTCTTTTTGGAATTACATTATTAAAATTGTTCTTCTATGACATCGTACATCTAAATACTATCCGAAAAACAATTGTTTTTGTATCGCTTGGTATTCTGCTTCTGATTATTTCGTTTTTATATAACAAATACAAACATCTGATTCTCGATGATGACAAAAAATAAAATAGGATTGGTCCTGATGCTTTTTTTATGCCTGAAATCTTTCTCGCAAACACAAGATTTTCAGTACAAGAGGACACTTGAAAATGTTTCGGAAACCTGGCATAAAATCATACTGCCGGAAGAATCTTTTGATAAATTCAATCCTGATTTTTCTGACGTGAGAATCTTCGGAAATAATAAAACGGAAACACCTTATATTTTAAAAACAGCATCAGACAGAATTTCTGAAACTGCAATTCAATTTAAAACAATCAATGTTTCCAATAAAAACGCTGACTATTTCTATACATTTGAACTATTACAGGCCAAAGAAATCAACCAGATTAAACTGGGTTTTGAACAGGAAAATTTTGACTGGAAATTAGATTTGGAAGCAAGCAACAACCAAACGGAATGGTTTTTAATCCAAAAAGATTACCGTATTCTATCCATAAAAAACAGCCAGACCGATTATAAATTCACCCAAGTTGATTTTCCGGATTCAAAATATAAATTCTACCGAATAAAAATAAAAGCTTCGGAACAGCCAAAACTAACCGAAGCAAAAATCTGGGAACAACAAAAAGAAGAAGGCAGCTTTAAAACTGCTACTATCAAAACCCTGAAAAAAACCATAGATGTAAAGAAAAAAACGTCTGTAATTGAAGTAGAATTAGCCCATAAAGTTCCTGTTTCGTCAATAAAAATCAACATAGGAACCACTTTTGACTATTACAGACCGGTCACTATTGAAATTTTACGCGACAGTGTAAAAATCGAGGATAAATGGCATTACAATTACGACATCCTTACGCAAGGAACATTGAGTTCTTTAGAGAAAAAAGGATTTTCTATAGACAACACTCTTGCAAAAAAACTAAGAATCACGATAGAAAATAATAACAACCAACCCTTAGATATTCAAGGAGTCGAAGTTAAAAACGCTATTTATTTCCTGATTGCCCGTTTTACGGAAAAAGGCAATTACAGCTTGTTTTACGGGAATAAAAAAGCGGAAAAGCCGCAATATGATATTGAAAATTTTGAAGAAAACATTCCAAAAAATCCATCTGTAATTACAGTTTCAAAAGAAGAACAAAATCCGGAATTTAAAACCGAAACAAAATCTCCCCTGTTTGAAAATAAAATCTGGCTTTGGATTTTGATGGGAATTATTATTGTGGCCATGGCGTTTTATTCTCTTAAAATGCTCCGGGAATAATTATGTTAGTGGCAATTTTACCGAACCAACCGTAAACACAAGACAACCAATAACATTAAACAACTGTTACAACATAAATAACACGAATTTTTAAACCCTTCATGAGTGTTTTAAATTCCAATATTGCTTGGCAACCTTAAACTTGATTGACAAAAGAAACTTTCTTTAACGCAAAAATTTTCATCAAAAAAGAAGATTTAGACGCAAATACTTGTATGAAAGAACTATTAGATAAGGTTTTAAAAAACCCCAAAAACTACACTTTAATAAAATTTTTAAAACTTAAGATTGAAGATAATTTAATTCAATCTTTTAAAACATGGGCAGATTCCTATTCAGTTTATAACGAAGGTGGCTGTATTTTATTTGAAGATTATGGAGCCTTTATTCCTGAGGAAAATAAGTTTACATTAAGTGGTTATAGCCTTATGTTAAACACTAATACAGCAGAAATTTTTGCAGTTAATATAGGGCGATTTTCCATTTTTTTTAAATGCAATTTTATTAAATCAGGCATAGAAGACACACCCGATTTAAAGAAAGGATATACTTTTGACTGTATAACAGATATAAGCGAACTGGGCGACAATTGGTGTTTTATGGACGAATTTGATAACCCAAAAGATGAATTAAAATGGAGTTTTGAGCTCACAAAAGAATAACTATAACTAACATCTTTACTTATGGGATATACTTTACAAGCATTTATAACAAAAAAATCTAATCATAAAAATTTGATAGATTTTTACACAAATGCAACTATGGTGGATATCGGTCAGGAATTGTGCTTAATTCCTTTTACAAAAGAATTATTTGATGAAATAAACAAATTGGAAAAATCTAAGCCGATTGGAAAATTTGACTACCTGACTGAAAATATTGAAGTAGAATTATTAAAGCAGGTTGGTGACATTAAAATTGCCTATATTGAAGCAGATTATTTTGGTGGTGAAGGAGGACAAATAGCTTTAATTTGGGAAGAACAAAAAAGGATTTATTTGTCTGAATGGGGAGATTGGGAAATCAACAAAGTTTTAAAAGACTTTGGCGTAATTAGAAAAGATGGAAAAGACGAGTTTGACACAGTTGGGCTTGGAGAAAATAGAAGCACGCAAGAATGGTTAAATGATAGTGAATAAAAAAGTGAAATTTTAAACACAAACTAAATTATAGAAAATATTTATGACAATTAGGGATGAACTTCCTACAAAAAAGAGGACAAATTTCCTTCGCCTCTATGCTGTGATATTAAATTTGTTAATAATTAAGTTGATTAAATTCTAATATTGTTTTGTTTTTCAAAAACTTATAGACTGTAATAAACCGCATCAAAACACAAAAATTGTTTTAGACTAATTTTTTACACTTTGGTTTTTTCCACTTTACCACTCTGAAAAGAGTTATAAGTATTTTACCGAACCAACCGTACTACAACCAACATCGGTTTTGTAAAAGAAGGGCAAATAGAAGTAATTGAACATTTGTACTTCTCAACATTTGAGCTATATCTGGGCTGGCGTTTTTCAAAGCCCTGTCTTCGCCAAGCCATAAATCAATAGTAACAACAGCACAATTGTATTGATAACTGTTAATTAGTCTTTAACTGACTTTTGGTTTTCTATTAATCCGCTATATTTGTTTTTTAAATAAACCAAGAAATCTTAAATGAAATCCAGAAAACAAAAAGCAATACTGGTCGCAAAAATAGTCGGCGTGCTTTTTGTGCTTTCCATAGGCACATTCTTTATTTTCAGAAATTCCATATTGCAAAAGGCAATTGCTAAGGTTTCTGATAAGATGGAACACGATTACGACAGTAATTTTTCTATAAAAAAAGCCTCATTTCAGGGTTTTTCGGGAATTTCCTTAGAAAATGTCCTGCTGGTTCCAAAACATGCCGATACACTTCTTAATGTGGAAAGTATACAGACCAATATCAATTTCTGGAAATTGCTTACCGGTGATGTACAATTAGGAACACTTCATGTCAAAAACGGATTTGTAAAACTGGTAAAAGACGAAAACGGACGCAACTTCGATGCGTTTTTAAAAAGAAAATCCAACGAAGACACTACCAATATTGAAACCAACTACGCCAAAAGAGCTTACCGCCTGCTGAACCAGGCTTTAAATCTGGTTCCAACCGACATGAATCTGGAAAACGTTTCGCTCCGGATGGACGATATGGGAAGAAAAGTAAATCTGGATTTGAAAAAACTCCGACTGGAAGACAAACAACTTGAAACTTCCATTGGCGTTACGGCAGATAACTTTCAGCAGCATTGGAAAATAAAAGGTTTTGCCGACCCAAGGCGTAAAAAAACAGACCTTCGCTTCTTTAATCTTGATACCGGAAAAATCCGCATTCCCTATATTGATGAGCGGTTTAACATGAAAGCCGGGTTTGATTCCATCCGACTGAATGTTTCAAACATTGAAATGGATGGTGGCGAGCTGCATATAGACGGTTTTACTTCTATTGTAAACTTCACCGTGAACCATCCGAAAATCGCCAACAAAGATGTGGTCATAAAACAGGCAAAATTCGATTATAACCTGCTCTTTGGTGAAGATTTTGTAGCAGTAGACAGCACTTCTTCGGTTACGTTAAACAAGATGAAGTTCTCTCCTTATGTATTCTATCAGAAAACCAAAGAAGATAAAAACCAGATTTATGCGCTAAAGGTCAAGATTCCGAAAATGAAAGCACAGGACTTTATTGTTTCGCTTCCGGAAGGACTCTTTACCAATTTTGAAGGCATGGAAGCAGAAGGAAACTTTAGCTATGACCTGGACTTCCTTTACAATAAAAACAAGCCTGGTGAATTGGTTTTTGACAGCAAGCTGAATAAGGAAAACCTAAAAATCACCAAATATGGCGAGGCCAACCTCAGCAAACTCAACGGTAACTTTGCCTACAGGGCCATCATAAATGGCGTTCGCCAAAGACAGATAGAAGTTGGGATGTCAAATCCGAATTATACGCCTTTAGACCAGATTTCACCATACATCCGCAAAGCGGTACTGACTTCTGAAGACCCGTCTTTCTTCTCACATCGCGGTTTTATCAATGAGGCTTTCAAGCAGTCTATCATCAAAAATATCAAAACCAAACGTTTTTCGCGAGGGGCCAGTACTATCAGCATGCAATTAATCAAGAATGTTTTCCTTACAAGAGAAAAAACACTTTCGCGCAAGCTTGAAGAAATTCTCCTGGTTTATATCCTGGAAAATAACAGAATCGCCAGTAAGGAAAGAATGCTGGAGGTTTATTTCAATATTATAGAATGGGGGCCTAATGTTTACGGAATTGGAGAAGCAGCCTATTTCTATTTTGGAAAACATCCGTCACAGCTAAACCTGAACGAATCTTTATTTTTGGCCAGTATCGTTCCAAGACCACGGGGTTTTATGTGGCAGTTTGACAATCAGGGGAAATTAAAATCTTTTGCCGAAAAGCGAAACGAATACATGACCAACCTGATGATTCGACGTGGTTTGCTTACTAAGGACGATACATTACAGAAACATTTTCCTGTAGAAATTACAGGCCCTGCCCGTTCCTTCTTACGAATAAAAGCTCCGGATTCTACTGCGGTAGATACAATTGCGATTGATGAAGAGTTTGATTTTTAGTTTTATCACCCTGCCAGGGTTCCAAACCCTGGCAGGGTGATAAAGAAATTATTTAAATACTTTCAAAAATTCTTCTTTATAACTCGGAGAAATTTCTATTTCAGAACCATCTGTCAGCGTTACATAACCGCCAGCTCCTTTATGGTAAGACTTTACGGAATTGACATTGATAATATGCGACTTATGGACGCGTACAAACGGAAAAGGAAGAATTTCAGTAAAATGCTTTAAAAACCGGCAGACCATTTTTTTCTGCCCGTCGGCCAGATAAAGGTCTGTAAAATTTCCATTCCCCCTAAGCCTGACGATTTCTTCCATCTTTACGACTTCAAAACCTTCTAAAGTAGGAAGAATGACTTGTTGTTTTTCCGGCTTCGTTTCTCTGAAATTTTCTACAATAATTCTGTTCCTGTTAAAAATCTCGTGGTTCAGGAGATGCTGCTGTACTTTGTTTACCGCCGTAATGAGTTCTTCAATGCTGATTGGTTTTAGCAAATAATACGCCGCACTCTGATTTAATGCTTTAAGCGAGTATTCTGAAAAAGCCGTTACAAAAATTGTTTCAAATTGCAGGTCCTTACAGGCTTCCAAAACATCAAAAGCATTTCCAAAAGGCATTTCCACATCCAGAAAAACCAGTTGCGGCTTCAGTTCATGAAGCAACGGAACCGCTTCCTTAAAATTCTGTGCTTCGCCTATAATTTCTATCTGCGGACAATATTTCTGCACATAATTTTTTAGGACCTCACGGGCTGCCGTTTCATCTTCTACTATAACACTTCGTATTTTTTGCAACATCATCATCAAATCCGGTCAATTAATGGAAAGCTAATTTCAATTCGCGTGCCCGTTTCGGGGTTTTCTTTTTCTGAAATCTTCAGAGAAATATTCTTTTTGTAAAGCTCGTTCAAAAGGCTAATCCTTTCGCGCGTATTGGTCATTCCACGTGATTCATGTACTTTTTGATTGGTAGTTTTCAATTCCTTGCTTTTGGTGAGCCCTATTCCGTTATCGTCAACAATTACCTTTACCATATTGTTTTTAAGCTTGAAATCCAATTTCAAAAATCCTTTGCCTTCTTTGTAACGAAGCCCATGCCAGATTGCATTTTCAAGATGCGGTTGCAAAAGCATATTTGGAACTAAAACGGCATCACCATCCAAAGCGTCATCTATGGTTATTTCGTAGTCAAATTTTTCATTAAAACGCAGATGTTCCAAATCCAGGTATTTTTTGAGTTGCTCTACTTCATTATTCAACGTAACAAAATCTTTGTTGGAATTTTCCATCATGTTTCGCATCAGGTTCGAATAGGAAGTCAGGTATTTATTGGCTTCCAGTTCTTTGTTTTCTGAAATGAACTGGTTTACAGAATTCAGGCTGTTAAAGATGAAATGCGGATTCATTTCTCTTCTCAACGACTGTAGGGCAATTTTTTTGTTCTTGGTTTTAATCGAATACAAGGCTTTGACAATAAAAACAAAAAGCAGTACCATCAATACGACAGAACCTAAAAGAAAATAATTAAACGTGTTTTTTTTGCTAATCAGTTCGTCTTTTAAGGCACGCTCTTTTTCCAAATGTTTGATTCGGTCTTCCGTTACCTGAAAGACTTTTGAGTCAACCAGAGAATTATCAGACTTGATAAGACTTTCAAAATTCTCAAAGAAATTTTCATACAGTTCAATGCTTTTTTCGCCGTTGCCTTTCGCATTATATTCACTGATAAGCTGGTCTAAGCTATTTTTTGCCAAAATCGTCTTTCCGTTTTGTATGGCAAGTTCATAGGCCTTTTTCAAAACAGAGATTCCTTTTTCTGCCTCCTGTTGCTTAAAATAAATTGCAGCCAATTCCTGCATCTGCACAATCTGGGTTTCGGAATCATTTTTTTCTTTGGCTTCGTTAATTAGTTTTTTATTAATCTCGATGGCCTTGTCAAACTCATTTTCTGAAGCATAAACTTTTGCTATTTCGTTTTTAATCTTAATGGCTTCTTCCGGTTTGTGTTTTACATTTTCAAGTGCCTTTTTATAATTTTCAACCGCCGCTTTAGCATCATTCCTATCAATATCTGCCTTTGCCATTTGCTGATAGGCATCTGCCGCTTCTTCTTTTTCACCTTCTTTTTCCAGAATTTGAATATTAGAAGAAATATAATCCTTCTTTTGTTCCGGTGCACTGTTTTTCAAACGCTCGGCATCATTATAATTAATTTTTTCCGCAACCTTATCCGTTGCAGTCTGGCTCGCCATTTCATAACTCACAATGGCATCCTGTGTTTTATTTTGTGACTCCTGTACTTTAGCAATCCCACGATTCGTAATGGCAGCCTCTTTTTTCTTGTTCCGCTTTGCATAGATGTCACGGGCTTTCTTCAAGTATTCTTCTGCTTTCGCATACTGTCCTTTTGCCGAAAGCTGTTTCGCCAGTGCTTCATATTTTTGGGCAGTCTGTAAATCATTTTCATCTTCTGACAATGATTTCTTTAATTCGGCCGCTGCCTGATTCAAATTATACTCTTTCTGGCTCTGCTTACTTTTTTTCTTAATAGTGTCCTGTGCCATAACGGTTTTCATACCGAACAGCAAAAGAAAAAAGAAGAAGGTCCATTTTGTTTTCATCATATAACTATCCTATTACAGAATCACTTGCCGCTTCTGCGAATTTTCTGCAATGTAAAGTAAAATAATTCTGGCTTCTTATCCTATTCCTTTCACCAATTGAAAAAGCGGTTTCACCATGTGTAGAAAATTCCAATCCTGATGAACCATAATTTTACTCTAGAAATCAATTAAAACCTTATAATTATGAAAACAAGAATTATTTCAGCAGCAGTATTTCTGGCAGCATGCTGCGTCTCTGTAGGAATCATAAACAATCGTTCCATACTGCAGGACAACGAGGTTTCAAAAGGAAAAGATTTGGCTTCTTTACCTAAAGAAAAAATTGAAGAAGAAGAAGAAAAACCTTGCGTTTTTATGACAGTCATGGGCGAACAGCCTTCTGAAGGGTTTGCAGCCGCCAAAAGAGATGCCAAAATTGACGACAAAATTATGCAGGGTGAGCTTTGGCTTATTAAAGCCCAAAATAAAGATGGCGGATGGGGAGCCGGTTCGCATGCACGACAAAATGTTATGGACCCACATGCGGTTAGTTCTGACCCGGCTACTACCGCAATGACAGCCATGGCGTTATACCGATGCGGCTACAATCTGGAATCCGGAAAATACAGCGATGTGCTGAAAAAAAGCCTGAATTATCTTTTGGCAGAAATCGAAAAGACAAAAAACAATCCGAATTTCATTACTGAAGTCCGCGGCACACAAATACAAAGTAAATTAGGTGAAAACATTGACGCCGTACTCACACTTCAATTTCTGAATCAGGTCTATCCAATGTTGAAAGATGCCTCCTTAAAAACAAAAGTGAAGGAAGCTATACAAATTTGCGTCAATAAAATTGAGAAGTCGTATGATGAAACCGGAAAGGTAAAAGGTGCCGGATGGGCCGGAGTACTGCAATCGTCTTTTGCCAGTTCAAGTTTGGAAACTGCTGCAAAAAACAAGGATATTAAAGTCAATAAAGAAAAACTTCAAAAATCCCGCGAATATCAGAAAAGCAACTACAATGCTGAAAGCGAAAGTGTAAAAGCGGAAGACGGAGCCGGAATCGTATTGTATGCCGTGAGCAGTTCCGTACGCGGTAGCGCCAAAGAATCTCAGGAAGCGAAAGCCATTATCAATCAGGCAAAACGCGAGGGCAAACTAGACAAGAATGCCGTCCTGAACAAAGAAAACCTAAAAAAAGCAGGTGTTTCAGAAGAACAGGCCGAAGTTTATGATGTTGCCGATAAGGTGTATAATTCTGCAAAAGTAAAAGCTATGAATAAAGAAGTAATCAGCGGTTTCGGCAATAACGGCGGTGAAGAATTTTTAAGCTTCCTGCAAACCGGAGAATCCATGATTGTCAACCAGGATGAGGAATGGAAAAAATGGTATGACGATGTGAGCGGCAGAATCATGAGCATCCAGAACAATGACGGAAGCTGGAACGGACACCATTGCATTACAAGTCCGGTGTTTTGCACTGCAACCTGCCTGATGATTTTAACGGTTGAAAACGACATTAAAAAACTGCAATAACCTAAAAAACACAAATCATGAAAACGAAAATCATTTTTGCTTCCTTATTATTAGGTACAACCTTCTGCTTTGGCAGTTGCGATTTCTTCAAAAAAGAACCGAAAGAAAATCCCAATCCGGAAAACAATCCGGGTCCTGAACTGGCTCTGAATACAACTACTGCTGATGATAATACAAAAATCCAGGTAGCCTTGTTATTAGACACCTCCAACAGCATGGACGGACTGATTGACCAGGCAAAATCAAGGCTTTGGAACATCGTAAACACCTTGACAACCTTAAAATATGAAGGAAAAAATCCGAAAATAGAAATTGCACTCTATGAATATGGAAACGACGGCTTGTCCGCCACCTCAAATTATATCCGCCAGGTTGCACCGCTCACAACTGATTTGGACCTCATTTCTGAAAAGTTATTTTCACTTCGAACCAACGGAGGCTCGGAATATTGTGGTGCCGTAATTCAGGACGCTACAAAACAGCTTTCCTGGGGAAAAGGCAAAACAAATATGAAATTGCTATACATTGCAGGAAACGAACCTTTCAACCAGGGAAGCATCAACTATAAAGAAGCTATAAGCGATGCTTTGAAAAACGACATTTATGTCAATACGATTTTTTGTGGCAGTGCTATCGAAGGTATTGATACTTTCTGGAAAGATGGCGCGGACAAAGGTCAGGGAAAATACTTCAACATCAACTCGGATGAAAAAGTACGCTATATCGTGACACCTTATGATGAAAGAATCAGCAAATGCAATGAAAGACTGAATTCCACTTATATGGGTTACGGAGCGCAAGGTTATGAGAAGAAAGCCATGCAGGCAGCACAGGACAAGAATGCAGAGTCTGTTTCTTCTTCTAACTATGCAGAACGCGCCGTGAGCAAATCAAAAGCCGTGTATAAGAACGAATCCTGGGATTTGGTTGACCGTGTAAAAGAAGACAAATCGGCTTTGCAAAAAATCAAAAAAGAAGAACTTCCTAAAGAACTGCAGAATAAATCTCCACAGGAAATCAAAGCGATTGTAGACCAAAAAACACAGGAAAGAGAAGCGATACAAAAAGAAATGGCACAGTTGGCAAAACAGCGTCAGGACTATATTGATACCGAAAATAAAAAAGGCAAAAAACAGGATGATTTAGGAAATGCTATTGCGTCGTCCATTTTAGGCTTTGCAAAAATTAAAGGCTATACGGCTGAAAAGTAGGCTTTAACTCGAAATATGCCTCATACGTTTCATGGGGCATATTTTTTAATAATATCGGAAAGTTATTCCTGACAGGTAACCTTCACTATTTCCATTATTAGGAATTTTTGCGACACTGCGTCTTTGCGAGCAACTATTTCACGCAAAGACAAAGAGTCTCAAAGAAAGAAAAAATTTATTTTCCCTTCGTCCCAACCTTTTCCGTCTTTTTGCACTCTTACTTAGAAAAGACTAATCCTTAAAATTCAATTATGAAAAAGTTTCTTATACTATTCTTATTCTTTCAGGCAACCTTATATGCCCAAAAACCTGTTTTTACGACAGCCAAAGTAAAAGCGGCAACCGTTTATTTCAATGCGGCAGAAATTTCACAAACGGCCAGTGTAAACCTTCCGGCAGGAACCCACGAAATTGTAGTCAAAAATGTAGCCAACTGGGTCAACGAAAATTCAATACAAATTGGGACATCGCCTACATTAACTGTACTGTCTGTACAATTCACAGACAATTATATTTCTGAATATGAGGTTGACAGCAATTCTCCTTCGGTAAAAAAAGTGAAAGACAGTATTCTTATTGTCCAGAAAGAAATCGCTAAACTTGCCAATTCCAGAATTTCTGAAGGAAAAACCATCGAACTGTTGGATAAAAACCAACAGGTTTCCGGACAAAATTCCGGGTTGAATGTGACTGAATTGATGAAAATGGTAGAGTATTACAAGACAAAAAGGGCAGAATTAAGCAACAATATAAATGCCTTGACTGAAAAAGAACAGAAACTCGCCGAGGTACTTAAAAAATTAAATGACAGATTGGAAGTCAACAACAAAAACGAAGAAAAAATTTCGTCCGGAAAATTAATCCTTCAGGTTATGAATGAAGTGGCCGGAAATGTGCCATTAGAAATTTCGTATCTGACCAACAGTGCAACCTGGGCTCCGTTCTATGATTTGAGAGCCAACAGCATTGCCTCGCCAATAGACATGATGTATAAGGCACAAGTCACACAAAGCACCGGAATTGACTGGAAAAATGTGAAACTGACTTTGTCCTCAGGCCTTCCTAACCAAAATAATCAGGCTCCATTGCTACAGGCCTGGTTTTTAAGATATGGATATGTACAGGATTATAGACAAAATGCTGCTCCAATCAATGAATTGCAGGAAGTGGTAGTTCAGGGCTATAATACTGCGAAAAAAGACAAAGTGATGATTAGAGGTTCCGTTTCCAACTTTACCGCTATCACAGAAAACCAATTGAACATTTCGTTTGATATTGATATTCCGTATGATATTTTGTCTAACGGCAAAAAACACAGTGTTGCTTTAAAAGAAATAAAACTGCCTGCTACTTATAAATATTATGCCGCACCAACAGCCGACAAGGAAGCATTTCTTCTCGCGGAAATCAGTGACTATTCTAAATACAACCTGCTAAAAGGCGAAGCCAATATTATTTTTGAAGGAATGTATGTAGGCAAAACGTTTGTGGACCCGAACCAGACTTCGGACACCCTGAACCTGAGTATGGGAAGAGATAAGAAAATTTCCATCAAACGAGAAAAGGTAGTGGACAAATCGGGGACAAAGTTCTTGTCAGCCAACAAAGTGCAGACATTTACTTTTGAAACCACTGTGCGAAACAACAAAAAAGAGGCTATACAGCTAACACTCAAAGACCAATATCCGTTGAGTACCGATAAAGAAATTGAAATTGAATTGAAGCAAAGCGACAATGCAAAAGTCAATGCCGAAACAGGAATCCTGACCTGGGATTTGAATCTGAAACCAAATGAAACCAGGAAAATACGTATTAGCTATACGGTCAAATATCCAAAAAACAAAATTATTGACAATCTATAAAACAAGAGAGCCCCGTTACAATAACGGGGCTTTTTTATTAAAAAAATACTTATATTTTAAAAATGTAAACGTTTCATTATGAATAATTTCAAATTTTATTTTATAAATTTACTTCCTAACCCTAATTGCTATAAAATGAAAACAACACTACGATTATTAGTATTACTATTCTCAACCTTTGCGTTTTCGCAGACAATCGGAATAGTGCCTTTTGCTACAGGATTCAACAATCCTATTGAAATTGCCAACGCAGGTGACACGAGATTGTTTATTGTGGAACAAAGCGGAGTCATCAAAGTTTTGAATTCGAATGGTACTACAAATGCCACACCTTTTCTTAACATCACAAGCCTTGTAAGCTGCTGTGGCGAAAGAGGACTTTTGGGGCTGGCATTCCATCCTAATTATGCCACTAACGGTTTCTTTTACGTTAATTACACCAATACGGCCGGGAATACTGTAATCGCACGCTATTCTGTAAGTAGTAATCCTGATGTTGCCAATACAACCGGTACTATCCTAATGACAATTAACCAGCCTTTTTCCAACCATAATGGCGGAACCATAAAATTTGGTCCTGACGGTTATCTGTATATCGGAATGGGTGATGGCGGAAGCGGTGGTGACCCGGGAAACAGGGCTCAAAATATCAATGAGCTTTTAGGTAAAATGCTGCGTATTGATGTTGATTCGGGCACTCCTTACGGAATTCCGCCAACCAATCCTTATGCCGGAGCTACACCGGGAGCCGATGAAATCTGGGCTATTGGATTACGAAATCCATGGAAGTTTTCTTTTAACCGACTTAATGGCGATTTATGGATTGCAGATGTAGGTCAGGACCAGATTGAAGAAATCAACAAGGTCAGTTCAACTGCAGCCGGACTAAACTATGGCTGGAGATGTTATGAAGGCAATGCCGCATACAATACAATTGGCTGCGCCGCCATGTCAACCATGACTTTTCCCGTTGCACAATATACACATGCTTCAACAGGAGGCTGTTCTATTACCGGAGGCTATGTTTATACAGGCAGCACTTACCCGGCCATGCAGAACAAATATTTCTTTGCTGACTATTGTGTTAATAGAATTGGAATGGTTGATACGTCTGGCAACATCACCTATTCTGCCAATTTCTCCGGTTCTAACTCCTTTACTTCGTTTGGAGAAAACTCCAGCGGCGAACTGTTCGTTACCGGAACTTCTCAGGACATTGTCTACAGGGTTATTGATACGGCATTGAGCAATGACGATTTTACAAAAAATGGATTCTCTATGTATCCTAATCCGGCAGATTCAGAACTTTTCTTATCAAGTACTACCGGAATTGTACTTCAAAAAATTTCTATTGTTGATTTATCTGGAAAATTACTTGTAGAACAAAGACTAGAAAACACACCTGTAAATACGATCAACATCAGTTCGCTACAAACAGGAATTTATGTTGTTACAATAGAAGACACATCAGGAAATACGTTTACATCAAAACTGGGAAAAAAATAAACACCGGATTATATAAAAAAGAAAGCCTGTTTTAAAAACAGGCTTTTTTATTTTATGGAGCAGGATTAGGACGTATGGACTGAATCTCATCAATGGCTTTTAGCACTTCTTCTGAAAGAACCGTTTGTCTTGAATTGATATTCTCTTCCAACTGCTTCAGGTTTGTCGCTCCTATTATAGTTGCCGTCACAAACTGCTGCTGACGGATAAACGCCAAAGACATTTCTGTTAGCGTGAGTCCGAATCTGGTTGCTGTTTCCTGATATAAAACCGTAGCTTCTTTGGTCTGTTGCGAATTGTATCTTGTAAAGTTTGGGAACAGGTTTAATCTTGCATCCGGATGCTTTTCTCCGGTCAGGAATTTACCTGACAATACGCCAAATGCCAATGGCGAATAAGCCAATAAACCTACATTTTCACGATAGGCTGTTTCTGAAAGTCCTACTTCAAAAGTACGGTTGAGCAAAGAATAAGGATTTTGGATGGTTGCTATTCTGGGCAGATTGTGTTTTTTGCTTTCTTCCAAAAAACGCATCACACCCCAGGGTGTTTCATTGGAAACGCCTATGGCGCGAATTTTCCCTTCCTGAATGAGTTCCTGAAATACTTCCAGAATAGCTTTCATGTTATCTTCCCAGGCATCTTCCTGAATTTTGAAACCTCGTTGCCCAAACATATTCGATTTTCGTTCCGGCCAATGCAATTGGTACAGGTCGATATAATCTGTCTGAAGTCGCTTCAGGCTTTTTTCAACAGATGCTTTTATGGTTTCTTTGTTGAATGCCAAATCTTCTCTTATATATTGCATCCCGCGGTTTGGTCCTGCAATTTTGGAAGCCAGGATAATGTCGTTTCTTTTTCCTGATTTACGGAGCCAGCTCCCTATAATTCTTTCGGTTTCACCTGTTGTTTTTTCGCGTGCCGGAACAGGATACATTTCTGCCGTGTCGATAAAATTGATTCCTTTATCCAACGCAAAATCAATCTGAGCATGTCCTTCTGCTTCGGTATTTTGCTGTCCGAAAGTCATGGTTCCGAGACATAGTTCACTAACTTTCAGGTTGGTGTTTGGAAGTGTATTGTAGTTCATTTTTTTAAGGTACTAAGTGACTGAGTCGCTAAGTTGCTAAGGTTCTTTTAAGGCGCTAAGGTACTAAGTTTTTAAGGGATTGGAAAATTGAGGTGCTAAGGTTTGGCAGTTTTTTTAAATAAAAAAGACCCAGGACAAATGTCCTGAGTCTTTATATTATAAACAAAAAGCTTTATCGCCCAGACACATAAAACCTTAGTGCCTCAGTACCTCTGCAACTTAGACTCTTTTCCTACAATTCATTCAGCATCTTAGAGATTTCATCCAATTTAGGAGTTAGGATAATCTCAATTCTTCTGTTTTTGGCTTTTCCTTCTGCTGTTTCGTTAGAAGCCAAAGGAGCATATTCTCCACGTCCTGCAGCAGTAAGATTCTTTTTGTCAATGGCTTTGTTTTCTGCAAGAATATTTACGATAGCCGTAGCACGTTTTGTAGATAAATCCCAGTTGTCTGTGATTTGTCCGGTTCCGCCATAAGGCACATTGTCTGTATGTCCTTCAATAAGTACAGAAATATCCGGATTTACACCCAATACTTTCCCTACTTCTACAACGGCTCTTCTTCCTTCTGCTCCAACAGACCAGCTTCCTGAACCAAAAAGCAATTTGTTTTCCATAGAAACATATACTTTTCCGTTTTTCTGCTCTACTGTCAGACCTTTTCCTTCAAAACTGTTTAAGGCTTTGGAAAGCGTTTCTTTTAGCTTTCTCATGCTTTCTTCTTTTGCAGCAATCATTCCTTCCAATTCATCAACTCTTGAAGAACGCTCTTTTAATTCTGCCTGCAATTTGTTCAAGCGCTCCTGTTCTGCCGCCAGGGCTTTTTCTTTTGCTTCAAGTTGCGCCAACAGTTCGCGGTTTTTCTTCATATTGGTATCTAAAGCATCACCACTGTTTTTCTCCAGTGCGGCATATGATGATTTTAACGTATTCAGGTTGGCACTTGCTGCTGCATAGTCTGCCGCAAGCTTATCTCTTTCTGCTTTTAGTTTTTCGAGCTGCGATTTCAAATCCTTGCTTTCAAGGTCGAGCTGGTTTTTCGCTTTTGTCAGGTTCTGGTTTTCATCAGAAAGGCTTCTGTTTTCTTTTTTCAGGTTAGCGTATTTGTCTTCGAGTTCTTTATAAACTTTTGACGAAACACAGGAAGTAGTCAATGCCAGGGCTAATACTCCAAGCGATACTTTTTTAATCATGATTTTGAATTGGTTTTATTTATTTCTTACTCGTTTTTAGCTTATTTAATCGATTTCTACCAGAACTGGGCAGTGGTCAGAATGCTTGGCATCCGGCAATATTACGGCTCTTTTCAATCTGTTTTCGATAGGACGGCTTGCCAGGATGTAATCGATTCTCCAGCCTTTGTTATTGTTTCGGGCATTGGCTCTGTAGCTCCACCAAGTATAATGGTGCGGGTCTTTGTTGAAATGCCTGAAAGAATCGATAAAGCCGCTTTTCATAAAAAGGTCCAGCCAGCTTCTTTCTTCCGGAAGGAATCCGGATACTTTGGCATTTCGAATCGGGTCGTGGATATCGATAGCTTCGTGACAGATATTATAATCGCCACAAATCAAAAGGTTAGGAATCTCTTTTTTAAGTTCGTTGATGTAGTTCTGGAAATCGTCCATATACATAAACTTATGGTCCAATCTGAGGATATTGGTTCCTGAAGGCAGGTAAAGGCTCATCACCGAAAAGTCGTCATAATCAACCCTAAGGTTTCTTCCTTCCGCATCCATGTGTTCTATTCCGGTGCCGAAAACCACATTATTGGGTTTTGTCTTGCACAAAACAGCCACTCCGCTGTAGCCTTTTTTTTGCGCCGGAAACCAATAATTATAAGGATAACCTGCTTTTTCAAATTCATCCAGCGGAATCTGGTCTGGCGTTGCTTTGATTTCCTGAAGACATATAATGTCCGGATTGGCATGTTGAAGCCATTCCAGGAAGCCTTTCGTAATGGCGGCTCTTATTCCATTGACATTGTAGGAGATAATTCTCATAGTTGCTGTAGATTTTGACTTTTTCAAAAGTAAGTAAAAAAAGATTATTTCTACAGGCAAAATCTCTGGTCTGATAGGATGAAAAAAATGGATGTGTTAACTCAATTTTGCTATCTTTGTTTTTTTCGCACAAAACAGATGATAGATGGGGTTAGTTACCGCTAAAGAAGTTGCAAAAGCAATAAACACAGATAAATACGGAGTTTTGGGAACTTTTTCAGGCTGGCTGCTAATGAAAATACTTAAAATTTCCACACTGAATAAAATCTACGACCGGAACAAACATCTACAAAATGTAGAATTCCTCAATGCTATATTGGACGAATTCCAGATTAAATTTGAAATCCCGGAAGAAGATTTAAAACGCCTCCCAAAAGACGGCGCCTATATTACCATTTCAAACCATCCGCTAGGCGGAATTGACGGTATCCTGCTTTTAAAGCTTATGCTGGAAAGGGAACCTAACTTTAAGATTATTGCCAATTTCCTTTTGCATAGGATTGACCCTATGAAACCGTATATTATGCCCGTAAATCCTTTTGAGAATCATAAGGATGCCAAATCGAGCGTAATCGGAATCAAAGAAACACTACGCCATTTAAGCGACGGAAAGCCTTTGGGAATGTTTCCTGCCGGTGAAGTTTCTACCTATAAAGATGGAAAACTGGTGGTAGACAAGCCTTGGGAAGAAGGTGCTATTAAGCTGATTAAAAAAGCTAAAGTTCCTGTAATTCCTATTTATTTCCACGCCAAAAACAGCAAGCTTTTTTATTTTCTTTCCAAACTTGACGATACGTTAAGAACCGCAAAGCTACCTTCGGAATTGCTGACACAGAAAGACCGTGTTATCAAAGTACGAATTGGAAAACCGATTTCTGTAAACGAACAGAACGAATACGACAAAATCGAAGAATACTCTGAATTTCTTAGAAAAAAGACCTATATGCTGGCTAATCCTTTTGAGAAGGAAACCAAGCTACTGGACACATCGAACTTAAAAATCCCGAGAAGTCCGAAACAGATTGCCATGCCAGCCAATCATGAGCAGATTGTTAACGAGGTGAATGCTTTGAGACAGACAGACTGCCGATTGCTGCAAAGCAAAAACTACGAAGTGTTTTTCACGGAAGCGAATCACATTCCAAACATCCTGCATGAACTGGGACGTTTGAGGGAGATTACCTTCAGGGAAGTGGGCGAAGGAACCAACCAGTCACTGGATTTGGACCAATTCGACCAATACTACCACCATATGTTTTTATGGGACGATGATACCAAAGAAATTGCAGGTGCCTACCGCATGGGACTTGGTGCGGAGATTTTCCCTAAATATGGAATTGACGGATTTTACCTTCAGGAGCTTTTCCGATTTGAGCCGGAATTGTATGATATGATGAGCAAGTCCATAGAAATGGGCCGTGCTTTTATCACCAAAGAATACCAGCAAAAACCAATGCCGTTGTTCCTGCTTTGGAAAGGAATCGTGCATACGACACTCCGCTATCCGGAACATAAATTCCTGATTGGTGGTGTAAGTATCAGTAACCAGTTTTCTGATTTTACGAAGTCGCTGATGATTGAGTTTATGAAATCGCATTATTACGACCCTTATATTGCACAATATGTGCACCCTAAAAAGGAATTCAAAGTAAAGCTGAAAGATGCGGATAAGGATTTTATTTTTGATGAAGCCGAAGCCGACCTTGTCAAATTTGACAAGCTTATCGATGAGCTGGAACCGGGCAACCTACGCCTTCCGGTATTGATTAAAAAATACATCAAGCAGAACGCCAAGGTTGTGGCGTTTAATGTAGACCCGCTGTTTAACAATGCGGTTGATGGATTGATGTATATTCGAATTGCGGACATTCCGGAGAGTACGATGAAACCGGTAATGGAAGAATTTCAGGCAGAGTTGGAAAGAAAACTGGCCGAAAAAGGAGAAAAATTATAGTTCTAAAACTTAAACAAGCATAAAAACTTTGCGGCTTAGCGTCTTTGCGAGCTGTATTTCACGCAAAGGCACAGAGTCGCAAAGCATGGACAAAAAAATTCAATATAAAAGAAAAGCCTGAGAAATTCTCAGGCTTTTTTATTGGTATCTACTTCCAGATAGACTGTCTTAAAATGTCATCAAAGGTATTTTCCCGTACGAAGTATACCAATCTGACTATATGATATATAATTAAAATTGCTCCTAATAAATAGGCCATCTTTTTACTGTAAAAAACCGAATTGAAATATTCTTTTTGTGTTTTTAGCTCCAGCGTCAATACTATGATAACGACTATGCAGAAAACAAAAGCAAAAGGTCCAAAGAGATGATAGGATAAGCTTTTTTGCAAATCGCCTTCATACAAATAGACCAATGATTTGGTGATGCCACATCCCGGACACGGAAAACCTGTCAACATCTTAAACGGACACAAAGACTGGTCTGTTTCCAGATGATTGTCGTGATTGTGCAGCATTAAAAAAAATGGAATTATCAGGGTCAATAATGCCCCGATAATTCCAAATATTTTCAGTTGAATCTTTCTATTACTTGTATAACTTGTTGATATCACCTTGAACAATCATTGCGGCTACCATTGGGAACAAGAAACCAAGAATTAACAATAGTGTTGACTGGTCTTTTTCCCTTTCACCAGTTCTTTCATAAACTTTAGGCAAACCTTCTTTTCCTGCCAAATAGTAGAAATACAGATTTACCGGCATACAGCATCCTGAGAAAATAGCAATTGGCTGAGAAATAACTTCTTTGCCTGCTACAGCATTTAATACTTGTGCTACCTTAATATTCCAATAAATCAAATATAATCCGCAGGTGATAAATCCTAAAAGCAAAACTACGATTGGGTCCACCCTAAATTCAGGGATAACACCATAGTTTTCTGGTCTTTCTAATTCCATTTTATTTTTGTTTTTGATGTTTATAATTGCTAAAATTAACAAAAATATTGGATGGACAATCTCTTTGTATGAATTTTATGTCATTATTAAAGAAAGACTTTATCTACAGGCTCCCATAATTCAATCTTATTCCTTTCTATATCAAGAATCCATCCGAATTTTCCATAATCATAGCTTTCCATTTCCCCAATAATCTGAACGCCTTCCTGCTTTAGCGTGACCAACAGTTCTTCCAGATTTTCAACCCTGAAATTCTGCATGAATTGTTTTTCGGACGGACTGAAATAATTGGTGTCACTTTTAAACGGCGACCATTGTGTAGCACAGTCATATCCTTCTTTATCTTTCCACCAGAATGTACAGCCATAGTCGTCTGTATTCAATCCTAAATGTTTTTTATACCAATCTCTCAATGCTTTCGGATCTTCGGATTTAAAGAAGAAGCCTCCAATTCCCGTAACGCGGTTTGGTGTTTTTACCTCTGCCTTTTTACCAAAATACAATTCCTTGATTTTATCTGCGATGGTCTGCGCTAATTTTTCATGGCTTTCAAAAGTCCAACCGGCAATATGCGGCGACATCAGGACTTTGTCTGATTCCAGAAGATATTGGAAAGCTTCCGGAATTTTATCTTCTTCAAACAGCGTTTCAAAAGACAGTTTTTCATATTCCAACACATCCAATCCGGCTCCTAAAATCTTGCCTGTTTCTAAAGCCTGTACCAAATCGGCGGTTACTACATTTTTGCCTCTTGATGTATTGATGAGCCAGAATGGTTTAGCAAAAGCATTGAAATAGTCTGCATTGACCAGTTTGTCCGTTTCCGGAGTCCACGGAATGTGCAGGCTCAACACATCTGATTTTTGCTGAAGTTCCTCTAACGACACCTGTTTTGCATTGGCATCGCCAACATTTTCCAGAATATCATAGCAAAGCACCTCAACATCAAATCCGCGTAGTTTTTTGGCAAAGGATTTTCCCATATTGCCATATCCGATGATACCTACCGTTTTACCGTCCAGTTCGTGTCCGCGGTTTTTCTCACGGTTCCAATGTCCGGAACGGATTTCTCTGTCGGCCTGGTTTAGTTTGTTGAAAAGTGACAGCAGCATTCCCAAGGCGTGTTCTCCAACCGCATTTCGGTTTCCTTCCGGAGCCGCAATCAGGCTTATTTTTTTCGAAAGCGCATAATCGCAATCAATACTTTCAAGACCTGCTCCTACTCTGGCAATAAATTGCAGTTTGGTTGCCTTATCCAAAAAGGTTTTGTCAATTTTAAAACGGCTGCGAATTACAATTCCGTTATAGTCGTGGATTTTGGCTTCTATTTCTTCTTTTGAAGATTTAAAATCTTCGTGGTTTGTGAAACCGGCTTCTTGCAACTGACTTAGCAACAGAGGATGATTGCTGTCAATGTGTAGTATTTTTATTTCTTCAGGCACCATTCTTCGATAGAATTTTTATGGTTACATACTATGCAATCCTATACCGAAGCGATTTGCTTTTAAAAACCGAGGATAAGTTTTGCGATAGAAAAATAGATTAATATTCCGCAAATGTCGTTACTGGTCGTAATAAACGGACCTGTTGCCAGGGCCGGGTCTATTCCAAACTTATTCAATAAAAGAGGAACAAACGTTCCGATAAGCGATGCTATAATGATAACGGAAATCAAGGCACTGGTCACAATAACCCCGATTATGAATTCTACATTCAGAAGGAAATGGCTACCAATAAACAATATGGAAGCGAGAATAACCCCGTTTAAAAGGCTCAGGGAAATCTCTTTTATCAATCGGCTAAAAAGCGAGCCACTCAACGTATTGTTGGCAAGACCCTGTACAATAATCGCAGAAGATTGCACTCCAACATTTCCTGCCATCGCCGCAATTAGTGGCGTAAAGAAAAACAGGTTTCCATGCTCTGTCATTGCTCCTTCAAAAAGTCCAAGTACACGAACAGATATAAAGCCTCCCAAAAGCGCCAGAACAAGCCATGGCAAGCGTGCTTTTGTAAGCTCCAGAATACTGTCATCTGCCTCAACGTCCTGTGAGATACCCGCTGCTAACTGGTAATCTTTGTCGGCTTCGTCCTTGATAACGTCAACGATATCGTCAATCGTAATTCTTCCCACAAGCCGTCCCAATTCATCTACGACAGGAATAGCTTCCAGGTCATATTTCTGCATGATACGCGCTACTTCAACATCTTCCGTATCGACACGCACGTAATCAACTTTCGGGATATATACTTCACTGATTGGTGTTTTGGTAGAAGTCGTCAAAAGGTCTTTAAGCGAAAGCCTTCCTTTGAGCCTGTTTTCATCATCAACCACATAAATAGAGTGTACTCTGGAAACATTTTCCGCCTGTATTCTCATTTCTTTCACGCAGGTTAATACGTTCCAGTTTTCGTTTACCTTCACGAGCTCTTTTCCCATAAGACCCCCGGCAGTATCTTCGTCATAGCGCAAAAGGTCAACAATGTCTTTCGCGTGTTCAACGTCAATAAGTTCAGAGATTACCTCATTTTTAATGTCGGTAGAAAGTTCAGCGATAATGTCGGCCGCGTCATCCGTATCCAACTCGTCAAGCTCTTCTGCAATTTCTTTTGGAGAAAGCCTGCTTAGGATGTTTTCACGAAGGTCGTCTTCTAATTCAAGAAGAATTTCGGCTGTTTTTTCGCTATCAAGGATTTTGAAAATATAGGTGGCCTCATCAAAATCCAGTTCGTCAAGGATTTCGGCAATATCAGCGTGGTGCATATCGTTAAGCAAGGCTTCCAGCTGCTGGTCTTTTTTGCTTAAGATTAATTCTTCAATCTGAAGAATAAGCTCCTTACTGATTTTAAATTGCATCGGCTTCTATTTTTTGGGTTATTGCTATGAATTGCTGTACATCCAGCTGTTCCGGACGGAGGTCAAAGATAGTATCTTCTCTTAAATTTTCCGAAAGATTTAGGGATTTTAAGCTGTTTCGCAATGTTTTTCTTCGTTGTTGGAAAGCGGTTTTTACCACTGTAAAAAAGAGCTTTTCATTGCAGGGCAGCGTAAAGTTTTCTTTTCTTTTAAGTCTCAACACACCTGATTTTACTTTAGGCGGCGGATTGAATACATTTTCATGTACAGTAAAAAGGTATTCCGCGTCGTAAAACGCCTGTGCCAGTACCGATAATATGCCGTAGGTTTTAGTTCCTTTTTTCTCACAGATTCTTTCGGCTACTTCTTTCTGGAACATTCCTGAAAATTCTGCCACCTGATTTCGCAATTCCAAAGCCCGGAAAACAATCTGTGAAGATATGTTATAGGGAAAGTTGCCAATGATGGCGAACTGTTTCCCTTCAAAGGTTTTATTAATGTCGTATTTCAGGAAATCCTGTGATAGGATATGACCCTGCAATTTCGGATAATTCGCATTCAGATAATCCACCGATTCTGTATCGATTTCAATCACATAAGTGTTTACCGGTTTTTCAAGCAGGTATTTTGTCAATACTCCCATTCCCGGGCCTATTTCCAAAACATTATCATAGCCTTCAAAATGGAGCGTATCTGCGATTTTCTTTGCTATGTTTTCGTCCGTAAGGAAATGCTGTCCAAGATGTTTCTTGGCTTTTACTTTATCCATTTTGATGTGGGATTTTTGATTTGTGATTTTAGATTTATGATTTCGGATTACCTAACTGTCTGTTATCTATCATCTATTATCTGCTGTCTTATTTATGATTTGCGATTTTAGATTTATGATTTTAGATTTATGATTTCGGATTACCTAACTGTCTGTCATCTATCATCTATTATCTGCTGTCTTATTATGATTTTAGATTTATGATTTTAGATTACCTAACATCTATTATCTTTCATCTGCCATCTATTATCTGATTTCTAATTTCATCTAAACCGATTTATGGTCACTAATGAATTCCAGTTCTGTCCGGAAGGCAAGCATTTTGTCGCCAAACAGTCTTTGTCCTTCTTCTCTGAATCCGGGTGCGTGTTCCTTATAGTAGCTGTCCAGATTTTCTCTGGAATCTGCCCAATATTGCACTGAATAGGTTACTCCACCCATTTCTTCTTCTACCAGAACTTTTACAAGACGTGCCGAAGAGAACTTTCCAGTTCCGAGAATTTCCGGAATGTGCTTGTGCTGCATCCAATGAAGCCATTCGTCATGTACCGATTCGTGAATATTTATGGTTACGTTGTATATTATCATTTCTTAGAATATTAGATTTTTAGATTCCGCTAATGAAGCGGTTTATTTTGAAAATTCGTAATTCGTAATTCGTAATTCGTAATTCGTAATTCTATAATTATAAATTCGTATCGCCCCGCAACTGCCTGAATTTTTTTCTTGCCTCTACAAAATAGATACTGTCTTCGTGGTTGAATAAGATTTGCTCGTATAATGCTTTTGCCTTATCAGTATCTTTCAGTTTTTTATTATAAATCTCTGCCGAAAAATAAAGCGCTTCATCAATATAGATTCCGTCTTTGTGGTTATCGATTATCCCTTGATATTGTGCCAAGGCGGCATTGTAGTCCCCTAGCTTTTCATAAGTCTCGCCAATTCGCAACAGTGTTTCGTCTTCGATTTCCTGGCCTTTGTATTCCTTCAATATCGATTGGAATTGTTCCAGTGCTTCCTTGTTTTTATTCTGATACAGCAAATAATCGCCTCTGGCAAATTTCTTTAACCCGACCTGTGTCGAATCTGCTACCGTATTGTCATTAATTAAAAGAAACAATTCCAAAGCATCATTTGCTATAAGCTGTGTTGAGGCTGACTTTAGTTCCTTAAATTGTTTAAGCGCCCATTCAAAATCGGTTTTGAAATAGCTGGTTTTAGCCGCTTTCAGGCTTGCTTCATGTCCAACGGCATCGTTCTTCAAATCTTCTTCTATCTGGGAATAATAAATCAATGCCTGATTGAATTTTTCTTCATAAAGCAGAATATCGGCCAATTCCATTTTTACATCTGCGGTCTGGTATTTATTCAGAGGCAATTCCAATGCGCGTTTTAAAATGGTTTTTCCTTCTTCCGGATTTTTAAGATTAAAAGTTGCAAAATGAGCCTGTAATATCTGTAATGATAAGGTATAAGGACTTATTCCGTATTTTTTAACCAATAAATCCAGTTCGCTTTTTATGGCAGGATATTCTTTTTCGGGTGCTTTTTGAATTTTCGATTCCATTAAAAAATAATGCGCCCTGATTTGCAAATCCAAATCCTGCGTGTTTTCCAACACAAAGGCAAAAATTTCCTTTGCTGTTTCTTCTTCATTCTCTTCCATTGCCAGTTCGGCCAGGTTCACGATATTCGAAAAAGATTCCGGGTCACGTCTGTAGATGGCCTTTTCCTGGATAAATGCTTTGGCATAATCTTTTTGCTGTACAAAAAACCAGCTTAGGAACTGATTCCAGAATATGTCCTGATTTTTTTGGGCTCGAACCAGAAGCGCCTTGCGCAATGCTGTATTGAATGTTTCTTCAGCTTCTTCTGTCATGAAACGCGAAAGCTGGTTTTGGATCATGATAGTATTGTTCTGGTTGGAATAGGCTTCTTCCAGAAAGGTGTCAATCATGAGGTCCATCTTGCCCAACTGTCCGTAAATGACAGCCATTTGGTAATTGAATTTGAATTTGGGTTCCAGCTTTATTGCCAGATTATAGGACTCCAGAGCATATTCCAGCAATACTTTTTTCTCGAAAGTGTTGGCCACGGCATAGACGTTGGATGGATTTTCATTAATCTTGCTTATTGCCTGTTCATAAAACTTTTTAGCTTTTCCGGCATCTTTCTGCAATTGATAGTTGTATCCAATCTCAACCAGAAGTGACGGCTGCTTGTATTTTGCATAACGTTCCTGAAGGCGCTTATCTGCCTGGTCATATTGTTGCAGTTGCTGATAGGATTCTATTATTTTCTGGAAATAAAAACTGTTGCCTTGCTGATTTTTCAGCAGTTCGTCAAAACTAATGATGGCTTTTTCAAATTCTCCTTTATCAAAATAATTGATAGCCAACTGTTCGTTTTGTGCAAAAACAAACAGTGACGCAAACAAACTTAAGAATAGGAAAATCTTTTTCATTGTAGTTTAATGCAAAAAGGTATATAACAATGTACTAATATAACAATTTTAAGGCTGAATTAGTACATTGCTACATTAAACTATTGGTTAATTGTTCCTTAATTTATAATATCAAATCCGGTATAGGGACGTAGTACTTCCGGAATCACGATACCTTCCGGTGTCTGATAATTTTCCAGAATACCTGCCAATACCCTAGGCAATGCCAAAGAGCTACCGTTCAGGGTATGTGCCAAATGGTTTTTACCGTCTTTATCTTTGTAACGCAACTTCAATCGGTTAGACTGGAATGTTTCGAAGTTTGATACCGAACTGATTTCCAGCCAACGGTCTTGTGCTGTTGAAAACACTTCAAAATCATAGGTCATGGCTGATGCAAACCCCATATCTCCTCCGCAAAGACGAAGAATCCTGTAAGGAAGTTTCAGTTCATTCAGGATGGTTCTTACGTGCTCTACCATACCTTCCAAAGCCTCGTATGATTTTTCCGGATGTTCCACCCTTACAATTTCAACCTTGTCAAATTGGTGCAAGCGGTTCAAACCGCGAACGTGTGCCCCATAGGAACCCGCTTCTCTTCTAAAGCATGGTGTGTAGGCCGTGGCCAGAATTGGAAGTTCGTTTTCCTGCAAAAGAACATCGCGGAATAAATTGGTTACCGGAACTTCTGCTGTTGGAATCAAATAAAGGTCGTCTGTAGCGTCATGATACATTTGTCCTTCTTTGTCCGGAAGCTGTCCTGTTCCGTAAGCCGATGCTTCATTTACAAAATGCGGTACCTGAAATTCCTGGTAGCCGGCTTCCGTATTTTTATCTAAGAAATAGGTAATCAGCGCACGTTGCAATTTGGCTCCTTTTCCTTTATAGACAGGAAATCCCGCACCCGTGATTTTATTTCCTAATTCAAAATCAATAATGTCGTATTTTTTTACCAGTTCCCAGTGTGGCAAAGCTTCGCCATGCAGGTCCGGAATGTCACCTTCCTGCAAAACGGTTACGTTGTCTTCCGGAGTTTTTCCTTCCGGAACAATATCTGCCGGAAGATTTGGAAGCAGGTACAATTGCTCTGTCAACTCGTTTGTATATACGTCAAGTTTTTCAGCCAATTCCTTGCTTTTTTCTTTTAGCGAAGTTGTTTTGGTTTTCAGCAATTCTGCCTTTGCCTTCTCGCCGCTTTTCATCAACTCGCCTATGTCTTTGGATAGCTTATTCGATTCCGACAAAATATTGTCCATTTCAGCCTGTGTCGCTCTTCTTTTTTCATCAAGCTGCACGGCTAGTTCAACAATACTTTTGGCATCCATGTTTCGTTTTGCCAAAGCTTTGAGGACTTTCTCCTGGTTTTCTCTAATAAATGCTATCTGTAACATTGTTCTGGTTTTATAAAGGTAGCAAATTTAAGGAAAAAAGGTTGACAGTTGCAAAGTTAGCGACCAACATAGTGTAAAGTTTTAAATGCTGTTCCTATCCTGATAAATTAACACCTTGTGTGTGATTTATTAATTACATTTGGGAAATTTTTCCCGATTATGAAAAAAATATACCTGCTGCTTGCTTTATCTCTGTCAGGCATTGGCTTTGCGCAAAGTTCCTCTTCGCAAAACCATCAAATAGCTGAGACAGAACGAAAATCAGCAGTAAAAAAGATTAACTTCAGAAATAACCCCAATACTGAAAATTACGATGTTACTTATCACAGGCTACGGTTTGAGGTAAATCCAAGCAATTACTATGTTAAGGGGAATGTGACTACCTATTACAGGGCAAAAACAAATATGAGTACTGTTACTTTTGACCTTGCAGATGAATTGACTGTCAGTTCCGTAAAGCAAAGAAACACCTCGCTTAGTTTTACGCAAAACGGCACCAATGAATTGGTTATTAACCTGCCTGCCGTTCAAAACACAAACGTACTGGATTCATTGACAATTGTATATGAAGGTGCTCCTCCGGCACAAAGCGACGGATTCAACACTTATACGCATGCCGGAAATCCGGGTCTTTATACACTTTCTGAGCCTTTTGGAGCCAGAGACTGGTGGCCATGCAAACAGGACCTGAACGACAAAATTGAAAACCTAGACGTATTTATAAAAACCGGTTCCCAATATGTAAGCGTTGCCAACGGAGTTCAAATCAGTTCTGTAAATAATGGAGATGGTACAAAAACCACACATTTCCGTCATGGTTATCCTATTCCGGCCTATCTTGTGGCTATTGCCGTGACCAATTACACCATCTTCACACAACAGGCAGGAACAGCACCACACACCTTCCCGATTGTGAATTACATCTATCCCGAAAGCCAGGCCGTTGTCCAAAATGATTTGGCTGTTACTGTGCCTATTATGAATTTGTTTGAGCAGCTGTTTGAGACCTATCCTTTTGCTAACGAAAAATATGGCCATGCGCAATGTTCTCTGCCCGGCGGGATGGAACACACTACGGTTTCTTTTATGGGTAGTTTTGGCAGGGATTTGATTGCCCATGAATTAGCCCACCAATGGTTTGGAGATAAAATTACTTGTGGCAGCTGGAAAGATATTTGGCTTAATGAAGGTTTTGCCAGCTATCTGGCCGGTCTTGTTATCGAGGATATGGATGGTGCTACTAATTTTAATTCCTGGAAAAGCGGCTTGATTAACAACATCACTTCACAGCCTGGCGGTGCGGTTTATCTGACAGACAGCGAAGCTTTAGATGCGGGAAGGATTTTTAGCAGCAGGTTGTCTTATGACAAGGGTGCTATGGTTGTGCATATGCTACGCTTTAAACTGGGCGATACTAACTTTTTTCAGGGTATTAAAAACTATCTGGCCGACCCGAGTCTGGCGTATGGCTATGCGATAACCGAAAACCTAAAAACACATCTGGAGGCTGCTTCGGGAATGGATTTGGATGAATTTTTTAATGATTGGGTATATGGCCAGGGCTATCCGAGATACACCATAACGGTGAGAAATTTTTCTCCGGGTGTAGCCCGTTTTACTGTAAGCCAGACACAATCCCATTCATCGGTTTCCTTTTTCGAAATGCCGGTTCCGGTTCGTGTAACTGGCACAGGAGGCCAGTCTTTGGATTTGATTTTGGACAATACTACTAACAACCAGACCATCGACAAAAATGTTCCGTTTGCAATTACAGGCATTACCTTTAATCCAAAAAGCGACATTATTGCAAGAAACAGTACTGCTACATTAGGAAACGAGGCTTTCGTATTGGATGAAAACGTAAAGCTTTATCCTAATCCTGCCTCTCATTCCTTACAGTTAGAACTTCCTGACAATGTAGTGCTTGAAAAAGCAATTTTCTACAATGCGTTGGGACAAATCATAAAGGAAACGGCTTCTCAGACTTCATGGGATGTTTCAGCCTTGCCGGTTGGAGTCAATTTTGTAAAAATAATTACGGATGCCGGAACAAAACAAATGAAGTTTATCAAGGCATAATTGAACCCATAAAAAAGGGCTTCCGAATGGAAGCCCTTTTTCATTAAAAACATTTTATTGTATTGCCTTGATTCGGCTTGCCATAAAAGCAATCAGCACTCCAAAGATTCCGATAAAGGCAAAAGAAAATTGCAATCCGGCTGCTTCGGCAATAAAACCGATAACCGGAGGCCCCATCAGGAAGCCCAGGAAACTCACACTGGAAACAATGGTTAATGCTTCGCCCGGAGCAACTGTTGCATTCTTTCCGGCAATACTGTATACTGTTGGCACGATCGTCGAAACACCAAGACCTACCAGCATAAAGGCCAAAGTAGACGGAATGAGATAAGGCAAAAAGACCGAGGTAAACAATCCGGTTGAAATGAGCAGTCCGCTAATTTGCAGCACTCTTTTCCGTCCATATTTATGAATTAGACGGTCACCTAAAAATCGTCCGCTCGCCATCATAATCATAAATGAGGTATATCCTAAAATCACTAACGGGCCGGGCGCCTTGACAATTTCCTTAAAATAAACCCCGCTCCAGTCAAACATGACTCCTTCACTCGCCATACAGCAAAAACCGATAATGCCCAACCAGAGCAAGACACCATCCGGTTTGGCAAAAAATTTCTTCTTCTCAGAAGATTTTTTCTCTTTTGCCCTGATTAGGTATTTGTAATTGGCTGCCATCAGCACAAAAACAATAAGGGCGGCTATTACAAAATGCTGAAAAGGCGACAGTTTTAATGCCAGCATTGCAATACCGATTAGGGCTCCTGAAAAGCCGGCCGTACTCCAGGCTCCGTGAAACGACGACATGATGGTTCTTTTAAAAAGTCCTTCTGTATAAACTCCCTGCGTATTGACGGCAATATTACTCAGGTTTCCGAAAATTCCAAACAAAAACAGACCCAGAGAAAGTTGCCAGGGTTTTTCTGCCAGGCCAAGATTGGTTAGGGCAATTGCATATAATGCCAATGCGATGAGTAAAATTTTATGGCTTCCATATTTTGTAACCAGTTTTCCTGAAAAGGGCATAACCATAAGCTGTCCAAAAGGAAGGGCAAAGAGAATGGAACCCAAATCGCTTTCGCTTAGATGAAGTGAAGCCTTAATGTCCGGAATACGGCTTGCCCAGGTGGCAAAACACAATCCCATTCCAAAATAAAAAAGGGAAACCGCCCAACGTATCCGTTTTAAATAAGACTCTTTGGCATGTTTATAGCCTTTAAGTTTGGGACGGGTGTTGAAGGCGTTGATAAATCTGAATTCCATCAATAATTAACAAATTTGTTTGTTCTGATATTTTTTATAGTTGCCATGTACTGGCTTTGTCTAACAAGCGGATGGCATCAGCATCAAGATTGAGTTGCGGAGCCAGAATAATGCTTTCCAACTGGCTTTTGCTGGTGGCACTCACGATTGGAGCCGTAACCGATGGTCTTTGTATGAGCCATGCCAACGATACGGCTGCGGGCGTGGCTTTGTATTGGTTTGAAATTTCATCAAGTGCCGCCAGGATTTTCAAACCTCTTTCATCGAAGTATTTGTCCATATCTCCGCCTCTCGGACTTTTACCCAAATCGTCTTTTGTTCTGTATTTTCCGGTCAGGAATCCGCTTTCGAGAGAAAAATAAGTAATTACGCCCAGTCCATTTTCTAACGCCAGCGATTCGTATTGGGTTTCATATTTTTCTCTGGCATATAAATTATAGTGAGGCTGCAGGGTTTCATAACGCGGAAGTCCTTTAGCAACACTGGCTTCTAAAGAAGCGAGGATTCTTTCGGGCGACATGTTTGATGTTCCAATCCAACGAATTTTACCGTCTTTTTGTAATTGGGCATAGGCTTCCAATGTTTCTTCTACCGGAGTTTCTACATCATCAAAATGGGTTTGGTATAAATCGAGGTAATCGGTTCCGAGTCGTTGCAGCGAGTCTTCAACAGCTTTGAGTATGTATTGTTTTTTCAGTCCTTTTCTGCCATCGCCCATATCAGAACCCACTTTGGTGGTCAGGACAATATTGTGGCGGTTTTTCTTTTCTTTCAGCCATTTGCCAATGATTCGTTCTGATTCGCCTCCTGTATTTCCTGGTGCCCAACGTGAGTAAACATCAGCTGTATCAACAAAATTAAAACCTGCTTCTGTAAAGCCGTTTAAAATTTCAAAGGATTTCTTTTCGTCAAGAGTCCATCCAAAAACGTTTCCTCCAAATGCCACAGGATAAATATGCAGGTCTGTATTGCCCAATTGTCTTTTTTCCATGATTGTATAAGTTTAGTATAGTTAGCAAGATGCCGGCAATGGCATAAGGCAGAAATAGAGTGGAATGCACGCCGATTCCGTTTTAAAAAGTAAAATTACTTCACATCGCCTAAACTAAAAATTCCGATTTCAAAGATTAACAAACATTTAAAATATTGAAAAATGAATAATCCCACCGTAAGTAAATAGAAAACACTATTTTTGTTCGCAATTATTGAATCTAAAATTAAAAAATGGAAATAGTTATTAAGCTCTCTCAGTTTTTGTTGAGTTTATCCTTGCTGATTGTATTACACGAATTGGGACACTTTATCCCGGCCAAATTATTTAAGACCCGGGTTGAAAAATTTTACCTTTTCTTTGATGTAAAATTCTCACTGGTCAAGAAAAAAATTGGTGAAACAGTTTACGGAATCGGATGGTTGCCACTTGGCGGTTATGTGAAGATTGCAGGGATGATTGACGAGAGCATGGACAAGGAACAGATGGCACTTCCGCCACAGCCTTGGGAATTCCGTTCCAAGCCGGCCTGGCAACGACTTATCATTATGTTGGGCGGGGTTACGGTCAACTTTATTCTGGCAATCATCATTTACATAGGGATGGCTTATGTTTATGGTAACACCTATATCTCCAATTCTGAGTTAAAAGATGGTATTTGGGTATCCAGTCCTCTAGGAGAGAAAATTGGATTTAAGACCGGTGACAAGATTATTGCTGTTGATGGCAAGAAGGTAGAAAAATTCGACGACGTACAATACAATGTCAATTTTGCTAAAACGGCTACTATCGAAAGAAATGGTACTGTAGAGGAAATCAAACTTCCGGTAGACCTGCTGTCTAAAATTGTAGAAGAAGACAGACGTTATCTGAAGCTGCGTATCCCATTTACTGTAGGTAGTATTTCTGAAGATTCGCCAAATATAAATACGCTTAAAAAAGGAGATATCATCCTAAGCATCGACGGCAAGAAAATGAAATATGCTGATGAAATATTAGCTTTCAATGAAGCTAATGCCGGCAAGACGTTTGATGCAGTCGTTTTTAGAGATGAAAAAGAAGAACCTATAAAAGTAACCGTGAACAAGGATGGAAAATTGGGTGTAATGCAAGGAGGCCTTAAACCTGAGAACCTTGAAAAATTAGGTTACTATAAAATAAGCCGTGAAACTTTCTCTCTTGCAGAATCATTTCCGGCAGGTATTCAAAGAAGCAAAGACGAGTTGGGCCGTTATTTCACTCAGCTAAAAGCCATTGTTAACCCTGATACAGGTGCCTACAAAGGCGTAGGAGGCTTCTATGCCATTTTTAATGTTTTTCCTAGTGTTTGGAGTTGGGAATACTTTTGGACGATTACAGCTTTCCTATCGATTATGCTGGGTGTAATGAACCTTTTACCGATTCCGGCATTGGACGGGGGCCATGTGATGTTTTTATTGTTTGAAATCATCACAAGAAAGAAACCAAGCGAAAAATTCCTAGAAAGAGCGCAAGTTGTTGGTTTCTTTATACTTATAGTTTTGGTACTCTTTGCGAACGGCAATGACATTTATAAAGCCATCGTGAAATAGAAAAAAAATTGAAAAATTTCTTCAATTTTATTTGCAAGAAATAAATTTCGCCTTATATTTGCACCGCTTTAAAGGCAATACGCCTTCCTCCTTAGCTCAGTTGGTTAGAGCATCTGACTGTTAATCAGAGGGTCCTTGGTTCGAGCCCAAGAGGGGGAGCAGAAAAAAAATCCTGATAGAAATATCAGGATTTTTTGTTTTTATACTTTTCTTAAACTTCCCTTACCAACTTAAATATTTATCTCTTCTAAAAAACCTTCTCATAGATTCAGGTTTACATCTTTGTAATCAAATTTAACCTTTTCATTTTTTAACCAATTTTTTCTTCATAATTTTTAGTTCTCTTTTTCCCTATCTTTATAACAAACTTAACCTCAAAAACTACATTATGAAAAAAAACATTCTCTTTTGTACTGTATTTCTAGCTTCATTTTTAGGATTTGCCCGAAGCCCATTACCAGCACACAGCCTAATTGGAAGTATAAAATCCGAAGCTACCTATGTTACTCCTTCTAATTCTACAGAATTAACCGTAATCTATCTAAGTGATTATGCAACATTGGAAAGTGCCATTGATTTTTTAAACAGCTCTACTACCTTCCATACATTGGTTATAGACAAGAGTGTAACCATGGTTAGCGACAAAACAGTCAGCGAAAAGAAAGCGCTTAAATTCCTGAAAGGAAATATAATAACGGTCCCAAATTCAAAAACCCTCACTATTAACAGTTCAATTGATGCCGGGATTTATCAAATATTCAATTGTTTGGGAACAGGTAAAACAGACGGATTCCCACAAATTGACCAAACTTATCCTCAATGGTGGCAAACCTATGATGAAAATCCGCAAGCAGATTGGTCTGATTCAATTCAGAGAGCTGTAAATTTTTACCCTAAGGTTTATTTTCCTCCAAGAGTTCAAAACAGCACTATTTATAGCGTTGGATATCCTGTTTTCAAAACCGTTTATCTTGATTTAAATAAAAGGAATTTAAATCACGACAGAACCAGTTACCATCTTTACAGCTCAGGTGGTATTCATCTTGAAACTGCAGGTAGCAGCCCGGAATTTACAGGCTTTGTATTCAAATGCATTAATATTCCCCAATACGGATTCGATAAAGCAATAATATTTGAAAATCTTATTTTCTACTGCACAAATGGTCTTGAATTCGTTGGAGGTTCAATTAATAACACCCCGCCCTATAATGCTGTTGACAACTTTGGAGACGAATATTATGCAATAACAAAAGTCAAGATAATAAACTGCAACTTTATCGGTAAGACAACAGCCGCTGGCGATAATGATACCGGAATTGCACTCTCGTTTAAGAAAGCTTATGATTGTGAAATTGCAAATAATAAGATAGAAAATTTTAATATTGGAATCAAATTAGAGGGGTCAGACCTAAACACTATTAGCAATAACCGATTTATAGGTTTTTGGAAATATGCAATCCTGGATTTAAGTAGAATACACGATCCACAAGGCTTGAACTTTCAGATTGGTTCTCAAAATTTAATTTTCCATAACGACATTTTAGACTACAGAGGACCCGCAGAAAAAGGTGCCTTTATAAAAAGTAATTCACATCACATTATTATCAGGGATAATTTTCTTGAAAACAATCCTTTTTACGGTCCTGACCTCGTAAGAGCATTTATTGACTGTACAAATGCAGATTTGACCAATCTGAATGTACCACTTATAGTAGATATTACGGGCAATCGTATAAGTGAAGGAGCACAATATTCGTATCTAATAAATGAAGATTTTAAAAGTTTAAACTTAATTGAAGCACCGCTTTCTTTACCATCGAATAGAATTGCAAAATCGAGTTTTGCGGTCAATTCCAATATATTTACTCCAACCCGCAACATCCCTATAACATTTGGTGAATTACCAAAAATCATCAATTTTAGTAATGCAACTTCTTTTAGGGAATGGCAATCGTTCAAAACTTCCAATATAATTGAAAATTCATTTGATGGTTCTATGATTATAAATCCCTCGAATATTTCTGATCTAGGGATGACCTTTAGTCAAACAACTCGATTTAATCCGAAAGTCATCAAATTAAAAGGAGATACAGCTAATTTTAGCAGAATACAGATAAGTCAAAAAATAACTGAGGAATCCAATGACACCAATGTATTGCCAAAAAAATTAAAAATCAAAATAGTTGTACGCAATGGACGTGCCTCCGATGTTGAAGACTTTTATTTTACAATTTCCAAAGCTTTACGCCCAACCTCAACTGAATGGGAAGGAAGAGGCCGGTATTTGAGCTCCAATACATCAGACACTAATTATAATAATTTCAATATTTATGAAATAACCCCTACTATTTCATTCGATTCGAATTCAGATTATTTTATGTCAATAGATGCCAAATATGATTCTGAAGTAAAATCAATTATTATTGAACCTCTAGTAGATGTAATTCAAATCCAAGATGCTTCAGTTGCTGAGGGTGGATTATTGGCTTTTCCTATCACACTTAGCAATCCGTTACCAAATGATGTGACACTTACATTTGCTTATACTAACATTTCTGCTGCTGCAAACGATTATACCGTTGTGGCCAGCAAAACAATAACTGCCGGAACAACATCAGAAGTTATTAAAATACAAACTACTAATGATACAGCTGTTGAATCAGACGAAACTTTTAAATTGAGCATTGCCTCTGCGACAAATTTTACAGGAGACATTAGCGATACTGCAATTGGAACAATACTAAATAATGACTTCGCTCCTAAAAGTGCAGAAAACAATACCGTAAAAGACATAACCAAAACTGAAGAACTGTACAAAATCAATATTGATAGCGAGATAAAAGTCTATCCAAATCCGGTTAAAGACATTCTTAATTTCGAAATTAAAAAAACCGATTCTTTGACAAATGTTGAGATATATGATGAGACAGGTAAATTCATAGACGATTTAACCAAGAAAATAAACAATAATGCTGTTGATATATCCTCTCTTCCTCATGGAAGTTATATTGTAAAAATCATAACTGTAAGCAACCAATCTGAGGTGATCATTAAAAAATAAGCTTCTTATACAAGAACTGCTTTAGAAATACCTTAAATCAAAAAAATCCTGATATTCTATCAGGATTTTTTTATACAATATTCTCAATCTAACAGTTTTCAAACCAAACCAAAAACCCTAACTCTCATAAATATAAGGTATTTCAAAAACGACCTTAGCACCCAAAACCTTCTCATCTTTATCTTTTATCGTATCGGTCTGTACGACAAAGTCCTGATTTTTGGTGTAGCTAATCAACCGTTCTTTGGTGATTGTCATTGCCAACGACTTGTGGTTGCTTATGGTTTTCTGGGCATCAAATCCTTTTCCATTATCAAAAATCTCAAAAAACAGCTTATTTTCTTTCAGGTAAAAGCGGATATCAATTTTACCGTTTTGGTCTTTATCTGCCAGACCGTGTTTTATGGCATTCTCAATAAAAGGCTGTGTGAGCATGGGCGGCAAAAACAAGGATTCTTTATCAATGGCTTCATCGACAACAAGCGTAAAGCTGAATTTGTTGTTGTATAAAAGCTGTTGGATGGACAGATAGTTTTCCATCATGCCTACTTCTTCTTCTAACGAAATATAATTTTCGTTTGAATTCTCCAGAATCTGTCGGGTCAGTATCGAAAACTTACTGAGGTACCTTATGGATTCTTCCTCTTTCTTTTCGCGAATCAGTCCCTGGATATTACTAATTGAATTAAAAATAAAATGCGGGTTCATTTGGGTAATGAGCAGTTTTTGCTTTATTTGGTTTTTCTCAAGTTTTGCAATTTCTTGTTTCTGCTTTGTATTTCTGTAATAAAAATAACCGCCAATCAGCAATACGAGAAGCGCTCCGGAAAGCCCTATAAGCCAATTGTTTTTGACCTCCGCTTTCTTTTGCGCTGCCAATTTGTAATTTAATTCTTTTTTCTCGAAATCGTATTTGAGCAGCTGTTGCTCCAGCGCATTCTTTGACGCCTGGATTTGGCTGGAATCTACTATCTTTTCATGAAACTGATACATTTCAAGGGCTCTTTCAAAATTTTTGGTCGCTTTGCTTATATCATAAATAAGCTTTGCACCTTGATCCTGAAGATCAATGCTTCCTGTTTTTTTGCTTAACGTAAAGCCTTTCTCTGCATACAACGCTGCTTTGTTCAGATCACCTTTTTTAATATACAAATTAGCCAGTCCATGATAAGCGGCGGTCAAGGCCGCATCGTTTGTGGCGGCTGCCAGTTCTTTTATAGAGAAGATTTCATTAAATATTTTTTCTGCTTCGTCCAACTTACCGAGCTGCACTTTTGCATTTCCTAATCGGGACAAAACAAGACCTGTGATGGTATAGTTTTTTATTTTTCTGGATATCTGCAAGGCCTTATTGCAATATGCTACCGATTCTTCATACTTTTTAAGAGATGCATAAGAATAGGCTATATTGGCATAGGCCAAAGATTTAAGATAGCTGGTATGGTCATTGGGCTCCTGCGCATAGGAATCATCATAAAAACGAATTGCCTTTTGATTGTAACTTATCGCTTTTTGATGTTGCTTCTGACCGATATAAATCTGTCCCAGTCCGGAATAGGCATAAGCCAGATCATCTACATAATATTCTTTGTCTTTTTCAAAATATTTGATGGCGTCAAATATTAGCGGAATGGCCTTGTCGTCCTGATTCATTCGGACATATAGTGCTGCTTTCGTCAGCATATTGGCGTACATCTCATCATATGCTTTTACCGACTTAAACAGGGCTATACTTTTATCGTGATACACCAATCCTTTTTCGCGTTCTTTTGTAAAAGAATATTCCGTTCCTACAGTAGAATAATAGCTGGCCAGCCAGAGCGTGTACTTCTTTTTCAATTCTGGAGTATTGCTTTTTTTATAATTCTCCAAAGCAATTTTTCCCAACATATTATTCAGGACATAATAATTTTTGTCCTGTTCCATATAATGATAATCCATAGCCTTGCTAATAGCTCTCAATTTTGTCGTATCATGAAGCTTCGGATTGCTTATCAGGGTTTTTATCGAATCGATGACCCTGTCTTGTGAATAGGAGACAGAAAAAGTAAATAAAAGCAGTAGGAATAAAGCTGATTTTGTAATTCTATACATAGGGCTGGAATAGATTAGTCATTAATTGAATTCCAAATGTAACCAATTAATAAGAATATTTTTAAGGCAGCATATCCGGTTTGTTTAGTTTGTTATTATAAGATTTATCCAAAAAAGTATAAAATACTTTTAAAAAAAATAGCAGAAATTTATAGGTATACTAAATACTTATGAAAAAGTTTCTACGCAATAACAGTCTTACTTTGGTTTTCCTTTTACTTTTTATGGGTTCGTTGGTTGGGCAAGTCTTTTGCGGGTACCAGGAACATAATAAAGAATTGCTACAAGACGGAGCAACTCCCATAATACTTTGGAATTATTTATATTCAGGGCATTTCATCCAATCCACATTTGAAAACTGGGAAAGCGAATTTCTACAAATGGCTTTATTTGTAGTATTGACCATCTTTTTGCAACAGAAAGGCTCTTCAGAGTCAAAAGATTTTGACAAGGTTGAAGCAGTAGACCGCGAACCTTCTAAAAACAGAAAGGATGCTCCCTGGCCGGTCAAAATGGGGGGATGGATTCTGGAACTCTACAAACATTCATTGACTATTGTCCTATTTCTGCTTTTTCTCGCGTCATTTGCATTGCATTTTTACGGAAGTCTTAAAGACGAGAACGAACAGCTTTTGTTGAAAGGTCTGCCATTGGAAAAGCCAGTAGAATACCTCAGCGATACCCGGTTCTGGTTCGAATCTTTTCAAAACTGGCAAAGTGAATTTTTGTCGGTTATGGCAATTATAGTACTTTCTATTTTTTTACGACAAAAAGGCTCGTCACAATCCAAACCGGTTGATGCTCCAAATCAGGAAACAGGAGAATGATAATAGTATTTAAATACGAAAAAGAAAGGTTCCCTTATCCAATCCCGAAGTATGAAACTGCCAGTTGATTTTTAAGACCTCATGCAAAGACTGTTTCAGCACTTCAAAATCATTAGGTTTTTTGATATAGATATTGGCTCCTCCTACAAAAGTTTTGTGGATGTCCTTTTCTGCCCCGGAAGTAGAGTAAATAGCAATGGATAAGTCCTTAAATTTAGAATGCCGGCGTATTTCCGAAAGACAATCGTCGTATTTGGTACACAACATATTCAAATCTAAAAACAAGATATGTGGCAATTTTCTCTCGTGCGAATCGTGAAGGTAATCCAACAACTCATCTCCTTTACTAAAAAGGGTCAGTTCAACATCCAATCCAAGTTCTTCAATTGCATCACGAAATAATTCACGGTCTTCCAGGTCGTCATCCGCTAGTGCGATATGCATTTTCTCTTCTTTTTCCATAAAAAAATGTATTTCTAATTGGTATAGGCAATCTTTTTACGTTCACTGATAATCTTTTTGAAAGCCGAAGGCGACAGGCCTGTCACTTTTTTAAATTGTCCCGAAAGATGGGCAACACTACTATAGCTTAACAAATAAGAAATTTCTGTTAGTGATAATTCCTGCAATAAAAGCTTTTTGGCACGCTCTATTTTTTGCAGTATGATATAGTTTTCAATTGAGGTGTGCGTATATTCAGAAAACACCGCAGAAATATAATTGTAATTCATCTGCAGACGTTCTGCCAGATAACAGGAAATTTTAGACATTGGAAGTTTGTCCCGTCCCACCATTTCAATAATTGTATTTTTAATCCTTTGGATAAGCTGTCCTTTTTGATCATTCAATAAATCAATACCATAACGTTGCAGATTATTTCTCAGCGTAAGAAAAAGAGGGGCAGGCACATTTTTCTGAATTATTATCTCACCCAGATCCTCCACCTCATACCCAATACCCAATTCTTCCAACTGTTCTTGCAGTATCGTCTGGCAGGCTCTATTGATATCATATCTGATGTAAGTCTTTTTCATAATTAAAAGCAGTTATCTTTATTATAAATATAGCAAATAATTAATCCATTGAACAGAATTTTAGCAATCAATTAGTAATGGTTCACAGTTTTATTGAATTACAGAAACAAAATGCCATAAAAACACCCGAAGTTTCAATAATCATGATTTGTTTTTTATTTTTGCATTGACGGCCTCGTAGTTCAATGGATAGAATGGGAGTTTCCTAAACTTTTGATGCAGGTTCGATCCCCGCCGAGGCTACTGAATAACCCTGATTTGTTCTGACAACAGATTAGGGTTTTGTTTTTAAAAAAAGCGCAAACAGGAATTACTTCTCGTGTATAGCATTTGTTATTTCAGTTAAGAAGAAAAGGTATTTCTTTTATATTGCAAACTACTATATTTTGTGGGTATCAGACCTTTGTTTACTAAGAACTTCGCAATTTCCAAACACCATAATCTATTTTTCGGCATATTAAATCCCCTAAGTTTTTCTATCACAAATACCAGTTATACTTCTATATTACCACTTATTCCCGATATCCTACCAGTTATTACTTTATGATTGCCAACACCTTAGTAAATACTCATCTTTGCTTTTATAAAAATGTATGGCTGTCTAAAGAATTATCACTGACAGCATCTGAATGACAACATTCAAAAAAAGTGTCTCTCGCATCATTCTTCACGTGATTAGGGATTAGTATTAATAGGATGTAAAAAATGAGAGACACTTTTATTTTATAAAAATATAGTTCTGAAAAAACAATTAAGAAAGCGCACCCTATCATAATTCATTGGTTATTTTGATTGGTAATAGTAATTAATATGAAAGATAAGTTATAGGTGCGCTTTCTTCTTTAACAGAAATCATTATTGGAATTCAAAACTTAATTCCAAAAGCTTAAAAAATATACTAAAAAAAATATCGAATTATCAATAAATCAATGCCATTCAATACTATTAAAATTCCAATTAAAAAAATTTAGTCGATAAAGTGTATTTTTTTATCGTTCAAATGCAATTTTTTTACTATTTTTGAAACCAATCCTTAGGTTAAGGAAGAATTGTGGGAATCAAATTTTGGTAAAATTTAAGCAGTATTAAATTTTAATAAGGAAGTGATTATAAGACAAAAGGGAAACATATAATAGTTATTGATATACAATTTGGGGGAACTGTATAACTCAATAGCATTGCCAAAGTATTGATAACTTTAAGGTTTGCCATGAAAATATATAATCAGCGAAAAAAACTGTGTTTGCTTTACTGCTTCCTGTTCGGGTTGTGTTTTGCGGGCTTCGGGTATGCGCAGATTACTATTTCAACTCCTTCTATAGCATTTACGCAGGCTTGCGCATCGGCAAACTTCAATACTTACAACTTTTCATTTTCATTTTTCCCGGTACAAAATCTTGGTGCTTCTAACCAATTTATTGTAGAATTATCAGATAGAAACGGAAGTTTTGCAAATCCGGTCATCGTTAAAACCCTTACCAATACAACTTCACCAGTTACCAGTAATTTTAATCTGCCAACAAACACTTACGGGGAAGGCTACAGAATTAGGGTCAGGAGTACCAGTCCTGTAAAAGTAAGCCCAAACAGCAATGCTTTTGCCGCTTATTATGCTGCACATAATCAGGCATTTTCAATAAACGGAAACAACAGTACCGTAACACTCTGCGGAAATGAAAGTTTTCTGTTGCAGATTGACAATGACGGAACTTCTGCATCGCCACTCTATTATCCGTCATTGAATTACAAATGGTATAAAAATTTTATCGAAATCCCTGGAGAGCGTGGTGCATCGCTGACGGTGACACAACCCGGCTCCTATTATGTCATTGTTGACTATGGAACCTGTGTAATGAATTCTTATTCCAATATTGTTCAGGTTCAGGTTCAGAGTCCCATCAGCCCCGTCATACAAGCTGAAAACAACTCAACAGCAATTTGCCCTAATGATACCCGGACACTCACCAGCGTATTACAAAATACCGGCTATACCTATGCCTGGTACAAAAATAACAACAGCATACCTGGCGCAACCGGTCCAACGTATCAAGCTTCTGAAGAAGGTATTTATCATCTGGAAATTACCGTTTCAGGCTGTACTTTCGAGTCCGACCCTATAGCACTAGAAGTCATTGACTTTAACCTGTCACTCAGCACATCTTCACAAATAGTATTAATTCCAGGCGAAACTATTACGGTCAACACTATAACCGATGCACAAAATCCGCAATTCCAGTGGCATAAAAACACCTCTCCATTACCCGGAGCAACACAAGCTGCACTGAATATAACACAGGCCGGAGATTATACTGTTTCAGTTACTGAAGCACAACCTTGCAACATAACGAAAGAAAGCACCGTATCCGTAGTCTATCCATCAGGTTTTGATGTGCAAGTCCAAACCGGAACAGGCTATACTTCCTGCACAAGCACAGCTACAACACTGTCAATTTCACGATTTGATGCCATTACAGAAAACAACAACATAAACCTTCTTGGCAACACTTACAATTACAGCTACCAATGGTATAAAAACGATATTGCAATTCCTGGTGCGACAAACATTTCGCTTCCGGTAAACAGTCCGTCTGAAAACGGAAACTATCTATTAAAAATTACCATTCCTGATTTTGGCGTTGTTACGTCAAATACCATAGCCGTAAATCTTGCCCTTGAAAACAATACTATAACCAACAATGGTCCACTATGCGAAAACGGAACTGTTCTGCTTTCATCCAATATCACCAATACCGCCTATACTTATCAATGGTTTAAAAACGATATTGCAATAGCAGGAGCCGTTTCCAGCACGCATACGGCATCTGAAGAAGGCAATTACTATCTTATAGCCACAAGTGGCACCTGCACGAAACAGTCAAATACTGTTGCATTGCAGATTCCTACTTTCACAATCACTACAACTTCACCTGCTTTTGACATACTGATACCGGGCGAACAAAAAACACTATCCGTATCTACCGATGCCACTGCTCCTCAATTTGCGTGGTTCCGTAACAACGACCCAATTCCGGGAGCCAACCAAAGCAGCTATGTTGCCACACAAAACGGAACCTATAAAGTTGTGGTTACACAAAATCAGGGCTGCCTTATTCAAAAAGAAAAAGTATTTGTATTGGAATATCCAAGCGGATTTGAAGTAACCATTACCCCGACGACCAGTTACACGGCTTGTGATAACGGACCTGTAACCTTATCCATAACCCGTTTTATTGCCAACACATCACAAGGTGTAATCGACCTGACTAACAGGAACAACAGTGCCTATACCTACCAATGGTTTAAAAACACTTCTACCATTACAGGAGCCACTGGCACAAGCCATACCATAAACAGCGCGACAGAAAACGGCAGCTATACCGTGAGTGTAACCCTACCTGATTTCGCGCCTGTGGTTTCCAATGCCGTTGACATAAAACTATCGCCGGAAAACAATACAATCAGCAGTTCCGGAGCACTGTGTGAGGGAAGCAGTGTTACCCTTTCGTCAAGTGTCGCCAATTCTGCCTATACCTACCAATGGTTTAAAAACGACCAGCCAATTCCAGGTGCCA